>NZ_CP127385.1:0-318750 GCF_030378205.1 Bradyrhizobium sp. NP1
ATGACGAATATCGAACAGGAACGCTGGTCACGCGTCAAAGGCCGGCTGCGATCGAGTGTCGGCGAAGACGTCTACACCAGCTGGTTTGCGCGCATGGACCTGGAATGCGTGCAGGACGAGAGCGTACGCCTCTCGGTGCCGACGCGCTTCCTCAAGAGCTGGATTCAGGCTCATTATGCCGAGCGCGTGCTGACGTGCTGGCAGGCCGAGATGCCGGAAGTACATCGGGTCGATCTCACCGTGCGCTCGGCGATCCGCGCGACCGCGCCGATCAAGGAAGCGCCGCCTGCGACCGATACGCGCCGCCTTGAGCGCGCCGACGGCCGTGCGATGCCGGAGCTGCGCTCGACCGCGACTGCGCCGGTATCGGCCAATCATGACGCGCTCGGCGGCTCGCCGCTCGACCCGCGCCTGACCTTTGCGAGCTTCGTGGTCGGCCGCTCCAACACGCTGGCGCAGGCGGCCGCGCGCCAGGTCGCGGAGGGACGGCGCGGCGATCCGGTGATGTTCAATCCGCTCTACATCCATGCCGGCGTTGGCCTCGGCAAGACGCATCTGTTGCAGGCCGTCACCTGGGCGGGCAATTCCGGCAGCGAGCGCAAGGTGCTCTACCTCACCGCGGAAAAATTCATGTACGGCTTCGTCGCTGCGCTGAAGACGCAGACCGCGCTCGCCTTCAAGGAAGCGCTGCGCGGCATCGACGTGCTGGTGATCGACGATCTGCAGTTCCTGCAGGGCAAATCGACGCAGGCCGAGTTCTGCCACACGCTGAACGCGCTGATCGATGCCGGCCGCCAGGTGGTGATCGCCGCCGACCGACCGCCGTCGGACCTCGAAAGCCTCGATGATCGCGTCCGTTCGCGACTCGCCGGCGGCCTCGTGGTCGAGATGGGCTCGCTTGGCGAGGAATTGAGACTTGGAATTCTCAGGCACCGCGTCGCAGCGGCGCGCGCCCATCATGCGAGCTTCGACGTGCCGGACGAGGTGCTCGACTATCTCGCACGCACCATCACCCATAACGGCCGCGACCTCGAAGGCGCGATCAACCGGCTTCTGGCGCATTCGAAGCTCAACAACCAGCCGGTGACGCTCGAGATGGCCGAGCGCGAGGTCCGCGACCTGATCCGGCCGCAGGAGCCCAAGCGCATCAAGATCGAGGACATCCAGCGCGTGGTGGCGCGGCAGTACAATGTCAGCCGCTCCGACCTCTTGTCGTCGCGCCGCACCGCCAATGTGGTGCGCCCGCGCCAGGTCGCGATGTATCTGGCGAAGACGCTGACCTTGCGCTCGCTGCCCGAGATCGGCCGGCGCTTCGGCGGGCGCGACCACACCACGGTGCTGCACGCCGTGCGCAAGATCGAGGCGCTGGTCGCCAAGGACACCGCGCTCTCCGAAGAGGTGGAATCGCTGAAGCGACAGCTCCAGGAGTGATCCGCCCGTGATCAGCCAGTGATCCGGCATCCTCCCCGGACCAACGCCGGGGAGAGCCTCTCCTGAAGCAGGCGCCAGCGCCGCGGGCCCGCCTTTCCGCAAGGGGAGGCGGGCCCGTGCCGTCCCGGCCCGGCGTTTTCGGGCCTCAAAACCCGGGAAACCGACCCTGCCTCACTTGAAAGTGGGGCCCAACCGCGCCACCTTGCGGTCCCCCCGCGGGTTTGATCAAATCCACCGATTGATCCGGCTTTCGGGTTCTGGTGTCCCGGTTCTGACATTCGCATCATTTTGTGGAGCCACGCTTGCGAATGTCAGAACCGGGACACTGGCAAATAGAAGATTCTAGTGTGGCTTTGGCTCTGACGTTCCTTTGAAGAGGTTCCGGCAAAACTGAAAGGAACGTCAGAGCCGCCACACTAGTGGCCGCGGCGCCCGTTCGGGCTGCCCGGCTTTTCCATCTCAGGGCATGGTCCCGACAAGGGGACACCGGGTTTCGGAAACCATGCTCCACCAACAATTCGGAGGGCGGGGACGGCTCCTGAAGGGACGTCCTCACGCTCCAGGGATCGGGCGGGTATGCAATGAAGGTTACCGTCGAGCGCGCGCAGCTCCTGAAGTCGCTGGGCCACGTCCACCGCGTGGTGGAGCGGCGCAACACCATTCCGATCCTCGGCAACGTGCTGGTCCGCGCCGAAAGCGCCAAACTATCGCTGAAGGCGACCGACCTCGACCTCGAGGTCACGGAAACGCTGGCCGCGGAGGCCGCGACCGGCGGCTCCACCACCGTGCCGGCGCACATGTTCTACGACATCGTCCGCAAGCTGCCCGACGGCGCGCAGATCATGCTGGAGGGCGACGGCGACCGCTCGGTGCTCGCGATCCGCGCCGGCCGCTCGCGCTTCACGCTGCAGACGCTGCCGGAGAACGATTTTCCGGATCTCGCCGCCGGCGAGATGACGCATTCCTTCACGCTTGCCGCCTCCGACATGAAGCGGCTGCTCGACCGCACCCAGTTTGCGATCTCGACGGAGGAGACCCGCTACTACCTCAACGGCATCTATCTGCATTCCGCCGGCAGCGCCAAGGCGCAGACCCTGCGCGCGGTCGCAACCGACGGCCACAGGCTTGCGCAGGTTGAGCTGCCGCTGCCCAAGGGCGCCGCCGGCATGCCCGGCGTGATCGTGCCGCGCAAGACCGTCGGCGAGGTGCAGCGGCTGATCGAGGACAACGAGGCCGAGATCGGGATCGAGCTGTCGGCCGGCAAGATCCGCTTCACCATCGGCAATGTGGTCCTGACCTCGAAGCTGATCGACGGCACCTTCCCCGACTATGGCCGCGTGATCCCGCAGAACAACGACAAGGAGCTGATCGTCGACAAGAAGGATTTCGAGGCCGCCGTCGACCGCGTCTCGACGATTTCGAGCGAGCGTGGCCGCGCCGTAAAACTTTCGCTGTCCGCCGGCAAGCTGGTGCTGTCGGTGACCAACCCGGATTCCGGCAGCGCGACCGAGGAGCTCGAGGTCGAATACGCCGCCGACCCGCTCGATATCGGCTTCAACTCGCGCTATCTGCTCGACATCGCGGCCCAGATCGAAGGCGAGGTCGCCGTGCTGCGCCTCGCCGATCCCGGCTCGCCGACCCTGGTCGAGGACCGCGACAACAAGAACGCGCTCTACGTCCTGATGCCGATGCGGGTGTGACCGATGCGGGGCTTGACCCTGTAGTTGACCTTCCCCTCTCCCCTCGTCATTGCCGGGCTTGACCCGGCAATCCATCAAACCAGATGACCTACTGGGTGTACATTCTCGCGAGCAAGCCCGGTGGAACGCTCTATGTCGGCGTCACAAACGATCTGGTGCGGCGAGTTCACGAGCACCGGGAAGGCTTGGCCGAGGGTTTCACCTGGCGATATGGCGTCAAAAAGCTCGTTTACTTTGAGCCGCATGATGCCATAGCGACCGCGCTCCAGCGCGAGAAGAACATCAAACATTGGCCACGCGAGTGGAAGATCGACCTGATCATCGCGAACAACCCTGACTGGCAAGATCTGTATCATGAAATTGTCCGCTGACGCGGACGATGGATTGCCGGGTCAAGCCCGGCAATGACAGTGAGACATGACCCCATCCCGCATCCACCGCCTGGCGCTGACGCATTTCCGCAATTACCGCGCGGCCAGCCTCGAGACGCGCAGCGACATGGTGGCGCTGGTCGGGCCCAATGGCGCCGGCAAGACCAATTGCCTGGAGGCGATCTCGTTCCTGTCGCCGGGGCGTGGCCTGCGCCGCGCCACGCTGGAGGACGTCGCCGACAACCAGGGCGATGGTTCCTGGGCGGTCTCCGCCGAGGTCGAGGGCGCGCTCGGGCTTGCCACGCTGGGCACCGGCATCGACCCGCCGCGCGCCGACACCTCGACCGCGCGGCGCTGCCGGATCGACCGCGAACCGGTCGGCTCGGCATCCGCCTTCGGCGATCACCTGCGCATGGTGTGGCTGACGCCTTCGATGGACGGGCTGTTCATGGGCGCAGCGTCCGAGCGGCGGCGCTTCTTCGATCGCCTGGTGCTCGCCATCGACAGCGAGCATTCAAGCCGCATCTCGGCGCTGGAGCGCTCCCTGCGCTCGCGCAACCGTCTGCTCGAGGCGCGCAATTACGACGACCATTGGTGCGACGCGATCGAGCGCGAGACCGCCGAGCTCGCGGTCGCGGTCGCGGCCACCCGCGGCCAGACCGCGGTCAGGCTGGCTGCGATGCTGCGCGCGCGCGGCGCGGCTTCGGCGTTTCCGTCGGCCGAGATCAGCCTCGACGGCTGGATGGAGAACGCGCTGCTCGGCGAGCCCGCAACCGCGGTGGAGGACCGCTACCGGCAGATCCTGCGCGACGGCCGGCCGCGTGACGCGCTGGCCGGCCGCACCCTCGATGGTCCGCATCTGACCGATCTCCAGGTGATCTACGCGCCGAAAAACATGCCGGCGCGCGATGCCTCGACCGGCGAGCAGAAGGCGCTCCTGATCGGGCTCGTGCTGGCGCATGCGACGCTGGTGGCGGAGATGACCGGCATCACGCCGTTGCTGCTGCTCGACGAGGTGGTCGCCCATCTCGATCCCGCAAGGCGCACGGCGCTGTTCGATGAACTGGCCAGGCTCGGCGCGCAGGTTTGGCTGAGCGGCGCGGACCCGGTCGCCTTTGCCGAGCTCGGCGGCGACATCTTCGACGTCGAGGCGGGGCGGATCACCCGGCGCGGCTAAAGCGCGATGGGATTAGGTTGAATCACCATCGCGCTTTAGGTTTTTGATTGCGCATGATCTCCGCGCAAACGCGTTCCGCGTTTTGTCGCGAGGGAAAACCGCTGCACACTTTTCCGGATCATGCTCTAGCGCAAGCCGAAGACCTATTGCGAGGCGCGGATCGCGGGCGCGGCCGCTCCGCCGAGAATCCGGTCGATCACCGCTTGCACCAGGAATTCCGATCCCTTCTCGGTCAGGTGTACCTGATCGCTGGCGGAGAGATCGCTGGCTCTGTCGCCAAGCCGCGTCAGGCAGCCCTGCGCGTTGCAGAACACGTCCCAGGCCGAAATGAACGTCGCGCCCAGCGGCGCCGCGGCCGCGCGCAATTGCGCCACCGGCAGATCACGCTCGGCGAGATCGGAGCGCGCCGGCATCAGCTGATGATGCAGCATGAAATGGCGCAGCACCTCGTTCGGCAGGCCGCGCTTCCACCACGGCACCGCGCCCAGCACCACGACGCGCGCGCCGCTCCCCTGCAGCGCGGCAAGCGTGTCCGCGACATGGTCGACGTGCTGGCTCCAGGCGCTGTGCAGGAGCACGATATCGGGCTTCATCTGCCCAACCAGCGCCAGCACCTTGTCGTTCATGGCGCGGCAATTCGGATTGCCCTGGATATCGACGTTGAGCAGCGGCGGACAGGCGCTGAGCGTGAACTGCGCGATCCCGAAGGTCCGCGTCGCCTGCGCCTTGCGCAGGCCCGGCATCAGCGCGCCCGCCGTCGAATCGCCCCACACGAAGACCAGCGGGCGGCGGTCGCGGTCGACGCAGTCATCCGCGAACGCGGTCTGGCCGCCGCTGAGCAGGCACTGGCCGACCCGCCATTGCGCCGACTGCTCCTTGACCTCGGCGACGCCGCGGATTTCCGCCGGCAGGCGAAAGTCGAATCCGTCGTTCTGCCTGACGATGAAGCCCACGAGCGCGACCAGCGCCATCACGCGGGCGAGCGCCACAGCCTTGACCCGGCCGGATGAACCGAAGCGGAGCGGGATTTCGACAAAGCGGTAGGTGCCCCAGGCCAGCGCGACACTGAGCGCGACGGCCAGCGCGCGCTCGGCGAGCGTCAGCGGCGCGAACTTGATGATGGCGCCGAACACCAGCAGCGGCCAGTGCCAGAGATAGAGCGGGTAGCTGATCAGGCCGATCCAGATCATCGCGGGATGGGCGAGCAGGCGGCGCGCGCCGGAGGCTTGCGGCGCCGACAGGACCAGCGCGCTGCCGGCGACCGGCAGCACCGCCCACCAGCCCGGGAACGCACTTGTCGTATCGAGCACGGCGGCTGCAACCGCGATCAGCAGGATGCCGATGCCGGCGCGGAGATTGCTCGCAGCCACGGTGTGGCTGAACTGCGCAAAGCCGCAGGCGAGCGCCGCGCCTGCCAGCAGTTCCCAGGCGCGGGTGAAGGGCAGATAGAAGGTCGCGACCGGATTGCTGCCGATCAGCGCCACATTGAGCGCAAAGGACAGAAGCCCGATCACGCAGGCAACCGTCATCAGCCGGACGCGCAGGCGGTGCGCCAGCATCAGAAGCAGCGGCCAGAACAGGTAGAACTGCTCCTCGATGCCGAGCGACCACAGGTGCAGCAGCGGCTTTTTGGCTGATTCGACGTCGAAATAGCCCGATTGCAGCAACAGCGCGATATTGGCCGCGAACGCGGCGCTGGCGAACACGTCGGTGCTCAGCGCCGCATAGGCCGCCGGCAGCATCCAGAACCAGCCGAGCACGAGAACCACGAGCAGGATCACGATCAGCGCCGGAAAGATCCGCCTGATCCGCCTGCCGTAGAAGCCGCCGAGGCTGAACCGCCCGCCCTCGAGCTCGCGGGCGATAATCCCCGTGATCAGGAAGCCCGAGATCACGAAGAAGATGTCGACGCCGATGAAGCCGCCGCGCAAGGCATCCGGGAACGCGTGGAACAGCACCACCAGCGTCACGGCGACGGCGCGCAAACCGTCAATATCGGGCCGATATCGATCTGAGGAAGGAGCCAACACCGACCGGTCCGAAAGGGGCGACAAACTGCTTGCGCCTGTCTAGTGGTCCGATTCTAACATTCGCATCCCGTTTCGGCAGGCTCTTTTGCGAATGTTAGAATCCTAAGGACCACTAGCAACATTATTTGTTCTAGGGGAGCTTTGGCTTTGACGTTCGCATCAAGCAATCGCTGCGGGGGGGTAGCGAACGTCAAATCCGCTCCACTAGTGGTCCGATTCTAACATTCGCATCCCGTTTCGGCAGGCTCTTTTGCGAATGTTAGAATCCAAGGACCACTAGCAACATTATTTGTTCTAGGGGAGCTTTGGATTTGACGTTCGCATCAAGGAATCGCGGCGGAATGGGTAGCGAACGTCAAATCCGCTCCACTAGCAGGTCTCGCGCAATCCGCGACGACCGCGCGGCAGAGAGCGGTGTTCCCGAGGCCGGATTCGCGCTCGAATCAGGCTTTTTCGACAGCCAGGAATCGGCCTCGAACGGCCTTGCAAAACAGTCGAAAATCCCCATTTATTCAATAGCTTGCTGCGAGCGACTTTGCGCTAGGCGCAATACGCCTTTCGTGGCACAAATGGCGCGATCAGCGCCCCACCCCGCGCCGCTGATTCGGGACATCCTGAAGGCCTCACATGACAGAACCTGCCCGGCAAACCATCGCCGAGACCGAGCATTCCATTCCGGCTGAGTACGGCGCGGAATCCATCCGCGTGCTGAAGGGCCTCGATGCCGTGCGCAAGCGGCCGGGCATGTATATCGGCGACACCGACGACGGCTCCGGCCTGCATCACATGGTCTACGAGGTCGTCGACAACGCCATCGACGAGGCGCTGGCCGGCCATGCCACCCGTGTCGAGGTCGTCCTCAACCCCGACAATTCCGTCACCGTGCGCGACGACGGCCGCGGCATCCCGGTCGACATCCACAAGGGCGAGGGCATCTCGGCGGCCGAGGTCATCATGACCCAGCTCCACGCCGGCGGAAAGTTCGACCAGAACTCCTACAAGGTGTCGGGCGGCCTGCACGGCGTCGGCGTCTCCGTGGTCAACGCGCTGTCCAGCAAGCTGCAACTGAGGGTCTGGCGCGACGGCAAGGAGCATTTCGTCGAGTTCGCCCATGGCGATGCGGTGGCGCCGCTGAAGGTGGTCGGGGAAGCCAAGGGCAAGCGCGGCACCGAGGTGAGCTTCCTCGCCTCCAGCGAGACCTTCAAGAACATCGAATATGATTTCGCCACGCTCGAGCATCGCCTGCGCGAGCTCGCCTTCCTCAACTCCGGCGTCAACATCTTGCTCTCGGACATGCGCCACGCGGTCGAGAAGCGCGAGGAGATGCATTACTCCGGCGGCGTCGAGGAGTTCGTCAAATATCTCGACCGCAACAAGAAGGCGATCGTGCCCGCGCCGATCATGGTGCGCTCGGAGGCGAACGGCATCGGCGTCGAGGCGGCGCTGTGGTGGAACGACAGCTACCACGAGAACGTGCTCTGCTTCACCAACAACATCCCGCAGCGCGACGGCGGCACGCATCTGGCCGGCTTCCGCGGCGCGCTGACGCGACAGGTCAACGGCTACGCCGACGCCAATGCGAAAAAGGAAAAGATCGCGCTCACCGGCGACGATTGCCGCGAGGGGCTGACCGCGGTGCTGTCGGTCAAGGTGCCCGACCCGAAGTTTTCGTCGCAGACCAAGGACAAGCTGGTCTCCTCCGAAGTGCGGCCCGTGGTCGAGAACGTGATCAACGAGGCGCTCGCCGCCTGGTTCGAGGAGCATCCGAGCGAGGCCAAGGTGATCGTCGGCAAGGTGATCCAGGCCGCCGCCGCGCGCGAAGCCGCGCGCAAGGCGCGCGAATTGACCCGCAAGAATCCGCTCAGCGTCTCTTCCCTCCCCGGCAAGCTCGCCGACTGCCAGGAGAAGGACCCGGCGAAGTCCGAGCTCTTCATCGTCGAGGGCGATTCCGCAGGCGGCAGCGCCAAGCAGGGCCGCAACCGCGAGTTCCAGGCGGTGCTCCCGCTGCGCGGCAAGATCCTCAATGTCGAGCGCGTGCGCACCGACAAGATGCTGTCAAGCGAGCAGATCGGCACGCTGATCACCGCGCTCGGCACCGGGATCAGCGACGATTTCTCGATCGACAAGCTGCGCTATCACAAGATCATCCTGATGACCGACGCCGACGTCGACGGCGCCCATATCCGCACGCTGCTGCTCACCTTCTTCTACCGGCAGATGCGCGAGATCATCGACTCTGGCTACCTCTATATCGCCCAGCCGCCGCTCTACAAGGTGACGCGCGGCAAGTCCGAGCAGTACCTGAAGGACGAGCGTGCGCTGGAAGACTATCTGATCGCGACCGGGCTCGACGATTGCGTGTTCAAGCCGGCGAGCGGCGGCGACCGCTCCGGGCGCGACCTGCTCTCGCTGGTCGAGGATGCGCGGGTGATCCGCAGCGTGCTGCGCAATCTGCACAGCCGCTACAATCGCAAGGTGGTCGAGCAGGCCGCGATCGCGGGCGTGCTGCGCCACGAGATCGTCGGCGACCCGGAAAAGGCCACCGCCGCCGCAGGCTACATCGCCAAGCGCCTCGATGCGCTGGCCGACGAGGTCGAGCGCGGCTGGACCGGCCGCTTCGTCGAGGGCGAAGGCTTCTTCTTCGAGCGCACGGTGCGCGGCGTCAAGGACGTCGCGATCCTCGATGAGGCGCTGCTGGGCTCGGCCGACGCGCGCAAGCTCGACGATTACGCACCGCGGCTGCAGGAGGCGTATGCCAGGACCGGCCTGCTCCGCCGCAAGGATGTCGAGACGCCGATCCACGGTCCGGTCGACCTGTTCGAGGCGGTGACCGATGCGGGGCGCAAGGGCGTCAGCCTGCAGCGCTACAAAGGTCTCGGCGAGATGAACCCGGAGCAGCTCTGGGAGACCACGCTCAACATCGATGTGCGGTCGCTGCTGCAGGTGAAGGTCAAGGAGGTCGACGAGGCCGACGACATCTTCACCAAGCTGATGGGCGATGTGGTCGAGCCGCGCCGCGAGTTCATCCAGGACAACTCGCTGTCCGCCAACGTCGACGTGTAACGAAAAGCCTGCGCGACGCTGCGCCGCAGCCTGCGGCGCACCCCGGAAAAGCCGGGCTCGTCGCGCATCGGGCATTTGTGCAGCGTTTCAGCTCGGGGGCATGATGCCGGCCGCAACGGAGGCGGGACAGCGGGACGAACGAGGCGGTTCGCCGCTCGAGGTCCTGCTCGTCTTTCTGAAGCTCGGGCTCAGCTCGTTCGGCGGCCCGATCGCGCATCTCGGCTATTTCCGCAATGAGTTCGTGGTTCGTCGCAAATGGCTCGACGAGCAGGCCTATGCCGACCTCGTCGCGCTGTGCCAGTTCCTGCCGGGGCCTGCCAGCAGCCAGGTCGGATTTTCGCTCGGCCTGATGCGCGCCGGCTATCCCGGCGGGCTTGCGGCATGGACCGGCTTCACGCTGCCTTCCGCCATTGCGCTGGTGCTGTTTGCCTATGGCGCCAGCGCGCTGACGGGGCCTGCGGGCGCGGGACTGCTGCACGGGCTGAAGCTCGTGGCCGTCGCGATCGTCGCGCAGGCGGTCTGGGGCATGGCGCGCAGCCTGTGCCCGGACCGCGAGCGCGCCTCGATCGCCGCGGTGGCGGCACTCATCATCCTGTTCAGCGGCTCGTCCATCGCACAACTCGGCGCCATCGCGCTCGGCGCGGCCGCCGGCTTCTTGCTGTGCCGCCAGGCGCCGGCCGCCTCATCGAGCCATGTCGCGATGCCGGTGTCGCGCACGGCGGGATTCGTTGCGCTGGCCGCGTTCTTCGTGCTGCTCCTGGGCCTGCCTTTGCTCCAGGGTGTGACGGCCTCCCCTCCGCTGACCGTGTTCGACGCCTTCTACCGCTCCGGCGCGCTCGTCTTCGGCGGCGGCCACGTGGTCCTGCCGCTGCTGCGCGAGGCCTTCGTGACGCCGGGCTGGGTGAGCGACGATGCGTTCCTCGCCGGCTACGGCGCGGCGCAGGCGGTGCCGGGCCCGCTCTTCACCTTCGCCGCCTATCTCGGCACCGTCGCAAGCGCGGCGCCGCATGGGATCGCCGGCGCCGCACTCGGTCTTGTCGGCATTTTCCTGCCCGGCATCCTCATCCTGCTCGGAACGCTGCCGTTCTGGGACAGCTTTCGCCAGCGGGCCAGCGCGCAGGCGACGATGCGCGGCGTCAATGCCGCCGTGGTCGGGCTGCTGGGTGCGGCGCTCTACAATCCGGTCTGGACCAGCTCTGTGCAGTCGCCGCAGGATTTCGCCATCGCGCTGGTCGGCTTCGTCCTGCTGACGGCGTGGCGCGCCCCGCCACTTGTCGTCGTCATCGTCAGCGCCCTCGGCGGGATGGCGCTCGCGATGGTGAAATGAGCGTCGTCATGCGTGCATGTGCGTTATGTGATACGGTGCCGCGATCAGGCATGGATCGCGTTGCGGGACTTCGAGAAAATGACTGAACAAAAGGCTTCCCGCGCGCTGCGCGCCCCCATTCAGTACATCGTCGAGGGCGGTCACCGGCTCGGCGGCGCGATCGAGCCCTCCGGCAACAAGAATTCGGCGCTGCCGATCATCGCCGCGGCGCTTCTGACCGACCAGCCGGTGACGCTCGAGAACGTGCCGCGGATCCGCGACACCGAGACGCTGGTCGAGCTGGCGCGCTCGGTGGGTGCCGCGGCCGAATGGCGCGGCCGCAACACGCTCCATATCCACGCGAAGGAAATCCGCGCCGCCGACCTCGATCCCGATCTGTGCGCGCGCATCCGCGCCTCGATCCTGCTCGCCGGTCCCCTGCTCGCCCGCTGCGGCGAGGTGGCGCTGCCGCCGCCCGGCGGCGACGTGATCGGCCGGCGCCGGCTCGACACCCATTTCCTCGCCTTCGAGCAATTGGGCGCCACCGTCACCGCGACCGACCGGCTTGAATTCCGCTGCACGAAGCTGACGGGCGTCGACGTCTTCCTCGACGAGCCGAGCGTGACTGCAACCGAGAATGCGCTGATCGCGGCGGTCGCGGCCAGCGGCACGACCTATTTGCGCAATGCCGCTTCCGAGCCGCATGTGCAGGACCTGGCGCATTTCCTCTGCAAGCTCGGCGCCACCATCGAGGGCATCGGCACCAACACCATGATCGTGCAGGGCGGCGCGTCGCTTGGCGGCACGACCTACGCGATCCAGCCCGACCATATCGAGGTGGGCTCGCTGATCGGACTTGCCGCGGTGACGCGCTCGCCGTTGCGCATCATGCGCGCCGGCGTCGAGCATCTGCGCTCGATCCGCATGGGCTTCGAGCGGCTCGGCATCGTCTGCGAGGTCAAGGGCGACGATCTGATCGTGCCGTCCGACCAGACCATGAAGATCAAGGACGATTTCGGCGGCCATGTGCCGAAGCTGGAGGACCAGCCCTGGCCGGCTTTCCCGGCCGACCTGATGTCGATCGCGATCGTCACCGCCACGCAATGCGATGGCGTGATCCTGATGTTCGAGAAGATGTTCGAATCGCGGATGTTCTTCGTCGACAAGCTGATCGCGATGGGCGGCCGCATCGTGCTGTGCGACCCGCATCGCGCGATTGTCGCAGGCCCCAGCCGCCTGCGCGGCGCGCCGATGACCTCGCCCGACATCCGCGCCGGCATGGCGATGCTGCTCGCAGCCGTGTGCGCCGAGGGCACCTCGACCATCAACAATGCCGACCAGATCGAACGCGGCTATGAGCGCATCGAGGAACGGCTCAACGCGCTCGGCGCCAGGATCACGCGCGTGCCGGAGCGGGGACGGTAGTCACTGGGCACACTCAAGCACGCATGCCGATCGCAGGCCGGATCGGCTTGGTTCGACCTGAGGCAGCGGAACCCGTTGACCTCTCCCACGCGCCAAACTTGGACAGCCTGTATGGTGCGAAATATTCAAGACGATGACGGATATCGACATGCAGCACGTGCCTCATCGCGGTTCCATGCCCGCTCCGATCCCGGGCTCCCTGAAGTTTGCTGGCGAGTGCTATCGATTGAGCAATGTTCCGCTGCAATATCATTAGTCCCGAACGACTGATGTGTTAGTTTCTGACAAATAAGTCAGTTTTGGTGCTGGCGCATCGTGGTAGCTTTCGCCGAGCGTGGCGTACCTAAGATCGCTGGACGAGGCCGGCAAAGAAAGCGGACAGCCCAGGAATATTCCATACCTTCCGGTGTTTCGTTGGCAGCGATCGGGCCCCACCGCCTGGACGGCGATGGGCAATGCGCGCGTTAGAGCGTTGGCCAATACGCTCTACGGAGTATCTCCAAACAACTATGTCCAATGCAACATAGCCTTGAAGGGGAGTGCAGCGATGAAGCACATGTTAGCCTCTCTCTCAATCGGCGCCTGCCTGCTGCTTTCGTCAGCGGGCATAGTGTTGGGCGCCGGTCCGCCTTCCAAACCTGCCCAAAATCCCACAACAGGACAGCACGGCTCCAATCACGGCTTTAGCTGCACCAATACGGGTGCAGGTATCAACACGCCGGGGGCTGCTGTTACAGCGGCCGGGTCGCCGTTCAATCCAAGTGGGCAGGCAGGCAACGTCTACGCCGGAAATCCGGGCACAGCATCGGCAGCGAACGCAAATTCGACGGCCGCGGTTTCCCAGTACGACGTCGCTTGCTCGCACATGCCGTAGCCTTGGAGAGCGCGGGGCTTGATTACGCCCACCGAGAGTGACGCCACGCTACAAAGCGTAGTCAATGCTCCGTGCAGGGGTACGAGAGGGGGTGACACCCCATGCGATTCGCTGCGACGGCCATTCTGCTGAGCACGCTGGCCGCGGTTCTTGGCTACACATACAGCCAGGGAAGTTCTCCCGGGGCCTTCCTCACCGCCCCGGTCGAACGCGGCAGCATCTCGACTTCGGTGAAGGCCAGCGGCACCGTCGAGGCGGTCGTAAGCGTCGATGTCAGTTCACAACTGTCAGGGCGAATCGCGGAAGTGTTCGTTAATTTCAACGAAACCGTAGCGGCTGGGCAGCCGATTGCGCAAATCGACCAGGAGATCTTTGCTGCCCGCGTCAAGGAAGCGAGAGCGGCCCTGAGAGTGGCGAGAGCGACTGCCCAGGTGCAAAAGGCAGCGCTGGAGCGGGCGAAGGTCGCGGTCGCGAATGCGCAGACGGCCAAAAAACTGGCGGAGGAGCAATCGGCTGCGAACAAGGCCCGGCAGGATGAGGTCGAGAGGGATTTCCTGCGAAAGGTGGCATTGGCGCGTACCGGAGCCGGAACCGAGCGCGACGTAACCCAGATGCGAGCCCTGCGCGATGCGGGAGCTGCCGACCTGCGCGCCTCTCTGGACCAGATCCAGATGAAGACCGAGGCCATTGCGATCGCGGAAGCAGAACGGCTAATGGCCGAGGCCAATCTCGAGAATGCACAAGCTGTTGTCGAGCAGAGGCAGGCGGCTCTCGATCAGGCGGAGGTTGACCTCGATCGTACTGTGCTCCGCGCGCCAATCGACGGGATCATCATCAAACGGGATGTCAATCCAGGGCAAACGGTTGCCGTGAGCCTCGAAGCCAAGACATTGTTCAAGATCGCGAATGATCTGCGTGAAATGGAGGTCCATGGCAAGATTGACGAGGCCGATGTCGGGCAGTTGAAAGTGGGCCAGATGGCCAGGTTCACAGTGGACGCTTATCCTGACCGAATCTTCAGTGGACGGGTTCTACAGATCCGCAAGTCTCCCGAGGTCGTGCAGAACGTCGTCACCTATACGACAATCGTTTCCGCACCAAATCCGGACCTCCTGCTGCTGCCGGGAATGACTGCCCAGCTTCGGATTCTGGTGAGTGATACTGGCGGAATCCTCAAAATTCCGACCCAGGCGCTGCGCTTCCGGCCAGGCGATTCCGGTCCTGCGGCTGGTAACCAGAGTGCGAGCCAAGCGGACTCCTCCAAGCCATCCACGACAGTATGGCTCGTCGGCGACGGCGGGCGCCCGAGATCGGTTGCAGTGAGACTCGGTGTCAGCGACGACAACAGCACAGAGCTGCTGGAGGGCGCGCTTGCGGAGGGCGAGCCACTGATCGTCGGGATTGCCAACTCCCAAGAGCAAAGGGGTTATTTTGGCGTTCGCCTTGGATTTTGAGATTGGATTCCAAGATGCAGCCGCTGCTCTGTACTGCCGGAATTTCCAAACACTATCCCTCCGGGGGAACGATCGTTCGTGCGGTATCAAACGTTTCACTCTCGATCGAGCGCGGCGAGTTTGTTGCAATTCGTGGCCGCTCGGGTTCGGGAAAGTCAACCTTGATGAACCTTTTGGGCCTCTTGGATCGGCCGGATTCCGGCGAGTATGCGCTAGAGGGTCGAGAAGTTGCAAAGCTGAGCGAGGACAGGCGCGCGGCCATCAGGAGCCACGACATCGGCTTTATATTCCAACTGCCGGCCCTGCTGCCGCGGGCGACCGCGCTGGAAAACGTCGAGCTTCCGCTTGTTTACGCTGGCGTTCCTCCCTCCAAACGACGTCGTGCAGCCAAGGACGCGCTTGACCGCGTGGGCCTGACCGACCGCGGTCATCATTGGCCAAATCAACTCTCGGGAGGAGAGCAGCAGCGGGTTGTGATCGCGCGCGCGACGGTGAACGATCCTGCTCTGATTCTCGCCGACGAACCGACCGGGTCACTGGATAGTACCACCGGCGACGAGATTCTGTCGCTGTTTACGACTCTTCATCGCGATGGTCACACGGTCATCGTGGTCACGCATGCCACCGAGGTCGCGGATCGTGCGCGGCGACAGATCACCCTGCACGACGGACGAATCGTCAGTGACTCGGTGGCATCGCGCAACAACCTGCTTCTGAACCCCCTCGCCCCGGATTCCTCCTCATGAGTCCTCTGGAGAGCTTGCGAATCGCCACGCGGGCGCTCCGCGTCAACAAATTGCGAAGCGCCTTGACCGTGCTTGGGATCGTCGTTGGCGTAGGGGCTGTAGTCTGCATGGTATCGGTGGGAGCCGGCGCACAAGCGGAAGTTTCCGAGAAGATCCGCACGCTTGGAGCCAACCTCCTGCTCGTCATGCCCGGCGCCAGAAATTCCGGCGGAGCAAGACTTGAATCAGGAACACAGCCCACGCTGACGGAAGAGGACGCCGCTTCAATTCGCCGCGAACTGGTGGACGTGCAGGTCGCAGCTCCGCTGTTGTCGCGTTCCATTCCGCTCGTGGCCGCCAACAAGAACTGGGTGACGGTAGTGGCCGGAATCAATGCCGATTATCTGGTGGCTCGCGAATGGCAGGTTGCCAGTGGCCGATCCTTTACGAGCGACGAGATCGCATCCGGAGCCAAAGTTGCCATCGTCGGATCGGTGATCGTCGAGGAGCTTTTCAATGGGCACGCGGGACCGGGAGAGACGTTTCGGATTGGCAACGTCCCCTTCACCGTGATTGGCGTGCTGGACAAAAAGGGGTTGGGCGCAGTTGGCCGCAGCCAGGACGACGTCGTGTTCATCCCGCTGTCAGCTGCGAAAAGCCGGGTGCTGGGCGCTGTGCGCGGCACAACGCGCGAAGCATTGGATTTCATATCGATCAAAGTATCGGACGCAACTGCGATGCCGGAGATCGAACGGCTGATTGAGGCGCTGCTTCGGCAGCGGCACCGCATTCGCGCCGAGGCCCCCAGTGATTTCAGGATCGAGAATCCAGCGGATATACTGTTTGCACGAGGCGCCGCCGTGCGGCTCCTCGGCAGTCTGTTGATCGCGGTGGCAGCGGTTTCGCTGGTCGTTGGCGGCATTAGCATCATGAACATCATGCTGGTTTCGGTGACCGAGCGTACCCGCGAAATCGGTTTGCGTATGGCGGTCGGGGCCAGCCGCCGCGATATCCGATGGCAATTCCTGATCGAAGCCTTGATCTTGGCGCTGATGGGAGGGCTTGTAGGTGCGGTGTCGGGAGCCGCCGCTGCAGTCGCAATCGCGTGGAAAGCTGGTTGGCCTATCCTGATCAGTCCCTGGGCAATCGTCCTGGCTTGCGGATTTGCGGGGTTCATCGGAATTTCGTTTGGCCTCTATCCTGCCCATCGCGCCGCGCGGCTTGATCCAATTGTGGCGCTGCGCTTCGAATAGGCGATGAGCTGAAATTGGATTTTAGCTTCCCTGCGCAATGGAATTTCGCGGCGATGAAATGCCTGTGGCCGTGAGCCTGTATGCTAAACCTCCATTATTCCAGCGCTGGACTGACGCGGTCTACCTGAACCGAAGGCAAAGGCACGCGGACTATTGCGTCTTGTATTGCCGGTTTTGACCCGAAGCGGACATGACATGCCGGCCGCCTGACCTCTGGCTCGGCGCGATTGCCTGTGCTGTGATGCTGGCGTTGAACAGGCGGCGAGGCGGCAGGGCTGATGACGCGACGGACATTCTTGCAGGCAAGCCGGCGGCACGGGCGCCGCGCTTCTGCAAGGCTACATCAATGGTTCCATGCTGCCGAGGGGGTGAGCATGCCACCTCCCGGCGCGGACGGACTCGAATAATAGCGATACCCACCGTGGAAGTAGAAGTGGCCGTGTCTGTGGTGCCGCGCAGATGCGGGTGTGCTCGCAAGCATAGCCGCGGACGCGAGTACTAGAAGAGTAAGTTTCCATGTCATGACTGAGGTTCCTCTGCGCTGACATCGGAGGACATAATCGATCAGAGCGCTGCGTGTTCCAAACGACGCAGCCGCAGAATGCTGGATGCGCCAGGCGTGGCTTGGTCCCTATCCGGCCCGCGTGCCCGGCGGTCCGGCCAACCCGCTGGGCGTGCGGGAGCCGATGCCGAAAAAAATGTCCAGGGCGCAAAGCCCGGCGATCTGCCGCGCTGGCGCGCGGCAGATTCGCCGAAGCGATGGTGTGCGCTGCGCTCAAATTGGCTCAGAATCACCTGCGCGGAAAATCGAAATTCGTGAGGCGATTCAGGCTGATTTGGGTCGTCCAGTCGTGCCGCGAAAAATATTCCGCTTGTTGCGTCGGGCAAATCAGTGGCTCCAATCGGCGCGTCCCGCCTCCATCAAGAGGGGCGTATCGCGATCGTCACGGACGTAGGAAGCGGGATGCGATGGACGCGAGCGGCGCAACAGACGAATGACGCTGCGCGCGGACGGCGAAGTCGTGTGGTCCTGGCATCCCGACGCTGATGCCAAGCCTCGCGGAGGATGATCCGCAAGGCGACGGAGGCAAGAAAGCCCGGTCTCCGGGGAGAGCACGAAGGAAACCGTTAAAACCATCGCGCAGGGAATGCCGGTGATTGCGGCGATACCTGTGGTGACTAACTCGTGTGCTTTTTTCTTTTGCACGCGAGGCTGCGGGTGCGCCAAAGCATCCGGCATTCCCTGCGCCCTCTCTATCTGGAGGACGTGACGCAGCAAGACTCGGGCGCGGTGGGCGCCGCGGGCAGGTGGAAACGTGTCTGTGACGATCAGTCGCTAGGCCGATGCATACCTGGCTTGATCTCCTTGCGACCGCGGCATTGCTGCCACCATCTTTTGGGCTCGCGCCCGTGATATTGCTGACAAATGACGTCACTCGACAAGGCAGAGCGCGGACAGGCCGCGCGCGAAATCAGCGGCCGCCTCGCATCCGAGCTCACCGAGACCGCAAGGCTCGCGGCACCGATCGCGCTGACTCAACTCGGGCAGATCGCGATGATGACGACCGATCTCGCCTTCATCGGCCGCTTCGGCGACGAGGCGGTGGCCGCCGCCGCGCTGGCCGGCACGGTCTACTTCGTCAGCTTCACCGTCGGCATGGGCCTGATGTCCGCCGTCGCGCCGCTCGCAGCCCAAGCGTTCGGCGCGCGCGACCCGCGGCAGGTCAGGCGGGCGCTGCGCACCGGCTTCTGGGCCGCGCTGCTGGTCACGCTGCCGATCATGATGTTCCCGCTGCGCGGCGAAGCAATCCTGCTGGCGCTGGGACAGGCGCCGGGCCCTGCGCATCTGGCGCAAACCTATCTGTTCGGGCTTGCCTGGGGCATCCTGCCGGCACTCTGGTTCATCGCCATCCGCGGCTTCATGAGCGCGATCAACCGGCCCGAGCCGGTTCTCTGGATCACGCTCGCCGCGATCCCCGCCAACGCAGGCCTCGTCTATCTCCTGATGTATGGCAAGCTCGGCCTGCCGCGGCTCGAAATGTTCGGCGTCGGGCTTGCCACCACGCTTGTCAATTTCGGCACGTTCGTCGCCGGCCTGTGCTTCGTCACGCTGCGCCGGCCGTTCCGCAAATACCAGGTGCTCGGGCGCGTCTGGCGCGTCGACTGGGCCCTGCTCGGCAAGCTCGTCGTGATCGGCGCGCCGATCGCGATGTCGTTCCTGATGGAGTACGGGCTGTTTTCGGCCGCGGCGCTCCTGATGGGCCGGATCAGCACGGCGGCGCTCGCGGCCCATCAGGTGGCCCTTCAGGTCACGGCGATCCTGTTCATGGTGCCGTTCGGCATCAGCCTTGCCGCCACGGTGCGGGTCGGACAGGCGGTCGGCCGCCACGATGCCGACGGCGTGTGGCACGCCGGCATGGCGGCGCTGTGGCTCGGCATCGCGCTTGCCGTGGCGCTGACGCTGGCCGTGATGCTCGGCCGTTTCGCGATCGCGACGCTGTTCTTCGGCGAGGCCGCGGACGGCGCCGTCGCGCTCACCGCGACGCTGTTGCTGGTCGGCGCCACCTTCTTCGTCACCGACGGCATCCAGACCATCGTGGTCGGCGCGCTCCGCGGCATGAACGACACCCGCGTGCCGCTGCTGTTTGCCGCGGTCGGCTATTGGGTGATCGGCTTTTCGCTTGCCTATTATCTCGGTCTTTGGACCTCGCTCGGCGCGATCGGGGTCTGGATCGGGCTGTCCTGCGGCACCGCGGTCTACGCCGTGCTGCTGATCCTGCGCTTCCGGCGCCTCTCCGGGCGGCTGCCATGACGGTGCGCGAGGCGACGCCCCCGGCCGACACCGCCGCGCTGCTGGCAGGCGCGCAGTTCGCCGATGCGTTCAGCCTCGACATCGGCGGGCCGGCGCTGTCCGCTCGCCAGGCCGCCGAGCGGATATTGGCGCGCCCGCCGCGCTGGACCCGGACGCTGCTGGCGTTGCGCAACCTCCTGGTCACGCCGTTCGGCCTGAAGACCTCGGGCGCGCGGCAAGGCGCGCAACATGACATGATCGGCGTATTTCCTGTCGTCGCCGAAAGCGCCGATCGGCTGGTCGCCGGCTTCAACGACCGGCATCTTGATTTCCGCGTGGTCGTCGACGTTGCGCGGTCGCCCGATGCCCAGAAGGTGACCGCGACGACGCTGGTGCTGACCCATAACCGGCTCGGTCGATCCTATCTTGCGGTCGTCCGGCCGTTCCATCGCAGAATCGTGCCGGCCATGCTCCGGCAGGTCACGGCCCCTCAATGAAGCCGGACAATCCGTGGACGCTGCGCTCCGTCCGTGATTTGCTGGCCATGCCTTGCTTGCGTCCAGCTGTTTTCGCCGCGCGGGATTAGTCCGATGACGCTGTCGGTCGACCTCTACTTCTCCTTCCGCAGCCCCTATTCCTATCTGGCGCTGCCGAAAACCATGAACATGGTCGCGACATATGATGTCGCCGTGAACCTCAAGCCGGTCTATCCGCTGGCGGTGCGCGTGCCCGATTTCTTCAAGAAGACCAATCCGCAATTCGCCCGCTATGTCGTGCTCGATTCCAGCCGCGTCGCCAGGTTCGAGGACATCCCGTTCCGCTTTCCGCGCCCCGACCCGATCGTGCAGGACATGACGACGCTCGAGGTCGCGAAGCATCAGCCCTACATCCACCGCCTGACCCGCCTCGGCGCGCTGGCGCAGACCCAAGGCCGATCGCTCGCCTTCGTCGGCGCAATCGCACCCGTCTTGTGGGACGGCAGCGTGTCAGGCTGGAACGAGGGCGATCATCTGGCGCGCGCTGCGGAAAAAGCCGGCTTCGATCTCGCCACGATGGATGCCGCGATCAGCGCCGAGCCCGACCGTTACGAGGCTGTGATCGCCGAGAACGAAAAGGCCCACGCAGCGTCAGGCCATTGGGGCGTGCCGACCTTCGTGTTCGAGAAGGAGCCCTTCTTCGGCCAGGACCGCATCGAGCTTCTGATCTGGCGCATGAAAAGCAAGGGGCTGGCCAGCCGCTAGTGCGCGATGTCGAGAGAAGACCAATATCCTCCCCGCCATCCAGGCGCGCGGCAGGCTTTTTCCGGATCAG
Source organism: Bradyrhizobium sp. NP1 (assembly GCF_030378205.1). Taxonomy (NCBI): domain Bacteria; kingdom Pseudomonadati; phylum Pseudomonadota; class Alphaproteobacteria; order Hyphomicrobiales; family Nitrobacteraceae; genus Bradyrhizobium; species Bradyrhizobium sp. NP1. The sequence goes on from NZ_CP127385.1 coordinate 20,912, forward strand.
GCGCGGGCGTCGTCTTTTGCCGGAAGCGGCACTGCGCACCATTCGGTGAGGCAACGCTTCAGGTCGTTCAGATTTTGTCGCATCTGCTCCAGCGCGAAACCCAGCGCGAAAAATCGCTCGGCCGCATCGCCGGGCAGGTCACGGGTCAGGCCCTCGCTGCGCAGCGCAGCGACTTCGGCAGCATAGGCCTGCAGCGCGAGGTCTACCGGCTCGGTCGCCGGAGAGCCGACACCGGCCCGCAACACCGCGGCGACCGCGCGCAGATGGGTGACGATCGCCTCGCTGATCTCGGCCAGCGGCGCCGCCAGCCGCGCCTGCAAATGGGGCGGCAACGGGAGCGCGCTGGCGCGCCCGATCATGACGACATCGTGGCGCAGCCGCAAAATCGTCCGCAGCAGCGGACCGGTATCCGGGCCGGACGACAGATGCGCCGCGCGCTCGCGCTCCGCTTCCGCGCCGGTCGCGTTGAGGTCGACCAGCGCCGAACCGATGCCGTCCTGCAGCCGATGCAGGGCGTCATTGTCGCGCCCGCGCGTCAGGCCCGCCAGCAATTCGGCGAAAGCCGCGGCGATCAGCCCGAGCGCGCGCGCCGCATTGATCCGGAGCTGGCCGTGCGCGCGCGACGGCAGCACGAAGAAGGACACCAGGAGCCCGGTAAGCGCGCCGACCATGACCTCGAAGACGCGATCGATCGCGGAAGCGAGCGGATCGACGTGGCTCATCGTCGGAACCAGCAGCACGATCACGGCGGTCACGGTGGCTGCGCTCAGGCTGGGATTTTTGGCAGCGATGAACGCCAGCGGCGCAACCGCCAGCACCAGCAATCCAAGCAGCGCGGCCTCGCTGGAATGCGGAATCAGCACCGCGATGGCGCCGCCATAGATCGCCCCGCCCACCGTCCCGAACATGTAGTCGCGGGTTGCCTTCAGCGAGCGGCCGACGCTCATCTGGGTCACGATGAGCGATGTCAGCACCGCCCACAGCGGCAACCGCAGATGCAATGCGGTGGCGACCGCGAACGCGATCGCGGCGGCCACGGTGACCCGGGCCGCCAGGGCCAGCTGCGCCTTGTGAGGCCTCAGGTAGCGGAACAGGCGTTTCACGAAGACGATCATGCGCAGCGCTTCTTGGGATTGATGCCGACGGCCCTTTATAGACGACATTGGACATGGCTGCTGCCCGGTGTCGGCAGCCGGCTTGAAAGCCTAAATCAGGCCCCATACCCTGTGCCGTAACGCGAGGAAATCCCGATGGCCCGTGAAACCGAAACGCTCGCCGGCTACGTCGCCGATCTCCGCTGTGACGACATCCCGCCGGAGGTGCTGGAACGCGCGAAAGCCCTGACGCTCGATTTCCTCGGCAGCGCGATCCGGGCCCGGCGCGATGCGGAATCGACGCCGTCGCTGCTCAAGATGCTGGAGCAGCTCGCGCTCGACACCAAAGGCCAATCCACCGTGTTCGGCGACGACAGGACCTGGACGCCCGCGGTCGCGGCGCTACTCAATGGCGCATTCGGCCATTCGCTCGATTTCGACGACACCCATGCCGATTCCTCGCTGCATCCGAGCGCGCCGGTGGTGCCGGCCGCCTTTGCGGTCGGCGAGATGGTCGGCGCTTCCGGGCGCGACGTGCTGACCGCGATTGTTGCGGGCTACGAGGTGTGCTGCCGGCTCGGCAACGCGCTCGATCCGACCTCGCACTACGCCCGCGGTTTCCACCCGACCGCGACCGCCGGCACCTATGGCGCGGCAGCCGCGGCCGGCAAGCTGCTCGGCCTCTCGGAAGCGCAGCTCGTGTCTGCGTTCGGCGTCTCCGGCAGCCAGGCGGCGGGTTCGCTGCAATTCCTGGTCAACGGCGCCTGGAACAAGCGCTACCAGGTCGGCGCCGCCGCCATGAACGGCGTAATCGCGGCCACGCTCGCGCGCAACGATTTCGTCGGCTCGACCGAGGCGGTCGAAGGCAAGCATGGGCTGCTGGTCGGCTATACCGACAACGCCCATCCGGACAAGGCGGTCTCGGGCCTCGGCTCGACCTATGAGACCATGAAGATCGGGATAAAACCCTATCCGAGCTGCCGCTACACCCATGCGGCGCTCGATGCGATCATCGCGATGCGCCGGGAGCACAACCTCACGCCGGACCAGATCACGCGCGTCGAGATCGGCCTGCACCGCAACGGCATCACCCTGACCGGCGATGCCGCCACCAAGCGGCATCCGACGTCGGTTGTCGGCGGCCAGTTCTCGATGTTCTTCACCGGCGCGGTGGCGCTCGACCAGGGCCGCTTCGGCTGGGACGATTATGGCCGGCTCGGCGACGCCGCGATCGACAAGCTCGCCGACAGGTTCGACGTGGTGCAGGACGACCGGCTCGAGGTCGGCCGCAGTCACCCGTTCGGCGCACGCGTGTCGATCACGACTGCCGACGGCGTGCATGAACGGATCTATGCCGACCCTTCCGGCGAGCCGAATTCGTTCCCGGATGCGCAGGCGATGCAGCAGAAATTTTTGACGCTGGCCCGCCCGGTGCTGAATGGCCGGGCCGAGCAGCTTGCGGACGCGATCCTCTCGCTGGAGCGGTTCGACCGCGTCGAGCAGGCGACCCGGCTCGGGCGGCAATAGCAGGAGGATCCGCTTAATTTCCGGCTGCCAGTTCTGCCTTGTCATGGGTGGCCGCGACGACATCCCGGACGAGATCGGAGACGCCGTCGGCGTCGAGCGGCCAGTTCACCGTCCTGCCGAACCGGACGATCACCAGCCGTTCCGACGGGATGACGATGACGTACTGCCCGATCGATCCCTTGGCGAAGAACGCATCGCGCGGCCAGCCGTGTTCTATCCTGTAATGGGCGCCCCGACTGTCGCCGCGATTGATCCAGAAGCCCGCGCCGTAACCAACGAAGGCGTCCGGCGTGGGCGACGCGGCGTAGTTCGCCCAGCCTGCCGGGAGAATGCGCTTGTCGCCGGCGACGCCGTCGTTGAGATAGAGCAGGCCGAGGCGCGCCCAGTCGCGCGCGGAGGCCAGCATCTCGCCCGATCCCTCCGGCGTGCCGGCGCCGTCGAACTGGACCGTGACATGGCGCATGCCGAGCGGACCAAACAATTCCGCCTGCGCGAAGCGGAGGAAGTCGGCCGGCCTGCCGCCGACGGCGTTCTCGATCAGGCGCGAGAGGATCAGATAGTTGCCGTCGTGATAGTTCCATGCACTGCCGGGCGCAGTTTCAAGCTCCGCGGCTTCGGCGAAAGCCGCCATGTCGGTTTCCAGGAATTTCATCCGGTTGACCGGCTCGAAGGCCGCGCCAAGCGAAGCCTGCAGCGAGCTGCCGAGCGCAAGCCCCGCGGTGTGGCGCAGCAATTGATCGACCGTGATGGCGTGGCGCGGATCATCAGGGCTCTTCCAGGCGGCGACCGGCGCCGGCTGGTCCGGCGCAAGCTTGCCCTCACGCACCATAATGCCTGCGAGCGTCGCGATCACCGATTTCGTGACGGAGAAGCCGAGCAGCGGCGTGTCGATGCCAAGACCCTCCGCATAGCGCTCCGCGACAACGCGGCCGTCCTTCACCACGACAATCGCGCGGGTGCGCTTGAACGGCGGATGCGCGGGCTCGGCAAAGGCGCGATCGAGCGCCGCCGCAAGTCCTGGGTTCTGCGGCGCGACGACCGAGGGTCCTGCGATCTCCGGCAACAGCGCTTGCGCGGCGTCGCTCACCGACGGCGCCGCCACGTCGGCCATTCCCCTGCCGTGATCGAGAGCGCAGCCGAGCTCGCCGCGATAGACGGCATGGCTGCGACCAAAGCCCGCGAGCGTCACCGTGACGTCCTTGCGCGAGCGATCGAGCTTGTAATCGAGTGCCCAGCCGACGAGGCCCGCGCCTGGCACCGCGGCCGTAGTCTCGGCGAAGGTCTTGTCGGGATCGATGCCGGAAACGAAGGTCTCCGAGCAGAGCACGTCGGCGACAAAGCCGGTCACGACTTTCGGCGCATCGCCGCCACGGGCGGCCGACAAGGCGAGCACAGCAAGCACAGCGGTCGCAGCAAGGATCAGAATCGGCCGTCGTTGGATCATGGTTTGCTCCGGCAGTGCGCGTCAGTGCGCACCGGCCAGCAAGCACAGCCCTGCCGCAATCGCTCGCCGAAACCGAAAAAGGCGCGCGCCGATTCCCGATCGCGCCTCGCCGATTCCGAAAATGCCAAGCGATTACAATATGCTGGGCGTCAGGCCGCGGGGACCTTGAGCCTGCGATATTCGCTCGGCGTCACCCCTGTGGTCGCCTTGAAGGCGCGATTGAAGGGACCGAGCGACTGGAAGCCGGCGTCCATCGCGATGGTGATCACGGGCACCTCGGCCTGGGCGGGATCGGCGAGCGCGGCCTTGACCTCCTCGATCCGGTGGTTGTTGAGGAAGACATTGAAGTTGCGATATCCGAGCCGCTGGTTGATCAGCCGCCGCAGTTTGTATTCGGGAATTTTCAGCTTCGCCGCCAGGACGCCGATGGTGAGGTTGTCGTGACGATAGATGCGCTCATCCGCCATCAGGCGCATCAAGGCCTCGATCAGCTTGTGGTCCGCGGCCGAATCCTGCGCGGCCGGGCCTTGAGCGACTGGCCCGGCTGGCGAGGGCGTGAACAGCTCCGCGCCGTCGACATGGATCATCGCGCAGGCAATCGCCGCGACGACGGCGGCGAGCACCGCCGCATTCGCGACATCGGCGATCGCGGCAGCGCCGCTGCCGGACACCCAGATCTGCAGCATCGCATTCATGCCGCCATAGAGCGCGGCCGCCGTCACGATGAAAAGACGCAGGCGACGGCGGCCTTCCACGAGATCCACCGACCAGGACGCAACGGTCTGCCCGACGGCGAGCACGAGAAAACCGAGCGCGAGCAGGTTGATCGCGATGACGGCGATCCGCGCATTGCCCGCCGCCGCCAGCCAGAGGCAATTGACGAAGCTGAATGCGACGACCCCAAGCCAGACCAGCCCATGCCAGGGGCGCAGGACGAACCCATCGTCGAACAGCGCGCGGCAAAACAGCCAGAACACCACGGCATTGCCGGTCGAGGCCGCGATCAGCGGCGCATGCCAGATCGATACGGGCGATGGCGCGCCGATATGCGACGTGAGCGCATGCGCCACGGAGCCGAGCGCAAAAGCGACCGCGAGCCGGCCGCTCAGCGTGCCGCGGAAATCGCGCAGCAGCGACACCGCAAGCGCCAGCAGCAGGGCCACGGTGGCGCTCCGCAGGGCGATATCGAGGGCAACAAGCGACATCGATCAGCTCGGTCCGACGGAAGGAGACCTACGCGAACATCGTCCGCCGCTTCGCATTTTTCAAGCGCCAACCTGCCAGCGCTCGCGCCGCGTCACCCGGAGATCGACGGCATCTCCGGTCAGCTCGATCTCACCGTCGATCGCGACGCCGGGCGTCGCCCGACGCCCCGCCGGGAAACTCCTCAGGCAGGACCCTCGATAATGATGAAATCGGCGTCGGAATATTTTTGGCGGATCCGCTTCGCCGCCTGGTATTCCGGGCTGTCGTAGCAGGCGTTTGCCGTCGCGAGGTCGGCGAACTCGATCACCACGTTGCGGTCGCGCGCCTCGCCTTCCTTCGACTCAAAAGGGCCGCCGCGGACGATGAAACGGGCGCCGAACTTTTCGAAGGACGGCCGCGCCGCGGCGAGATATTCCGGATAGCGCGCCTCGTCGCGCACCGAGACGCGGACGATCCAATAGCCCTTGGGCATGTCGTTCTCCTGTCATTGAGTCATCGGCCGCGGCCGATCCGCCGCCTGCGGTTCGCGATTGCCCGCGCACCCGGCAGGCGTTTTCATCACAGGGAACGCGCCGTGCCAAATAACGGATTGCTGAAGTCAGCCGATCCATTTGTCGCGATCGGTCACCCAGAGGTCGGCGACATGACCGAACAGATCGATCTCGCGGTCGATGCGGGCGCCGAGCCGACGCGCCACGCCCTGCGAGGCGACGTTTTCGCGATCGATGCAGTGGGCGATACGATCGATGTCGAAGGTAGAGAACGACCAGTCGATCGCCGCCCGGGCCGCCTCGACGGCGTAGCCCTTGCCGCGAAAATCCGGCGCAATCCCCCAACCGACTTCAAAGTCCGGCCAGCCCGGCGGCCGCCATGGGCCCACGCGCCCGACAAACGCGCCGGTGCGCTTTTCCTCCACGACGAACATGCCGATCCCGTACAGTGCCCAGTGTCCGGCCATGATCGCCGCGTTGCGCCAGCCGGCAAACGCGTCGGTAATCGGCTTGTTGTCGGCGGTGATGAAGCGGCCGGCCACCGGATCACCGAGCATTGCCGTATTGGCCGCGATGTCGTCGCTGCGCCAGGGCCGCAGGATCAGCCGCTCCGTCTCGGCGACGGGACCGGTGATTTGCGCCAGCGTGGCGCCTGGCTTGAGCGGTGCGATCATGGCGGTTCCTCGGCAACGGGCTTGTTGCGGCAGGAGGTATTGTGGAGCGATGATCCTAACGTGAATGACAACGCTCGCCACAGGCAATTTCCGGCTGCTATCATCCCCGCCCAACCAAGGAGGACATCATGAGCTGGCTTCCCTCCAATGATCCCGTGCTGGGCGATCCCAGGACCTGCGACGCGCTCGACCTCATCATCGTGCCGCGCACCCGCGACCTCGGCGATGGCTTTGCCGTCCGCCGCGCGCTGCCGCATGGCAAGCGCCAGATGGTCGGCCCCTTCATCTTCTTCGACCATTTCGGCCCGGTGCAGTTCGTCGCCGGCAAGGGCATGGACGTGCGCCCGCATCCGCATATCGGGCTTGCCACCGTCACCTATCTGTTCGAGGGCGCGATCATGCACCGCGACAGCGAGGGCAACATCCAGGAAATTGCGCCTGGCGCCATGAATCTGATGACCGCAGGAAAAGGCATCGCCCATTCCGAGCGCACGCCGGACCTGCAGCGAAAGGCCGGCCAGAAGATGCTGGGGCTGCAGAGCTGGATCGCGCTGCCGGCGGGATCGGAGGAGGTCGCGCCCTCGTTCCAGCATTATGCGGCCGGCGAACTGCCGATGATCTCGGAGGCCAACTTCACCGCCCGCGTGATCGCAGGGTCCTCGTTCGGCATCACCTCGCCGGTCTCGATGGTTTCGCCCTGGTTCTACACCGAAGTGACCGCAGCCGCGGGCGCCAGCGTTCCGCTCGACCCCGACCACGAGGAGCGCGCGATCTATCTGGTCGACGGCGAGGTCGAGATTGCGAACGAGCGCTATGAGGGCCCGAAGCTCCTGATCTTCCGTCCCGGCGATCGCATCACCGTGAAGGCGGTGAAACCGACGCGGATGATGTTTCTCGGCGGCGATGCGCTGGAGGGCCCGCGCCATATCTGGTGGAACTTCGTCTCCTCCAGCAAGGAGCGGATCGAGCAGGCGAAACAAGACTGGAAAACCGGCCGTTTCACCCCCGTGCCGCAGGAGCACGAGTTCATTCCGCTGCCGGAATGAGCTAGGCCATTTGAACCCGGTGCGCATGCGGCCACCGGCTTGATGAAAGAGGTGAGTGCGGCGATGGGTCATGAAATCACGACGATGGGCGCGAGCAATCTGCCGCTGCCGAGGCTCGGCCGCGGCAAGGTGCGCGACATCTATGAAGCGGGCGAGGATCGCGTGCTGCTGCTCACCACCGACCGCATCTCGGCGTTCGACGTCGTGATGGGCGAGACGATCCCGATGAAGGGCGCCGTGCTGACGCAGATCTCCGCCTTCTGGTTCAGGAAGCTCGAAGGCGCGGTGCCGCACCACATGATCTCGGCCGATGCCGACGAGATCATCCGTCAGGTGCCGGAGCTGAAGGCCCACCGCGCCGACATTCTCGGTCGCGCAATGCTGTGCCGGCGCACCACCGTATTCCCGATCGAATGCGTGATTCGCGGCTACATTTCCGGCTCGGCCTGGAAGGAATATGCCGCGAGCGGCACACTGGCGGGCGAGAAACTGGCTGCGGGCCTCACCGAAAGCGCCAGGCTCGAGCCCGCGATCTTCAGCCCCGCGACCAAGGCCGAGACCGGGCACGACGAGAACATCACGACCAAGCGGATGCGCGAGATCGTCGGCGGCGATGTGACGGATACGCTGGAGCGGATGACGCGCACGGTCTATGCGCTCGGCGAGGCGGAAAGCCGCGCGCGCGGCATCATCATTGCCGACACCAAGTTCGAATTCGGCCGCGACAGGAACGGCCGCATCATCCTGATCGACGAGGTGATGACCCCGGACAGTTCGCGGTTCTGGGCCGCCGACGTCTATAGGCCCGGACAGCCGCAGCCGAGCTTCGACAAGCAGCCGCTGCGCGACTATCTCGACGCCGAGCGGAAAGCCGGCCGCTGGAACGGCGAGGCACCTCCGCCGCCCTTGCCGGCGAGCGTGGTGGACGCGACCAGCAGGCGCTACCTCGAGGCCTACAGACGCGTGACGGGTTCGGAGCTCAAGATTTGAACGCATGCGAGGAGCGCAGGCTCCGAAGCGATCCAGTCGTCAGACCACCCTTCCTCGCGTTCGCAACGAAAGAAAATTCAGGGAGCGAAAACCATGGCCGAGGCGGACAGCATCCTGGTCGAGCGCGACGGTCCCGTCACCATCGTCTCCATCAACCGGCCGCAGCGCCGCAACGCGGTCAATGGCGCGACCGCACGAAGACTGTTCGATGCGTTCCGCGCCTTCGACGCCGACACTGACGCCTCAGTCGCGGTCTTCACCGGAACCGGCGGGCATTTCTGCGCCGGCGCCGACTTGAAGGCGGTCGCCGAGGGCGACATCGAAAAGAGGCGCGAGGTCGGCGGCCACGACACGATCGCGCCGATGGGACCGAGCCGGCTGCGACTGTCGAAGCCCGTCATCGCCGCAGTCGAAGGCTACGCGGTGGCGGGCGGCATGGAGCTCGCGCTATGGGCCGACATGCGCGTCGTTGCCGACAACGCGACCTTCGGCATCTTCTGCCGCCGCTTCGGCGTGCCCTTGATCGATCTCGGCACCATCCGTCTGCCGCGGCTGATCGGTCACTCGCAAGCCATGGACCTGATCCTGACCGGGCGCCCGGTCGGCGCCGATGAAGCGCTGCGCATGGGCCTTGCCAACCGGCTCGTGCCGTCAGGCGCGGCGCGCGCGGAGGCGATCACGATCGCGAAGCAGATCGCACAGTTCCCGCAGGCCTGCCTGCGCGCCGACCGGCTGTCGGCGCTGCGGCAATGGGATCTCGAGGAAGAGGACGCGATCGCCAACGAGATGCGCGGCGGGCTCGCCGTGATCGCCTCGGGCGAGACGCTGGCCGGCGCGACGCGCTTTGCCTCCGGCGCCGGGCGCCATGGCAGCTTCGGCAAGGGCTGAGTTCCAGGAAAATTGGCCCATCTGCATGCGGCTTCCACCGTGTCACAAGAATATTGTTGTCCGCCCGCAGCGCCGTCACTACGACTGAAGGGGGCATCTGGGGGCAGCTTCGCGTGGTCGATCTCACCATAAGTTCCGCTCCGCGGCTGAAAACCGCGGTCAATGATATTCTCGGCGGCACCGCCGCCAGCGTTCTCACCGTGACTTTTGGACTGTCCTACGCGCTCCTGATCTTCTCAGGTCCGCTGGCCGCCAATCTCTCCTACGGCATCGCCGCCACCTTCATCGCGTCGGCCGCCCTCGGCGCGGTCATCGCGCTTGGCAGTTCGCTGCCGTTTGCGATCGCCGCACCCGAGAGCTCCACCGCGGCGATGACCGCCATCCTGGCGTCGTCCCTGATCGAGCGCATGGCGGCGACCGATCCGGCGGCGCCGGTGCTCGGACCTGTCATCGTCACCTTCGCGCTCGCCAGCATCGTGACCGGCATCGTGCTGTGCGCCTTCGGCGTGACGCGGATGGGCCGCACCATCCGCTATGTGCCTTATCCCGTGGTCGGCGGGTTTCTCGGCGCGACCGGCTGCCTGATCCTGCTCGGCGCCGTCAGGGTCATCACCGGCCACCGGCTTCAGCTCGGCGGCCTCGACCAGTTCGCCAATGCGATGACCTTGTACGAGCTTGCGGCAGCCTGTGCGATGGCGCTTGTGCTCTATCTGACCTGGCATCGCTCGCGCACGCCATTCGGCCTGCCGCTCATCCTGATTGCCGGCACGATCGCGGCGCATATCGTGTTCTGGCTGATCGGCATCTCGTCCACGGAGGCGCAGGCCGCGGGCTGGACCTTTCAACCGCCGCCGCCGGCTTCCTTCCTGTTTCCCTGGAATCCAAAGGAGCTCGGTCACTATCCCTGGTATGCGCTGCCGGACCTCGCCGGCAACCTGATTGCCGTCATCTTCGTGACGGCATCGAGCACGCTGTTCAACGCCACCGGCCTCGAAGTCGCTGCGCATCGCGAAGCCGACCTCGAGCGCGAGCTGAACGTCACCGGGATCGCCAACATATTGAGCGGCGCCGTGGGCGGCTACACCGGCTGCATCTCGGTCAGCCGCTCGATGCTCAACCTGAACGGCGGCGCAACCGGCCGCCTGTCGGGCCTGACTGCCGCCGCGATCTCCGTCCTGATGCTGGAGCTTGCCCCAAAACTGCTCGGCTATATGCCGAAATTCGTGCTCGGCGGCCTTCTGATCTATCTCGGCGCCGACACGGTGCACAAATGGATCGCGCAATCGCGGCGCCGGCTGTCGCGGCTTGAATACCTGTCGCTGCTTGCGATCATCGCGATCATCCTGCAATGGGGTTTTGTCGCCGGCATCCTGATCGGCGTGGTGATCGGCTGCGCAACCTTTGCGCTGAGCGCCTCGCGCATCGATTCCATCAAGTTCGCCTTCGACGGCTCGGAATATCGCAGCTCGCTCGACCGCTCGCGCGACGATCAGGCGGTGCTGTCAGCACATGGCGGCAAGATCCGCGGCCTCAACCTGCAGAGCTATCTGTTCTTCGGCTCGGCCAACCGGCTCTATCAGCACGTCAAGGCGCTGCTCGCGCGCCATCCGGAGTGCCGCTACCTCGTGTTCGATTTCAAGCTGGTCACCGGCATCGACTCCTCGGCCGCCTACAGCTTCGCCCAGATCAAGCGGGCGGCGCAGGAGCGCGGCATCAGGCTCGTGCTGGTGCATCTGCCCGCGGCAGCGGAAAAAGCGCTGCGCTCCAGCGAATTCGTTTCCAGGGATGTCAGCGTGATCAGCGAGCTCGATCATGCGCTCGAATGGTGCGAGAACGAGATCATCGCGCAGCATCAGGGCCGCGCCGAGGAAGAAGCCAATCTGCGCGACTGGTTCACGAAAATCCTCGGCTCCGAGGGGGATGCGATCGAGCTGATCGACCGCTGCGCGCGGCTTGAGGTCGACGCCGGCGAAACCATCGTGCGCGCGGGCGACGCCGCCGATTCCATGCACTTCATCCTCGACGGGCGAGTCGGCATCATGGTCCCGGCCGACAATGGTGCCACCACGCGGGTGCGCAGCCTCGGCCGCTACACCACGATCGGCGAGATGGGGCTGGTGTCGCAGGCGCCGCGCAGCGCCACTATCCAGGCCGAGATCGCGAGCGTGCTGTACGTGCTCGGCACGCATCAGTTCGAGGCGATCAAGGCCGAGAATCCGGCGCTCGGCCAGAAGCTCCTGACCTATTTCGTCACCGTGATGGCCGAGCGGCTCACCTTCGCCAACCGCACCATCGCGGTGCTGCGGCGCTGAGATGACCGGAAGCGAAAATGAAAAAGGGCAACCCGGCGGCACTGGCGCCGGATTGCCCGTTGTTGAACCGATGATGCGTCAGATGCCGGCCATCATCACATATTTGATCTCGACATATTCTTCCATGCCGTAACGGGAGCCTTCGCGCCCGAGACCACTTTCCTTCACGCCCCCGAACGGCGCGACTTCCGTAGTGATCAGGCCGGTGTTGACGCCGACCATGCCGGACTCCAGCGCTTCCGCCACGCGCCAGACCCGGCCGAGGTCGCGCGAATAGAAATAGGAGGCAAGGCCGAACGGCGAGTTGTTGCACATCGCCACCACCTCGGCCTCGTCCTTGAAACGGAACACCGGCGCGAGCGGGCCGAACGTCTCCTCATGCGCCACCAGCGCATTGGGGCTGACATTGGCGAGCACGGTCGGCTCGAAGAAGCTGCCGCCGAGCGGGCTGCGCTTGCCGCCGGTGACGATCTTGGCGCCGCCCTTGACCGCGTCGGCAATGTGCTTCTCGACCTTCTCGACCGCTTCCATGTTGATCAGCGGTCCCTGCGTGACGCCCGCCTCGGTGCCGTCGCCGATCTTCATCGCCGCGACCTTCTTGGAGAGCTTCTCGACGAACTGATCGTAGATCTTGTCCTGCGCGTAGAGGCGGTTGGCGCAAACGCAGGTCTGGCCCATGTTACGGTATTTCGAGACCATCGCGCCTTCGACCGCGGCATCGATGTCGGCATCGTCGAACACCACGAAAGGCGCATTGCCGCCGAGCTCGAGGCCGAGCTTCTTCACGCCGACGGAGGCCTGTTCGTAGAGGATCTTGCCGACCTCGGTCGAGCCGGTGAAGCCGACGAAGCGCACCGCCGGATGCTCGCACAGGACCTTGCCGATCGCCGAGGAGTTGCCGGTCAGCACGTTGAGCACGCCCTTCGGCACGCCGGCCTTCTCCGCGAGCGCCACCAGCGCGAGCGCCGTGAGCGGCGTTTCGTTGGCGGGCTTCAGCACCACGGTGCAGCCGGCCGCGAGCGCCGGCGATACCTTGCGGGTGATCATCGAGCACGGAAAATTCCAGGGCGTGATCGCGCCGCAGACGCCGATCGGCTGCTTGATCGCGAGCAGCCGCGCATCAGGCCGCTGCGTCGGGATGGTCTCGCCATAGACGCGGCGCGCTTCCTCGGCGAAGAATTCGACATAGGCGCCGCCGATATCGATCTCACCGAGCGCTTCCGCGAGCGGCTTGCCCTGCTCGGAGGTGAGGATCAGCGCAAGATCCTCGCGGTTGGCGATGATCAGCTCGAACCATTTGCGCAGGATGTTGGAGCGCTGCTTGGCGGTGAGCTTCGCCCACGCCGGAAACGCGCGCTCGGCGGCTTCCACCGCCTTCGTCGCCTCCGCCGTGCTCATGACGGGGATCTTCGCAAGCTCGGCGCCGTTGGCCGGGTTGTTGACCGGGCGGGACGGCGTGCCGACCCACGCGCCGTCGATAAAGCAGCGGTCGCGCAGCAGCGAAGCGTCCTTAAGCCGGCCTTGCAGCGAGGTTGCGGGTTGTGAAGCGCGTGCGGCAGCGGTCGGGGTCATGGCGTTACTCCTCGGATATTTTTGGGCTGTCGTCCAAGTATAGGGACTTATCAGACGCAATGCACCCGCCCTTCCGGAAGGCGGGTTGCTTCAATGCATCCTGGGCAGGCTGGGCGCGATCAGGCCGCGCCGCTCATATAGGTGTCGCGGCGTCCGATCATGCGTTCCGCGGCCGCCTTGGCATCCGCCTTGGTGGAGGTTGCGCAGGTGCGGTATTCGAGTTCCGGAACGGCTGTGCTCCCGCGGCGACTGAACCAGGACTTCGAACTGACCTGCAGCAGCGCCAGGGCCTGTGCGACATTATCGACCGCGCCGAACGAATGCAGCGCGCCGGAGCCGGCGAAACGAACCTCATAGATGCCGGGTGAAATCGGCGCTTCGATGTTTTCGCCGCGCCCAGGCCGCGGATATCGCTTCCATTCGCTCCAGGTGGAGATCATGACTGCCCCCTCGCGGTGCCGCCGCACCGCTAATCTTTGAATCAAAATGTCGCAGCGGCGGCGCCGATTCGACTGCGTTATGAACGCCTTACTGAAAAAAATAGGTACTGAACGCGCCGTCGCAAGGAGCTTATCGCCACGAATTTTAGGGGTCACCCGCCCGGGCCGGCTATGCACCGCAGATTGTGGCGAAGTGTTGCAGTTCTGTACCGGCTCTGCGCCGCCGTGGCGCCCCGATCACGAAGCCGCGACCCTGCGCCGCAACGAAGTGCCGGTGCTTGCAGGCCGAAACAACCGGGACAAAAATCGCAACACAATAAACAAGCGGGAGACGCCCATGCCGAGCAGTACAGAGATCGATCAGGTTTTGCGTCAGAAGGCCGAGGCGAAGGAGATCCCCGGCGTGGTGGCGATGGCCGCCACGGGGAACGAGGTGATCTACCAGGGCGCATTCGGCAAGCGCGACCTTTCCAAGCCCGATGCGATGACGCCGGACAGCGTGTTCTGGATCGCCTCGATGACGAAAGCGATCACCACCGCCGGCGCCATGCAGCTTGTCGAGCAGGGCAAGCTCGCGCTCGACACGCCGATCGGCAAGGTGCTGCCCGATCTCGCCTCGCCGCAAGTGCTCGAGGGCTTTGATGCCAAGGGCGAGCCAAAACTCCGGCCGGCGAAGAAACCAATCACGCTGCGTCTGCTCATGACCCACACCGCCGGCTTCTGCTACGACATGTGGAGCGGCGACATGGTGCAATACCTGGCGAAAACAGGGCTTCCCAGCATCACCACCTGCAAGAACGATGCGCTGAAGACGCCGATCATGTCGGATCCCGGCACGCGCTGGGAGTATGGCACCAATATCGACTTCGTCGGCAAGGCGGTGGAAGCCGTGAGCGGCAAGCGCCTCGACGCCTATTTGCGCGACAATCTCTTTGTCCCGCTCGGCATGAACGATACGAGCTTCAGGCTTTCGGCAGACCAGCGCAAGCGGCTGGTCGGCATGCATGCGCGCGGACCGGATGGATCGCTCGCACCGATCCCGTTCGAGATGGAGCAGGAGCCGGAATTCTTCATGGGCGGCGGCGGGCTTTACAGCACCGCCGGCGACTACATCCGCTTCACCCAGATGATCCTGAACAAGGGAAAGGGCAACGGCAGCCAGCTATTGAAAGCGGAAACGGTCGCGACGATGGCCCAGAACCATATCGGCGAGCTCAGCGTGACCAAGATGGTCTCGGCCGTGCCCGGCGCCACCAACGATGTCGATCTCTATCCCGACATGGTGAAGAAGTGGGGACTGAGCTTCCTCATCAACACCGCCAAGACGCCGGAGGGCCGCAGCGCAGGCAGCCTCGCCTGGGCCGGGCTCGCCAACACCTACTACTGGATCGATCCGTCGCGCGACGTCGCGGGCGTGATCCTGATGCAGGTGCTGCCGTTCGCCGACAGGCTGTGCCTGGAGGCCTTCGCGGGCTTCGAGCGCGGCGTCTATGCCGGACTCGGCGCCGCCGGCGGCAAGAAGGCAGCGTGAGCAAGCAGCGCTCTCTCCTTCCCTCCCCCCCTCACGGGGGAGGGTCAGGCAGGGGCGTGAAATGCGATGCCCCCACCCAGCGCGCTCTGCGCGCCACTCTCCCCACAAGGGGGAGGGATAAGAAGCTACACGGGCAGGCCGTTCTGCTTCGCCAATTCCTTGAGCGAAATCTGCGGCCGTGCGCCGATGTGCTGGATCACCTCGGCGGCGGCAAGCGCGCCAAGCCGCGCGGCATTCTCGAAACCGGCGTTGCGCACGAGGCCGAACAGAAAGCCCGAGGCGAACAGGTCGCCGGCGCCCGTGGTATCGACCAGCCGCTCGATCGAGAAGGCCGGCACGGCAACCACGCCGTCATTTGATGCCACCATGCAGCCCTTTTCGCTGCGGGTGACGACGGCAAGCTTCACGTCCTTGCGGAGCTGCGCCAGCGCCGCGTCAAAATCCGAGGTCTGATAGAGCGAATGCAGCTCGGCCTCGTTGGCGAACACGAGATCGACGGTGCGCTCGCGCATCAGCTCGAGGAATTCGCCGCGATAGCGATCGACGCAGAAGGAATCCGACAGCGTCAGCGCGACCTCGCGGCCCGCACCGTGGGCGATCGTCGCCGCCTTGACGAAGGCATCCTTGGCGTTCTTCGGATCCCACAGATAGCCTTCGAGATAGACGATCCTCGACGCCGCGATCGCCGCAGGCTCGATATCATCGGGCGTCAGATCCTGCGCCGCACCGAGATAGGTGTTCATGGTGCGCTCGCCATCGCCGGTGATCAGGATGTAGGAGCAGCCGGTGGCCGGGCCGCCTGTCGCAGGCCTGGTGTCGAACGCGACGCCGGCGGCGCGGATATCATGGGTGTAGAGCCCGCCGATCTGATCCTGCTTGACCTTGCCGACATAGGCGGCGCGGCCGCCGAAGCTCGCCACGCCGACGATGGTGTTGGCCGCCGAGCCGCCGGACATCTGCGTCGCCGGGCCCATGTCGCGGTAGATGGCCGCCGCGCGCACTTCGTCGATCAGCGTCATGCTGCCCTTGGTCATGCCGTGATCGACGAGAAACTTCTCGTCGGCCCGGACCAGCACGTCGAAAATCGCATTGCCGATCGCGAGAACGTCGTATTTGGCTTCAGCCATGCCAGGAGAGTCCCGTTGGGATAACCGCGAAAGGCTGCGGCCTATCACAGCCGGGGCTGTTATAGAAGCCTAATGATACGCTCGCTCCTCACGGTATCCCTCGGCACGCTTTCCTCGCGGCTGCTCGGATTTGCGCGCGATTCCCTGATCGCGGCGCTATTGGGCGCGGGTCCCGCGGCGGACGCCTTTCTCGCCGCGTTCCAGCTCGTCAACGTGGTCAGGCGCCTGTTGAGCGAGGGCGCACTGAACGCGGCGCTGGTGCCGGCCTGGCTGCGCGCTCGCGAAGCCGCAGGCCCCGCGGCAGCGGCAGCCTTCGCCGGGCGCGTGCTCGGCACCATCAGCGCGGCCCTGGTCGTGATCTCGGCCGTGGCGGCCATCCTGATGCCGCTCGTGATCGTCGCCTTCGCCCCCGGCTTTGTCGGACACGAGACGCTGCAGCTTGCCACCGGCAACGCGAGGCTGATGCTGCCCTATCTCGCTTTCGCCGGCCCCGTCACCGTGATGCTCGCGCTGTCGAGCGCACAGGGCCGCTTCGCGCTCGCGGCGTTTTCGCCTGTCCTGTTCAACATCACCCTGATCGCGGTGACGGTGGCGCTGTTCGCGCTCCACCTGGACGCTGGCCGCGCGGCGCTGGTGATTGCCGCCGCGGTCGGCATCGCCGGCCTGCTGCAACTGCTGGTGCTTGGCCTGCGCCAGGGGGATCGCGTCGCAACGCCGCTGCGGATCGCGTTCGACAAGGAGATGCGCGTCTTCCTCACCCGGGCGATGCCCGGCATGGCAGCAAGCGCCGGGCCGCAGCTTTTCGTCGTCGCCGGCGCCATCGTCGCCTCGTCATCGCCTTCCGCGGTGTCATGGCTCTACTTCGCCAATCGCCTGATCGAGCTGCCGCTCGGCATTGTCGGCGTCGCCATGGGCATGGTGCTGGTGCCGCAGATGACGCGGGCGTTGCAGCGCCAGGACGACGGCGCCATTGCGGAAGCGGAATCGCGGGCGCTCGAGCTTGCGGTCGGGCTTGCGCTTCCGGCAACGCTCGGCCTGATCGCGCTGAGCGAACCGATCGTGCGGCTGCTGTTCGAGCACGGCGCCTTCACCGCGACCGACACGGCGGCGACCGCACAGGCGCTGATCTGGCTGTCATTCGGACTCCCGGCGCAGGTCGCGGTCAAGTCGCTCTCGCCGGCATTCTTTGCCCGAGAGGACACGCTGACGCCGCTGTTTGCGATGCTGCAAGGTATCGCGGTCGCGATCGCGGCGGCGCTGGCGCTCAATCATTTCCTCGGGCTTTCCGGCATCGCCGCCGCGCTCGCGCTGGGAGCATGGGCCAACGCGCTGGTCCTGATGCGCCGCGGCGCCGCCACATTCGGATTTTCGATCGACGCGGCGGCGCGGCGCCGGCTGCCGCGCATGACGGCGGCGGCGCTGGCGATGGGCGCGCTGCTCTGGCTCGGCAGGGCCGCGATGCCGGCGGCCGACCATGGGCTGGCGCAGGCCGCCATCCTGGCGGCGCTGATCGCGGGCGCGATCCTGGTCTACGGTCTTTGCCTGACCCTGTTCGGCGTCACCGGCTGGCGCCAAACCGTTAACGCCATCAGGCAGGCGCCGCCGCACGACTTGCGCGCGTAAGGCGAGCGTGGCAAACGACGGCGCGACATCAGGCAGACTGGAACAAGGACCATGGCCAGGGTTGAGCGGGTTTTTTCGGGCGTGCAGCCGACGGGCAATCTGCATCTCGGCAACTATCTCGGCGCGATCGTCAATTTCGTGAAGCTGCAGGAAAACCATAACTGCATCTATTGCGTCGTCGATCTGCACGCGATCACCCAGCCCGTGTCCGTCTGGGGCGGCCCGACCGAGCTTGCCCGCAACATCCGCGAGGTGACGGCGGCATTCATCGCGAGCGGCATCGATCCGAAGAAGCACATCGTCTTCAACCAGAGCCAGGTGTCGGGCCATGCCGAGCTCGCCTGGCTGCTCAACTGCGTGGCGCGGATCGGCTGGCTCAACCGCATGACGCAGTTCAAGGAGAAGGCTGGCAAGGACCGCGAGAACGCTTCCGTCGGACTGTACGACTATCCGGTGCTGATGGCGGCCGACATCCTGCTGTACCGCGCAACGCATGTGCCCGTGGGCGAAGACCAGAAGCAGCACCTCGAGCTCGCGCGCGACATCGCGCAGAAGTTCAACAATGATTTCGGCGATTCGGTGCGGACCCACGGCTTTGCCGACGGCGAGTTCTTCCCGCAGCCGGAGCCCCTGATCACGGGGCCGGCGACGCGGGTCATGTCCTTGCGCGACGGCACCAAGAAGATGTCGAAATCCGATTCGTCGGACAATTCGCGCATCAACCTGACCGACGACGCCGACACCATCGCGCAGAAGATCCGCAAGGCGAAGACCGATCCGGAGCCGTTGCCGTCGGAGGAGAAGGGACTGGAGACGCGCCCCGAAGCCGACAACCTCGTCGGCATCTACGCCGCGCTCGCCGGCCGCACCAAGCAGGACGTGCTGCGCGAATTCGGCGGCGGGCAATTCTCCAGCTTCAAGAACGCGCTGGCCGAGCTCTGCATCGCCAAGCTCGCGCCGATCGCCACCGAGATGAAGCGGCTGACCGCGGACCCCGGCCATGTCGATTCCATCCTGATCGAAGGCGCAAGCCGCGCGGGCGCGCTCGCCGAGGAGACGATGAAGGCTGCCAAGGACATCATCGGCTTCGTCCGCAAGCCCTAAATTGTTGCGCTACGACCCTCTCCCAAAGCGAGAGGGAGTGTGGCACGATGCGATCTCGATGGCTTGGCGCAGCACCGGGACATGCATGACCACCCAGCGACGAAGCTACGAGACCGGTCACAAGCCGAAATGCCTTGTCATCGTCGACGACACCGCGGAATGGGACCGCGCCGTCTACTACGCCAGCCGCTGGGCGATGCGGGCCGGCGGCGGCGTGGTGATGCTGCGAATCGTCGAGCTGGAGGACCAGAACCAGCAGTGGCTGGGGGTTGCCGACATCATGCGCGCCGAGGCGCATGAGACGGCCAACGAGGCGCTCGACCGCGCCGCCGGCCGCGTCAACGGCATCGCCGCCATCACGCCGGAGCGGGTGATCCGCGAGGGCGACGCGATCGAGCAGATCCTCGACGTCATCGAGCAGGACCCCGACATAGCCGTCCTGGTGCTGGCGGCAAGTCCCGGCGCCGAGGGGCCGGGACCGATCATCACCGCCATGGTGCAGGCTGTCGGCTCGTTCCCGATCCCGATCACGCTGATCTCCGGCGACCTCTCCGACGCCGCCATCGAGGCGCTGTCCTGACGCCCTCGTCCGGCGCCCACGCATTTCGCGCAACCCAGGCTTTCGCCTGAAAATACAATGTTTTGCACCCTTGACCGTGCTTTTGCCGTCGCCATTTGGTAGACAGGACGCACGCGCCGGCCTTGAACCGGCGACGCCGGAGAAAACCATGTTCATCCAGACCGAAGCCACGCCCAACCCCGCGACCCTGAAGTTCATTCCGGGGCGCCTCGTGCTCGATGCCGGCACGATGGAATTTTCGACCCCCGAGGCGGCCGCCCGCTCCCCGCTCGCCGAACGGCTGTTTGCCGTGCCTGGCGTCACGGGCGTGTTCTACGGTTCCGACTTCATCACCGTGACCAAGGCCGACGGCGACTGGCAGCATTTGAAGCCCGCGATCCTCGGCGCGATCATGGAACATTACATGTCCGGCGCGCCGCTGCTCGCCGACGGCAGCACGGCCAGCGACGACGCAGCCGACGAGGCTGACGAGTTCTACAACGAGGCCGATACCGAGACGGTCGAGATGATCAAGGACCTGATCGAAACCCGGGTGCGGCCGGCGGTCGCCAATGACGGCGGCGACATCACTTTCCGCGGCTTCAAGGATGGTGTGGTCTATCTCAACATGAAGGGCGCCTGCTCGGGCTGCCCGTCGTCGACCGCGACCTTGCAGCACGGCATCCAGAACCTGCTGCGGCATTTCGTGCCCGAGGTGGTCGAAGTCCGCCCGATGTGACCAGGAGAGGCGAATGGCGAACAGCGGGCGGCGAATAGCGCTCCGCGCTGATCACCCACTCGCCATTCCCTATTCGCCATACGCGTTGCCATGCTGATTCTCGCCATCGATACGGCGCTCGACGCCTGCGCGGCGGCGGTGCTCGACACCGATGAAAACCGCGTCATCGCGCAGGAGTCGCAACCGATGAAGCGCGGCCATGCCGAAGCGCTGATGCCGCTGATCGGCCGCGTCATGCGTGAGGCCCGCCTGCCGTTTGCCGCGCTCGATCGCGTGGCGGCGACCACGGGGCCCGGCAGTTTCACGGGCTTGCGCGTCGGCCTTTCCGCGGCGCGCGGCATCGCGCTTGCGGCAGAGAAGCCCGTGGTCGGCGTGACCACGCTCTCCGCTTTTGCCGCGCCCGTCGTCAGCGAAAGCAACGAGCATCCGGTGATCGCCGCAATCGATGCGCGGCACGATCAGGTCTATTTCCAGGTCGTCAGCGGCAACGGCACCGCGCTGGTGGCGCCGCAGGTTGCACCGATCAGCGAGGCACTGCTCGCCTGGCGGTTCGGCCCGCCGCATCTGGTCGGCAACGCGGCCAGGCTGCTCGCCGACCGCTGGCCCGAGCATGCAGCGGCGCCTTTCAAGGTCGACCCGCAGCCGGCGCCCGATATCGCCTGGGTGGCGTGGCTCGGCGCCGCGGTCAATCCGGAAACGGCGCCGGCGCGGCCCTATTATCTGCGCGCGCCCGACGCCAAGCCTTCGCAGGACGGCCATCCCGTGCAAACTGCCGCGTCATGATGGCCTGGCTTTCGGCGTGGTGGAGCGGCGGCAAGCCGGCGGTCGAAACGGCGACCGCACGCGACGCGCCGAAGCTTGCGCAGCTTCACGCGGCCTCCTTCCATCGCGGCTGGGGCGAGGCTGAATTCGAAGGCATGATGCGCGAGCGCAACACGCTCGTTCATCGCCTGCGCGCCGGGCGAAAGCTGATCGGCTTTGCGGTGTCGCGGATGGGCGCGGACGAAGCCGAAATCCTGTCGGTCGGGATCGATCCCGCCCATCGCGGCCGCGGCCTGTCGCGCGAGCTGTTGCTGACCCATCTGGGGCATCTGGCGGGTCGGGGGGTGCGCGCGGTATTTCTGGAAGTGGAGGAAAACAACCTCCCGGCGCGCAGGCTCTATGAACGGGCCGGATTTAGCGTGGTCGGCCGCCGCGAACGCTATTACCGGCAAGCCGGCGGGGAACAATTGAACGCGCTTCTGATGCGCCGGGACTTGTCGTAAACTGGGGGAAATGACAAAACGCGCCGCAGCCAAAGGAACCCATGACCGTCCTCAAATCGCCGTCGGCTACGAAAGCTACCGCAATCGAGGCGCGCTGCGCCGCGACCGGCATGCGCATGACCGAGCAGCGTCGCGTGATCGCCCGCGTGCTGGCGGAGGCCATTGACCACCCCGACGTCGAGGAGCTGTACCGGCGCTGCGTCGCGGTCGACGACAAGATCTCGATCTCCACCGTCTATCGCACCGTCAAGCTGTTCGAAGACGCAGGCATCATCGAGCGGCATGATTTCCGCGAGGGCCGCGCGCGCTATGAGCAGATGCGCGACAGCCACCATGATCACCTGATCGACCTGCGCGACGGCAAGGTGATCGAGTTCACGTCCGAAGAGATCGAGAAGCTGCAGGCGGAGATCGCGCGCAAGCTCGGCTACAAGCTGGTCGATCACCGGCTCGAGCTCTATTGCGTCCCGCTGGACGACAAGTCCCAAAGCTAATGGTCCGATTCCAATACTCGCATCCCGTTGCGGCAGGCGCTTTTTGCGAATGTTGGGATCAAAGCACCACGAGCAAAATATTGTTTCTAGTGGAGCTTGGGATTTGACGTTCGCATCAACCACTCGCGGCGAGGGGAAGGCGAACGTCAAATCCGCTCCACTAGTGGTCCGATTCCAATACTCGCATCCCGTTGCGGCAGGCGCTTTTTGCGAATGTTGGGATCAAAGCACCACGAGCAAAATATTGTTTCTAGTGGAGCTTGGGATTTGACGTTCGCATCAACGACTCGCGGCGAGGGGAAGGCGAACGTCAAATCCGCTCCACTAGTGGTCCGATTCCAACATTCGCATCCCGTTGCGGCAGGCGCTTTTTGCGAATGTTGGGATCAAAGCACCACGAGCAAAATATTGTTTCTAGTGGAGCTTGGGATTTGACGTTCGCATCAACGACTCGCGACGAGGGGAAGGCGAACGTCAAATCCGCTCCACTAGTCGATCTCGTCATCTTCGATTGCGACGGCGTGCTCGTCGACAGCGAGGTCATCTCCTGCCGCGCGCATGCGCAGGTGCTGAGCCGCAACGGTTACCCGATCACGCCGGAGCAGGTGTTTGCCCGTTTCCTCGGCCGTTCCGCGCGGCAGGCGACGCTCGAAATCGAGGCCGAGATCGGCCGCAGGCTGCCCGAGGATTTCCATCAGCAATTGCGCGGCGAGCTATACGGATTGTTCGAGGCCGACCTCAAGGCCATCCCGCACATCCATGATGCGCTCGACGCCATCGTGCTGCCGGTCTGCGTGGCCTCGAGCGGCTCGCACCGACGCATGCGCATCAGCCTCGGCGCGACCAGGCTGTTCGACCGCTTCGCACCCAACATCTTCTCGGCCTCGGAGGTTGAGAATGGCAAGCCGGCACCGGATCTGTTCCTGTTTGCGGCGAGCCGGATGCAGGCGCGGGCCGACCGTTGCCTCGTGATCGAGGACAGTGTCGCCGGGATTGCCGCGGCGCGCGCGGCCGGCATGAGGGTGCTGGGATTTTGCGGCGGCAGCCACTGCGAGCCGGGCTATGATGAGGCGCTGCGGGCGGCCGGCGCTTTCCTGACCTTTGATGACATGCGGCAATTGCCCGCGCTGATTGCGCAGGCCCGCGCCCAGATGGCAGCCGAATGACAGCCCGCCGCGCTGGATTTTCGCCTCACTAACCTATATTTGAGCAGCGTTTCACTCACCAAACCGAGTTCCATGACGGCGCCGCGCAAGCTGCACATCAAGTCCTATGGCTGCCAGATGAATGTCTACGATGCGCAGCGCATGGTGGATACGCTGGCGGCCGAGGGCTTTGTCGAAACGGCCAGCGCCGATGATGCCGATCTCGTCATCCTCAACACCTGCCACATTCGCGAAAAGGCGTCCGAAAAAGTCTATTCCGAATTGGGGCGGCTGCGCCAAGCCAAGGATGACGCCGCGCGAGATGGCCGCGCGATGACCATCGCGGTCGCCGGCTGCGTCGCACAGGCCGAGGGCGAGGAGATCGTGCGGCGCGCGCCGGTCGTCGATGTCGTGGTCGGCCCGCAGAGCTACCATCATCTGCCGCAGCTGCTCGCGCGCGCCAGGACCGACGGCGTTGCGATCGAGACGGAATTCCCGGCCGAGGACAAGTTCGGCGTGCTGCCGCAGCCGAAGCCCGAAGCGATCCGCGCGCGCGGCATTTCCGCGTTCGTCACGGTGCAGGAAGGCTGCGACAAGTTCTGCACCTTCTGCGTCGTGCCGTATACACGCGGCGCCGAAAGCTCGCGGCCGGTCGGCAAGGTCATCGACGACGTGACGCGGCTCGCCGATCACGGCGTGCGCGAGATCACGCTGATCGGCCAGAACGTCAACGCCTATCACGGCGAAGGGCCGGACGGGCGAAGCTGGCCGCTCGGCCGGCTGCTCGAGCGCCTGGCCAGCATTCCCGGCATCATGCGCCTGCGCTATTCGACCAGCCATCCGCGCGACGTCGATGACAGCCTGATCGAGGCGCATCGCGATATTCCCGCCGTCATGCCCTTCGTGCACCTGCCGGTGCAATCCGGCTCCGACCGGATACTTGCCGCGATGAACCGCAGGCATACCGCGGCCGATTATTGCGCCGTCGTCGACCGATTCCGCGCCGTGCGCCAAGATATTGCATTTTCATCGGATTTTATCGTCGGCTTCCCCGGCGAGACGGGGGAAGATTTTTGCGCCACTCTCGCGCTTGTCACGCAAATCGGATACGCTGGCGCCTATTCGTTCAAGTATTCGCCGCGGCCGGGAACCCCCGCGGCGGAGATGCGGGAGATGGTGTCAGCAGCCGAGATGGACGAACGATTGGCGCGGCTTCAGGAATTGATCGACAGCCAGCAATCGGCCTTCAACACGGCTGCGATCGGCAAGACTGTCGACGTGCTGTTCGAGCGTGGTGGCCGCTATGACGGCCAGATTGTCGGACGCACCGCCTACCTTCAGCCTGCGCATGTCATGGCGCCGAACGACATCATCGGGCAGGTCATACCGGTGAAAATCGACAGCCTCGAACGCTACAGCCTGCTCGGCGAGCTTGCGGCGCCTGTGTCCCGGCCAGCCCAGTCCCCTGTGACCATTGGAGCCTGAAACCCTTGCCAAAAAGCGCATCGGATTCACCCTCACTCGCTCCCAACCGCAAATTCGACCGCGACATGCAACTTCCGCCCGAGACGCAGGTCGTCATCGACTTCGACGACAACCGCGCCGCCTCCGCCCTCGTCGGCCCTTACGGGCAGAACTTGGCGCTGATCGAGCGCCGACTCGGCGTGGTCGTGGATTCCCGCGGCAATCACATCACCATCGCCGGCTCACGCGACGGCTGCGACGCTGCGCGGCGTGTGCTGGAGGCGCTCTACGCGCAGGCCGTGCAGGGACATGACCTCGACCAGGGCGAGGTCGAAGGCGCGATCCGCGCCGTGATCGCGCAGGGCTCGCTGTTCGAGTTCGACGCCAAGGCGGCGAAATCGGCGTTCGAGATCATCAACCTGCGCAAGCGTCCGGTGCGGGCGCGTACCGCCGCGCAGGACTCCTACGTCCGCGCGCTCAAGCGGCATGAGCTGGTGTTCGGCGTCGGGCCGGCCGGCACCGGCAAGACCTGGCTCGCGGTCGCCCATGCCGCGCAACTGTTCGAGCGCAAGGAAGTCGACCGCATCATCCTGTCGCGGCCGGCGGTGGAAGCCGGCGAGCGGCTCGGCTTTCTGCCGGGTGACCTGCGCGAGAAGGTCGATCCCTATTTGCGGCCGATCTACGACGCGCTCTACGATCTGATGGACGCCCGCATCGTCGAGCGCGCGCTGCAGACCGGCGAGATCGAAATCGCGCCGCTCGCCTTCATGCGCGGGCGCACCCTGACCAACGCCGTGATCATCCTGGACGAGGCGCAGAACACGACGTCGATGCAGATGAAGATGTTCCTGACTCGCCTGGGCGAGAACAGCCGGATGATCGTCACCGGCGATCCCTCGCAGGTCGACCTGCCGCACGGCCAGACCTCGGGACTTGCCGAAGCGACCCGGCTGCTCGACGGTGTCGACGGCATCGCTCAGGTCAGGTTCACGGCCGAGGACGTGATCCGTCACGAGTTGGTGGCGCGAATCGTCGCCGCCTACGAGCGATCGCCTTCCCCAAGCAGGCCGCAAGGCTAGGTAACGGGCCGGAGCCGTTCCGGCCGAAGAAAATTCCGCACGATGCCCCATGCTGTTCTTCCCATGACTGAGGTGATGGTCGCCGCCGATTGCTGGCGGGCGGAGCCTGAGGCCGAAGCGGTGATCCAGCGTGCGATCGCGGCGGCGGCCGAAACCATCGAGGAAGAGGTCGCGGACGCCGAGCTTGCGGTCATGCTGACCGACGATGCCGGCATTCGCACGCTCAACGCCAACTGGCGCGGCATCGACAAGCCGACCAACGTGCTGTCGTTTCCGGCGCTGCAGCCGGAACACGCCGGCGGTCCCGACGACGCGCCGCGCATGCTCGGCGACATCGCGATCGCCTACGAGACCCTGCGGCGGGAAGCCGATACGGAAGGCAAGCCGTTCGATCATCATTTGAGCCACCTTGCCGTCCACGGCTTCCTGCACCTGATCGGCTACGATCACGAGACCGATAACGAGGCGGAAGTGATGGAGGCGCTGGAGCAGGAGATCCTGGCGCAGCTCGGCATTCCCGATCCCTATGCGGAGCGGATGAACTGAAATGCCTGACTCCGACCCGATCCACGACAATCCCCGCAACACGCGCAACCTGCCCGCGGTGGTCGAGCCCGGCGCGGTCGCGCGCCCGGGCGCGGAAGGCTGGCTGAGCCGCGCGATCCGCTCCCTGTTCGGATGGAAGCCGGGATCGGTGCGCGACGATTTGCAGGTCGTGCTCGACGCCTCGACGCCCGACGACGCGGGCTTTACCGCGGTCGAGCGCACCATGCTGCGCAACATCCTCAGCCTGCATGAGCGGCGCATCGCCGATGTCATGGTGCATCGCGCCGACATCGTCGCGGTCAAGCGCGACATTCCCCTCGGCGAGTTGATGGACCGCTTCGAAAGCGCCGGTCATTCGCGCCTCGTCGTGTTCAACGAAACGCTCGACGACCCCGAGGGCATCGTTCACATCCGCGACCTGCTCGCCTTCATGACCGCGAAGGCGCGCGTGCCGGAGACGACCAAGGCGCGGCGCAAGAAGCCGTTCCCCGCCGGCCTCGACCTGCGCGCCGTCGACCTTTCGATGCCGCTGTCCGAAGCCAACATCATCCGCAAGCTGCTCTACGTGCCGCCATCGATGCGCGCGATCGATCTGCTTGCGCAGATGCAGGCCACGCGCATTCACCTGGCGCTGGTGGTGGACGAATATGGCGGCAGCGACGGGCTGGTCTCGCTCGAGGATATCGTCGAGCAGATCGTCGGCGAGATCGACGACGAGCATGACAACGACGAGCCGCCCGCGATCGTGCGGCAGCCCGACAATTCATTCATCGCCGACGCCCGCGCCAGCCTCGACGACGTCCGCGCCGTGATCGGCCAGGACTTCGTCACCGGAGAGGCCGGCGAGGAGGTCGAAACGCTCGGCGGCTATCTCGTCAGCCATGTCGGGCGCGTGCCGGTGCGCGGCGAGGTGATTTCCGGCCCCGCCAATTACGAGGTCGAAGTGCTCGACGCCGACCCGCGGCGGGTGAAACGCCTGCGCATCGCCACGCGCAAGGAGCGACAGCCGCCGCGCACGCAGCGCGAGAGCCGCCGCCGCGAGGCGCCGCAGGACCCGGGCCAGACGCAGACCGGCGACCATTCCGGCCCGCCGCCCAACGACGGGACCGGCACACCGTGAAGATGATGGACAAGCTGCGCGCCGCCGCGCTGTGGATCGTGCTCATTTGGGGCTGGAAGCGCGCCGCGGTGGCGTTCCTTGCCGGCGCGCTGTCGGTGCTTGCGATGGCGCCGTTCAATGCCTGGCCGGTGCTGCTCGTGACCTTCCCCGTGATGGTCTGGCTGATCGACGGCGCCGGCGCCGGGAAATGGCGCGGCGTGCCGGCGGCGGCGATGTCCGGCTACTGGTTCGGGCTCGGCTACTTCGTGTTCGGGCTGTACTGGATCGGCTACGCCTTCCTGGTGGATGCTGCGACCTTCGCCTGGCTGATGCCGTTCGCGATCTTCGGCCTGCCCGCCTATCTCGCGCTGTTCACCGCCTTCAGCTTCGCATTGGCGCGCCTGATCTGGCCGCGCGACGTCGCGCGCGTGATCGCGCTTGCGGCATGCCTCACCATCGGCGAATGGCTGCGTGGCCAGCTCTTGACCGGCTTTCCATGGAATGCATTCGGCTATGCTCTGGCGGCCCCGCTGCCGTTCGCGCAGACCGCGTCGCTCGTCGGGCTATGGGGACTGACCTTCCTCGCGGTCGCGATCTTCGCAAGCCCCGCCGTGCTGATCGAAGGCGCTTCGCGCGGCCGCAGGCCATGGATCGCGCCGCTCGCGGCGCTGATCGTGCTGGTCGCGATGGGGGCGTTCGGCGCGATCCGGCTGTCGCAGCATCCGACCGCAGTCGTTGCCAACGTCAAGCTGAGGCTGATGCAGCCCGACCTGCAGCAGGACGAGAAGTTCAACTACTCCGCCAAGGCGGCGGTGATGCGGCGATACCTGACGTTGTCGGATCGCGCCTCGGGCCCGCAATCGACCGGGGTGCGCGACGTCAACATCCTGATCTGGCCGGAATCGGCATTTCCCTTCTTCCTCACGCGCGAGCCGGATGCGATGGCGCAGATCGCAGCGCTGCTGCCCAAGGGCACGGTGCTGATCACCGGTTCGGTGCGGGCGCCCGACCTGCCGCCCGGCACACGCATCACGCGCGCCTACAACTCGATCTACGTCATCGATCATGATGGCAATGTGCTGTCGATCTACGACAAGCTGCATCTGGTGCCGTTCGGCGAATTCCTGCCGTTCCAGAACCTGATGGAGAAGGTCGGCTTCGAGCAGCTCACCAAGGTGCAGGGCGGGTTCATCCCCGGCACGATCCGCCGCCCGCTGCCGCTGCCGAACGCGCCGAGCGCGCTGCCCTTGATCTGCTACGAGGCGGTCTTTCCGGCCGACATCGCGACGCAAGGCGAGCGTCCGGGCTGGATCGTCAACCTGACCAATGACGGCTGGTTCGGAATCTCGACCGGACCGTATCAACATCTGGCGCAGGCGCGGCTCCGCGCGATCGAGCAGGGCTTGCCCGTGGTCCGTGCCGCCAACACCGGCATATCCGCGGTACTCGATCCGGTGGGACGTATCGTCGCGCGGCTCGGTCTCGGCGTCGAGGGCGTGCTCGATTCGACGCTGCCGACGACGATCGCCCCGACGCTCTACGCGCGCTTCGGCGACATCCCCGCCGCGATCATGGTCGGCGCCGCGCTGGTCTTCGTGCTGCTGCGACGGCGCGCGAAACGCCGCTGAGGCGCGATTGGCCGAGATCGCAGCGGCGCCGGCCGCTTTCGCGCACAACCTCGCTTTTCGGAAAAATCGTGGCCCGCGCTTTCGGATCACACTAGCGACTGCGTGATATTCTGGCTTTTTTCCGGTTGTCAGCAGAAATTCCTGCGGTTGACAGGACGACACGGTCGTTCGCATTCTTCGGCTCTGAAAGAATCCTGTCAGTTCATTGCTCAAATTTCCCTCAATTCCTCCCAACCTCCGAGCAAGATTTGACGGTGTTGGTGCCTGCGGCATGCACCCTCTCGCGTGCCTCGTTCACGGGACCGTCGAGGAGTATTTTGTGATGTCGACCAAAGCGCCGAACCCTGTTGACAAATATGTCGGCAGTCGCGTGCGCATGCGCCGGATCATGCTCGGCATGAGCCAGGAGAAGCTCGGCGAGGCTTTGGGCCTGACTTTTCAGCAGGTCCAGAAATATGAGAAGGGCACGAACCGGGTCGGCGCCAGCCGCATCCAGCAGATTTCCGAGATCCTCCAGGTCCCGGTCTCCTTCCTGTTCGAGGGCGTGCCAAGTGGTGCGCCTTCCGCCGAGGGCTTCAGCGACGGCAGCGCGCCGACCTATGTCTCCGATTTCCTCGCTACCTCCGAGGGCCTGGCATTGACCCGTGCCTTCACCCGCATCGGCGACGCCAAACTGCGACGCAGCATCGTCGACCTGGTCGAGCAGATCGCCGCGCGCGAGGCGCCCAAAACCGTCGAACCCTGATCGTTTCGGTTTGAGGGCCTGTCAAATCTGGACTATGTCGTGACGGGCGGAAGCGACCGCTTCCGTCCACGACGTCACAGAGCAGCCCGCCGATGACCGCCGCAGACTTCGACTCCAGACAGATCCTCGATGGCATCCGCCGATGGGTCGAGATCGAGACGCCGACCGATGTGCCGGCGCAGGTGAACCGGCTGGCCGATCTCGTCACTGAGGGCTATCGCGACCTGCCGGTCAGCATCGACCGCGTTGCCGGCAGCGGCGGCTGTGGCGACCACCTCGTGGTGCGCTCCGCATGGGGACAGGACGCGCCCGGCATCCTGGTGCTGAGCCACCTCGACACCGTGCATCCGATCGGCTTCATCGAGCGCCTGCCGTTCAGGATCGAGGGCAACAGCGCCTTCGGCCCCGGCATCTACGACATGAAGGGCGGCGCCTATCTTGCCTATCACGCGTTCCGGCAGATCTGTGCCAGCGCGGCGCGCTCGCCGCTCGGCATCACCCAGCTCTATGTCTCCGACGAGGAGATCGGCAGCCCGACCTCGCGTGCGCTGATCGAGGCGGAAGGCCGCAAGGCCAAATATGTGCTGGTGACGGAGCCCGCGCGCGACGGCGGCAAGGTGGTGACCGGACGCAAGGGCGTGGCGCGTTTCGAGGTCTTCATCAAGGGCATGCCGGCACATGCGGGCACGCGGCCACGCGATGGCCGCAGCGCGATCCGCGAGCTCGGCCATGTGATCCAGACGCTGGAGGCGATGAACGATCTCAAGCGCGGCGTCAGCGTCAATGTCGGCGTCGTCCGCGGCGGCACCAAGCCGAACGTGATCCCGGAAGAGGCCTATGCCGAGGTCGACATGCGCGTGCCGACCATCGCCGATGCCGACGAGCTCGTGCCGAAAATCCTCAACCTGAAGCCACGCACCGAGGGCGTCAGTGTGAGGGTGACCGGCGAGCTGAACCGGCCGCCCTACGAGAAGAGCAATGCGGGCGCAGCGCTGTACGAGCACGCGAAGGCGCTGGCCGGCGAGCTCGGCTTCGATCTTGCCGACATGTCGACCGGCGGCGGCTCCGACGGCAACTTCACCGCGCCGCACACGGCGACGCTGGACGGCCTCGGCGTCGACGGCCAGGGCGCGCATACCCATTACGAGCAGCTCTACATCTCCTCGATCGAGCCGAGGACGCGACTGCTCCACCGCCTGTACCAGACCTTGCGATGAGCGCGGCATCAGGCGATCGCGACGGCCGCGATGCGGCCGCACCCCATGCGCACGGCTCCTTCTTCGGCCGCCGCAAGGGGCACAGGCTGCGCGCGCACCAGGCGGACCTGATCGAGAACTTCCTGCCGCGGCTCGCGCTCGACATCACCCAGCCGGCGCCGAACGCGCTCACCGACCTGTTCGATCCGAGATCGAACGCGGTTCGCCTCGAGATCGGCTTTGGCGGCGGCGAGCATCTGGTCGCGGAAGCACTGGCCTTTCCCGACACCGGCTTCATCGGCTGCGAGCCCTATGTCAACGGCATGGCCAAGATCCTGGCCCAGATCGAGGCACGCAATCTGACCAACATCCGCCTGTTCGCCGGCGACGCCGCCGAATTGCTGGCCTGGGTGCCACCGCGCTCGCTCGCGCGCATCGACCTGATCCATCCCGATCCCTGGCCGAAACGGCGGCACTGGAAGCGCCGCTTCGTGCAGGACGAAACCATCGCCGCGATGGCGCGCGCGATCTGCACGGGAGGTGAATTCCGCTTCGTCTGCGATATCGAGGACTACGTCGCCTGGACCTTGTCGCATCTTGCCCGCTCGCCCGATTTTGCCTGGCTCGCCGAGCGGGCTTCCGACTGGAAGCAGCCCTGGGACGGCTACACCATGACGCGCTACGGCCGCAAAGCCGAGCGCGAAGGCCGCCGCGCTGCCTATTTGCGGTTTCGCAGGCGCTGACGGCCGCCCGCGTCAGATCGTCGGCCGCGACTTCCAGAACTGCACGACGCGCTCGGCGGTCGACGGCACGAGCCGCGCGAAATTGACCCGCGCCGTCTCGATATCGGCCGGCGCCGGCACCCGGTTCGGCCCAAGCCGCAGCAGGATCAGCGCGCGCACGGTGGCCCATTCGAACCCGACGGTCTTGCCGAGGATCAGCAGCGGATCATGCCGGTCGCCACAGATCAGCCGGTCGAGCGTCGCGATCTTCACGCCCGACATCGCCGCCAGCGCCGCGACCCCCTCCTCGTATTGATAGCTTTTGGCGAAGTTGAGCACCGCGCTCTCGTTGAGCTGTCCCTGGCGGTGCAGCGCGAGGACGGTGCGCTGCGCGGGCAGGAAGTCGCGGCGGCTCTCGACCAGCTCGGGCACGCCAGAGAGCTCGCTCATCGCCTGCTTGATCGCGGCCTGCCGCGCCGGCTTCACCACGTCGAACAGGCGGCGGCGGATGACATCGATCGATCCCGCGAGCAGCGCCTTCAGGCGCTCGTCGGAGAGATCCTCGCGCTGGCCGACCGCGAGCGTCAGCACGCCGTCCTGGCTTGCGCGCTTGATCAGCGTCGAATAGCCGGCATGCGAGAATTGCGCGCCCTTGTTGCCGGCGGCGCGCCGCACCACGTCGCGGTCACCGCGGCGGATCAGCACGTCGGTGAGATCGGGCGACAGCGTCGCGCGCTCCGACATCGCCAGCAGGTGGCCCTGGCCCTTGGGGCGCGCGATCTCGAGCAGCACGGTCTCGTCGACGACAGGCGAACGGCGCAGCAGCGGACCCGCGACGGCGAGCTCGTTCTCGCGGGCGAGCTGGCCGACCAGAATGCGCGGTGCATTGGCAAGCAGCGACAGCCGCTCGGCGAGGTTGACGCGGGCGGCGAGCTCGGCATGCGGGACGAGGTCGATCAGAAGCCCGTCGAACAGTTCGACATGGTCGGGCCGCAGCCGCGCGGCATCCTGCAGGAACAGCTCGGAAATCCGCAGCGCGGCTTCGGCACGGCGCTGCGGATCGCCATGCCTGACGATCTCATCGAGCCCGGGAATCAGTGACGTGGCGGCTGTCATCCAACACACTTAAAGACCGGCGCGTCGCCTGGTGCCTCCGCGGGCGCGAAAAGCCGCGGCTCGCGTAAATTTAGGGTAAGCTTGGTGAAGGAAAGGTTAGGCCGTAACGCCCCAGGAACGGCCGCAAAATCGCGTTCCTGGGCCCCGCCGGGCCTTGCCGGGTCGGGGCAAAAGCGCTATATCCGGCGCAACTTAGGTTCTCATATACGATCGCGTAGTGAGAGTGGGCCCCCCGGGACCCGCTCTTTTTTATTACCCGAACGGACCCGGCCTGCCGGAAAACCGTTTGGTCCGGGCCTGATGCGGAACTGTGGACACCGCGCTTTCCGACACCATCCGGCCCAATCAAACAGCTGAAGTGCGCCGGCGATAAAAGTTAACGCCATCGCACTCTGGCGCAAGCGGCCCCTACCGGCCACATCGATGCAACACGACGCGTTTTTGACGCTGGACATGACCGATCCGATCCAAGATCCGATCCAAGGCTCCATGGACGCCGAACTGCTCGCCGAGCCGCGCCTGGTCGTGGAGCCGGGCGTGGCGGCGCGGGTGTCGGCGATCGCGGGTCCCGTGCTGCAGGGCATGGGCTACCGGCTGGTCCGCGCCCGCGTCTCCGGCGAAGCCGGCTGCACGGTGCAGATCATGGCGGAACGGCCGGACGGCTCGATGCAGATCGAGGATTGCGAGGCGGTCTCGCGGGCGCTGTCGCCGGTGCTCGACATCGCCGATCCGATCGACCGCGCCTACCGGCTGGAGATTTCCTCGCCCGGCATCGACCGGCCGCTGGTGCGCCGCTCCGATTTCGAGCGCCATGCCGGCCACCTCGCCAAGGTCGAGATGGCGGTTCCCTACCAGGGCCGCAAGCGCTTCCGCGGCACGCTGGCCGGCGTCGAGGGCGGTGCGGTGCGGATTCACCGCGACGATGCGCCCGCGGGCGAAGAGGCCGACGTGCTGCTGACGATGGAAGACATCGCGGACGCGCGGCTGGTCCTGACCGACGAGCTGATCGCCGAGTCGATGCGGCGCGGCAAGGCCGCCGAACGCAAGCTGAAGCGCGATCTCGGCCTCGAGCCCGAGCAGCCGCCGCACGCGAAGAACCAGCCGTCGAAGCCGCGCCGAAAGCCGGCTCCGAAGAATACCAAGCAACATCGCCTCGCCGCCGGACGGGCGCGGCGGGACGAAACCGATCCCACGAGAGGAGATTAGCCATGGCAGTCAGTGCCAACAGACTTGAGCTGCTGCAGATTGCGGATGCGGTCGCGCGCGAGAAGTCGATCGACCGCGGCATCGTCATCGCGGCGATGGAGGATGCCATCGCGAAAGCGGCGCGGGCGCGCTACGGCAGCGAAACCGACGTGCATGCCGAAATCGATCCCAAGAAGGGCGAGCTCAGGCTCTCGCGCCACATGCTCGTGGTCGACAAGGTGGAGAATTCGGCCAACCAGATCTCGCTGGAGGACGCGCGCCGCGCCAACCCGGGTGCGCAGATCGGCGACACCATCGCCGATACGCTGCCGCCGCTGGAATATGGCCGCATCGCTGCCCAATCGGCCAAGCAGGTGATCGTGCAGAAGGTGCGCGAGGCCGAGCGCGACCGGCAATATCAGGAATTCAAGGACCGCATCGGCGATATCGTCAACGGCATCGTCAAGCGCGTCGAATATGGCAGCGTGATCGTCGATCTCGGCCGGGGCGAGGCCATCATCCGCCGCGACGAGATGCTGCCGCGCGAGGTGTTCCGCAACGGCGACCGCGTGCGCGCCTATATCTTCGACGTGCGGCGCGAGACCCGCGGGCCCCAGATCTTCCTGTCCCGCACCCATCCGCAGTTCATGGCGAAGCTGTTCGCGCAGGAAGTGCCGGAAATCTATGACGGCATCGTCGAGATCAAGGCGGTCGCCCGCGATCCCGGCTCGCGCGCCAAGATCGGCGTGGTTTCCCGCGATTCCTCGGTCGATCCGGTCGGCGCCTGCGTCGGCATGCGCGGCTCGCGCGTGCAGGCCGTGGTCAACGAGCTGCAGGGCGAGAAGATCGACATCATCCCGTGGTCGCCCGACATCGCGACCTTCGTCGTCAACGCGCTGGCGCCCGCCGAGGTCGCCAAGGTCGTGATCGACGAGGACCGCGAGCGCATCGAGGTGGTGGTGCCCGACACCAACAACCAGCTTTCGCTGGCGATCGGCCGCCGCGGCCAGAACGTGCGGCTCGCCTCCCAGCTCACCGGCTGGGACATCGACATCCTGACCGAGCAGGAGGAATCCGAGCGCCGCCAGGCCGATTTCGAGAACTCCACGCGCGTGTTCATGGAATCGCTCAATGTCGACGAGGTGGTCGGCCAGCTTCTGGCGTCGGAAGGCTTCACCTCGGTCGAGGAACTGGCCCTGGTGGACGCCAAGGAACTCGCCGGCATCGAAGGCTTCGACGAGGAGACCGCCAACGAGCTGCAGAACCGCGCCCGCGAATATCTGGAGCAGCAGGAAGCGGAACTGGAGAGCCGGCGCAAGGAACTCGGCGTCGAGGATGCGGTGAAGGCCGTACCCGGCGTCACCTCCAAGATGCTGGTCAAGCTCGGCGAGAACGAGATCAAGACGGTTGAGGATCTCGCCGGCTGCGCCACCGACGATCTGATCGGCTGGACCGAACGCAAGGAGGGCTCCGAGCCGGTCAAGCACACAGGCGCGCTCGACGGCATCGAGATCACGCGCGACGACGCCGAGCGGCTGATCATGCAGGCTCGCGTCGCTGCCGGCTGGATCAGCGAGGCCGACCTCGCCAAGCCGGCCGACGAGGCGGCGGAAGCCGCCGAAGGCCAGCCGGCCTGACGGGTCGTTCGGAGATGCCCCGCAGATGCTCGCCAGCGCTGACCCCGACCTCGACAACGGACCGCGGACCAACAAGTCCGCGACGGCGCGGATGTGCGCGGTCAGCCGTGCGGTGCGACCGGTCGACGAGCTGATCCGCTTCGTGGTCTCGCCCGCGGGCGAGGTGGTTCCCGACCTCAAGCGCAAGCTGCCCGGCCGGGGACTATGGGTTTCGGCCTCGCGCGCTGCGGTTGCGGAAGCGGTCCGGCGTAACCATTTCAAGCGGAGTTTTCGGCGCGAGGTTCGTGTCAGCCCCGCCCTTGCCCAGGATACGGAAGCCCTTCTGGCCCGCAGCGTCGCCGAGGCGCTGGCCGTGGCGGCCAAGGCGGGACAGGTGGTTTCTGGCTTCGGCAAGGTCGAGGGCGCGCTCGAGGGGCGGCCGGCAGAGCTTGCCGCGCTGATCCATGCCTCCGACGGGGCCGCCGACGGAATCCGCAAATTGGATGCGCTGGCGCGGCAAAATGCCGGGAAACGTGGTAAATCCGGCGTTTTTCCGATTGTCTGCGTCCTGACATCGGCAGAATTGGATTTGGCACTGGGCCGGACAAATGTGATACATGCTGCGCTGCTCGCGGGCCCGGCGAGCAGGACGTTCCTGTCGCGCAGCCAGACCCTGGTCCGATACCGGATGGCTGAAGGTGACGGGGCTGCCGACGCAGCGGCCAGGAATTCTAACTGACGACAACTCGCAAACGACAGTGCGGCAACGCACGACGCAAACAGACTAGGACTGCTGAATGGTGGATACCAAAACCCCTGGCGACAAGACACTGAGTGTCCCGACCAAGACCTTGACGCTCAAGCCGCGCGTCGAGACGGGCACCGTGCGCCAGAGCTTCAGCCACGGCCGCAGCAAGCAGGTGGTGGTCGAGAAGCGCGGCAAGCGCCGCCTCCCCGGCGAAGCGCCGACGGCCGAGCCGGCAGCTCCCGAGCCCGCCGCCAAGACCGCGCCCAGCAAGGCCACGCCCGGCAGGGCGCCGCTGGGACGGTCCTCTGCTGCGCCGCCGGCCGCCGCACGCAACGCCTCCGGCGTCGTGCTGCGCTCGCTGACCGAGGACGAGCATGCCGCGCGCGCCAGCGCGCTGGCGGATGCCAAGCTGCGCGAGATCGAAGAACGCCGCATCGCGGAGGAAGAGGCCAAGCGCCGCGCCAGCCGCGAAAGCATCGAAAAGGCCGAGCGCGAAGCCGCCGAGGCCCGCCGCAAGGCCGAGGAAGAGCGTCACCGCCACGACGAGGAAGCCAAGCGCAAGGCCGAGCAGGAAGCCAAGAAGCGGTTCGGCGAGGGCGAGGCGCAGCAGACCGCCCGTCCGGCAGCGCCGGCCGCGGCACGTCCGGCGACGACGGCTCGTCCTGCAACGACGACGGCCCGCCCGGCGGCGGCAGCGCCTGCAAGCCGCCCTCCGGGAGTTGCCGCCGAGCCGGACGAGGACGAAGGTCCGCGCCTGATTCGCCGCGGCCCCGGCGGCGCCATGCGCCCGGCGGCTGCCCCCAAGACCACCCACCGTCCCGGCCCGCAGAAGCAGCGCGGCCGTCTCACCGTCGTCACTGCGCTCAATGCCGACGACGTACGCGAGCGCTCGATCGCGTCGTTCCGCCGCCGCACCCAGCGGCTGAAGGGGCATGCTTCCAACGAGCAGAAGGAAAAGCTGGTCCGCGAAGTGATCATCCCCGAGGCCATCACCATCCAGGAACTCGCCAACCGCATGTCCGAGCGCGCGGTCGACGTCATCCGCCTTCTGATGAAGCAGGGCGCGATGCACAAGATCACCGACGTGATCGACGCCGACACCGCGCAGCTGATCGCCGAGGAACTGGGTCACTCCGTCAAGCGCGTGGCCGCCTCCGACGTCGAGGAAGGCCTGTTCGACGTCGTCGACGATTCCACCGACACCGAGCCGCGCTCGCCCGTGGTCACCGTGATGGGCCATGTCGACCACGGCAAGACCTCGCTGCTCGACGCACTGCGCCATGCCAATGTGGTGTCCGGCGAAGCCGGCGGCATCACCCAGCATATCGGCGCCTATCAGGTGACCTCGCCGGAAAGCGGCAAGAAGATCACCTTCATCGACACCCCCGGCCACGCCGCGTTCAGCGCGATGCGCGCCCGCGGCGCCAAGGTGACCGACATCGTCGTGCTGGTGGTCGCCGCCGATGACGGCGTGATGCCGCAGACGGTGGAGGCGATCAACCACGCCAAGGCGGCGCAGGTTCCGATCATCGTCGCGATCAACAAGATCGACAAGCCGGATGCGAGGCCCGAGCGCGTGCGCACCGAGCTGCTGCAGCACGAGGTGCAGGTCGAATCGCTCGGCGGCGACGTCGTCGACGTCGAGGTGTCCGCCAAGAACAAGACCAACCTCGACCGGCTGCTCGAAATGATCGCGCTGCAGGCCGAACTGCTCGATCTCAAGACCAATTCGCACCGTCCGGCCGAAGGCACCGTGATCGAGGCCAAGCTCGACCGCGGCCGCGGCCCGGTCGCGACCGTGCTGGTTCAGCGCGGCACGCTCAAGGTCGGCGACATCGTGGTGGCCGGCGCCGAAATGGGCCGCGTCCGCGCGCTGATCTCCGACCAGGGCGAAACCGTCGAGGAGGCCGGCCCCTCGGTGCCGGTCGAAGTGCTCGGCTTCAACGGTCCGCCGGAGGCCGGCGACCGGCTCGCGGTGGTCGAGAACGAAGCCCGCGCCCGCCAGATCACCAGCTACCGCGCGCACCAGAAGCGCGAAAACGCGGCGGCCTCGATCTCGGGCATGCGCGGCTCGCTCGAGCAGATGATGTCGCAGCTCAAGACCGCGGGACGCAAGGAATTCCCGCTGATCGTCAAGGCCGACGTGCAGGGTTCGCTGGAAGCGATCCTGGGCTCGCTGGAAAAGCTCGGCACCGAGGAAGTCGCCGCCCGCATCCTGCATGCCGGCGTCGGCGGGATCTCGGAATCCGACGTAACGCTCGCCGAGGGCTTCAACGCGGCGATCATCGGCTTTTCGGTGCGCGCCAACAAGGAAGCCGCGGCGGCCGCCAAGCGCAACGGCATCGAAATCCGCTACTACAACGTCATCTACGACCTTGTGGATGACGTGAAGAAAGCGATGTCCGGCCTTCTCGCGCCCACATTGCGCGAAACCATGCTGGGCAATGCGCAGATCCTGGAGATCTTCAACATCTCCAAGGTCGGCAAGGTTGCGGGCTGCCGGGTGACCGACGGCACGGTGGAGCGCGGCGCCAATGTCCGGCTGATCCGCGACAACGTCGTCGTCCACGAAGGCAAGCTTTCGACGCTGAAGCGGTTCAAGGACGAAGTGAAGGAAGTGCAGGCCGGCCAGGAATGCGGCATGGCCTTCGAGAGCTACGGCGACATGCGTGTCGGCGACGTCATCGAATGTTACCGCGTGGAGACGATCCAGCGCTCGCTGTAAGTCCAAACCTTAACAGCGTGGTGCGGATTCGAACTTGAGCATCAAACCCTGCGCAAGCCGGGCTTGACGCTGGTCACCGAACTATTTTTGCCACGAAATGCCGGCACAGGCCGCGCTTCGCGCGGACTGTCGCGGCAATTGGGATTATTGACGATGGCTCGTCACAACCAGCGGAAGAGCGCGACGGCCGGCGGCTCGCAACGTCAGTTGCGCGTCGGCGAAGCGGTGCGCCACGCGATTGCCGACATTCTCTCGCATGGTCGTGCGCACGACCCGGACCTCGAGGGCCACATCATCACCGTGCCCGAGGTGCGGATGTCGCCGGACTTGAAGCTTGCGACCATCTACGTGATGCCGCTCGGCGGGCGCGACACCGACGTCGTGATCGCCGCGCTCGAGCGCAACAAGAAGTTCCTGCGCGGCGAAGTCGCGCGGCGCGTTAACCTAAAATTTGCTCCCGATATCCGCTTCCGTGTCGACGAGCGATTCGATGAAGCGGAACGGATCGAGAAATTATTGCGAACACCTGCAGTGCAGAGGGACCTCGCATCAGATCAGGACGAAAATTCATGAGCGTGACCCCGGCAAACAACGCGATTGACCTGCAAGAAGCCGATCAGAAAGACGCGCAGCACGAAATTTTTTCGCAACCGCGTGGTGCCGCCGCAAAGACCAACAACGATCCGCGCGCCGAGCGCAAGCCGCGGCAGAACAACCAGCCGCGGCGCGACCGGCGCGACATCCATGGCTGGGTCGTGCTCGACAAGCCGATCGGCATGACCTCGACGCAGGCGGTCGCGGTGGTGAAGCGGCTGTTCGACGCCAAGCGCGCGGGCCACGCCGGCACCCTCGATCCGCTCGCCTCCGGCGGCCTGCCGATCGCGCTCGGCGAGGCCACCAAGACGGTGGCCTATGTCATGGATGGCCGTAAACGCTACCGCTTCACGGTGCGCTGGGGCGAGGAACGCGACACCGACGACACCGAGGGGCGCGCGGTCGCTACCAGCGATGCAAGGCCCGCCGCGGAGGCGATCGAGAGCCTGTTGCCGCGGTTCACGGGGGTCATCGAGCAGGCCCCGCCGAAATATTCGGCGATCAAGATCCAGGGCGAGCGTGCCTATGATCTGGCGCGCGACGGCGAGCAGGTCGAACTGGCCCCCCGCCCGGTCGAGATTCACTATTTATCCCTTATTGATCAACCAGATAGTGACTATGCCGTATTCGAAGCGGAATGCGGCAAGGGAACCTATGTGCGGGCGCTGGCCCGCGATTTCGGGCGCATCCTCGGCTGCTATGGCCATGTCTGCGCCCTGCGCCGGACCCTGGTCGGCCCGTTCGGCGAGAACGACATGATTCCGCTGGAACAATTGGAGGCTTTATGTCATAGAGCCGCGTCTGGCGAGGGCAGCCTCGCCGACGCGCTTTTGCCCGTTGAGACCGCGCTGGACGACATCCCGGCACTGGCCGTCACTCGGGCTGATGCGGCAAGGCTCCACAGGGGCCAGGCCGTTTTGTTGCGCGGACGGGATGCGCCCAATAGTAGCGGCACAGTCTATGTCACGGTGGCAGGCCGTCTTCTGGCGCTTGCCGAAATTGGCAATGGCGAACTCATCCCCAAGCGCGTGTTCAACCTGACCGGGCTGACCGCCAGCTCCGGTCGCAACGAAAGAGTCTGACGATGTCGATTACCGCGCAACGCAAGGCGGAAGTCATCAAAACCAGTGCAACCAAATCGGGCGACACCGGTTCGCCCGAGGTCCAGGTCGCGATCCTGTCGGAGCGCATCAACAACCTGACCGAACACTTCAAGACCCACGTGAAGGACAATCATTCGCGCCGTGGTCTTTTGAAGCTCGTCTCGACCCGCCGTTCGCTGCTCGACTACCTGAAGAAGACGGACGAAGCGCGCTACAAGGCGCTGCTTGAAAAGCACAACATTCGTCGTTGAGCTTTTGAGAAGGACACGCGCGCCGTTTCAGCGCGCGTTTTTGCATGATCTGGCGAAGCCCGTGCGTTTGCGGCCTTCGCGTCGAGATCGCGCACAGGGCACGGCCCGGACAATCGACGCCGATTTTCCGACAAGGGTCATGCTCAATCGAGAGCCCGGCGGCAATCCGGCGGCTGGGCAGGACGGGCAAGATGCCCGTGAGCACGAGAGGATGGCCGCCATCCGAAACATCAAGACCATGGCAGGATCGCCGGACGCTGACCGCTCGTCAGCGTCCCGCAATCTTGCGCATGGTTTTTGTGCTTTGGGGCAGCCCTCCTTTCGTGACAACCATGAAAGAAGACCATGATGTTCAATATACATTCAGTCGAGATCGACTGGGGCGGACGTCCCCTCAAGCTTGAAACCGGAAAGATCGCCCGCCAGGCCGACGGCGCCGTGAAGGCCACCTATGGCGAGACCGTCGTGCTCGCCACCGTGGTGGCGGCCAAGACGCCGCGCGAGGGCGTCGACTTCCTGCCGCTCACCGTCGACTATCAGGAGAAGACCTATGCCGCGGGACGCATCCCCGGCGGCTATTTCAAGCGCGAAGGCCGTCCGACCGAAAAGGAAACGCTGGTTTCCCGCCTGATCGACCGCCCGGTCCGCCCGCTGTTCGTCGACGGCTGGCGCAACGAGACCCAGGTGATCATCACCACGCTGTCGCACGACATGGAGAACGATCCGGATGTGCTGGCGATGGTTGCCGCGTCGGCGGCGCTGACGCTGTCCGGCGTGCCGTTCAAGGGCCCGATCGGCGCTGCGCGCGTCGGTTTCATCAATGACGAATACGTGCTGAACCCGGTGCTCGACGAGATGATCGAGAGCAAGCTCGATCTCGTCGTGGCCGGCACCACCGACGCCGTGCTGATGGTGGAATCGGAAGCCAAGGAGCTCAACGAGGACATCATGCTCGGCGCCGTGATGTTCGGCCACCGGCACTTCCAGCCGGTCATCAAGGCGATCATCGAGCTTGCCGAGAAGGCGGCCAAGGAGCCGCGCGAGATTCAGCTGACCGACCAGAGCGCGCTCGAAAAGGAAATGCTCGGCGTGATCGAGCAGGACCTGCGCTCCGCCTACGCCATTCCGGTGAAGCAGGACCGCTACGCCGCGGTCGGCGTCGCCAAGGAAAAGGTGATGGCGCACTTCTTCCCGGAAGGCCAGGAGCCGCGCTACGAGAAGCTGCGCGTCACCGACGTGTTCAAGGAGCTGGAAGCCAAGATCGTCCGCTGGAACATCCTCGACACCGGCAAGCGCATCGATGGCCGCGACGTCAAGACGGTGCGCAACATCGTCTGCGAGGTCGGCGTGCTGCCGCGCACCCACGGCTCGGCGCTGTTCACCCGCGGCGAGACCCAGGCGCTGGTGGTCACCACGCTCGGCACCGGCGAGGACGAGCAGTATGTCGACGCGCTGTCGGGGACGTACAAGGAGACGTTCCTGCTGCACTACAACTTCCCGCCCTTCTCGGTCGGCGAGACCGGACGGCTCGGCGGCACCAAGCGCCGCGAGATCGGCCACGGCAAGCTCGCCTGGCGCGCCATCCACCCGGTGCTGCCGCCGCATCACGAGTTCCCCTACACCATCCGCGTGGTCTCGGAGATCACCGAGTCGAACGGCTCGTCGTCGATGGCGACCGTCTGCGGTTCGTCGCTGGCGCTGATGGATGCGGGCGTGCCGATCAAGCGGCCGACCGCCGGCATCGCCATGGGCCTGATCCTGGAAGGCTCGCGCTACGCGGTGTTGTCCGACATCCTCGGCGACGAGGACCATCTCGGCGACATGGACTTCAAGGTGGCCGGCACCGACCAGGGCGTCACCTCGCTGCAGATGGACATCAAGATCGAGGGCATCACCGAGGAGATCATGCGCGTCGCGCTCGCCCAGGCGCGCGACGGCCGCATCCACATCCTCGGCGAGATGGCCAAGGCGCTCACCGCGGCGCGCGCCGAGCTCGGCGAGTACGCCCCGCGCATCGAGACCTTCAAGATCGCAACCGACAAGATCCGCGAAGTGATCGGCACCGGCGGCAAGGTGATCCGCGAGATCGTGGAAAAGACCGGCGCCAAGATCAACATCGAGGACGACGGTACCGTGAAGGTCGCCTCCAACGATGGCGAGGCGATGAAGGCCGCCATCAAGTGGATCAAGTCGATCGCCTCCGATCCGGAGGTCGGCCAGATCTATGACGGCACCGTGGTCAAGGTGATGGAGTTCGGCGCGTTCGTAAACTTCTTCGGCGCCCGCGACGGCCTCGTCCATATCAGCCAGCTCGCGGCCAACCGCGTGCAGAAGACCTCCGACGTCGTCAAGGAAGGCGACAAGGTCAAGGTCAAGCTGCTCGGCTTCGACGACCGCGGCAAGACGCGGCTGTCGATGAAGGCGGTCGACCAGACCACCGGCGAGGATCTCGAGGCCAAGCCGAACAAGGGCGAGGCGCCGCCGCGTGAAGCCGCCGGCGAGTAAGCTCGCTCGCATGATGAAATCGAAAAGGGCGGCCTCGCGGCCGCCCTTTTTGCTTGAATTCGCAAATCTCGGACTTTGGCGACGAAGG
Organism: Bradyrhizobium sp. NP1; assembly: GCF_030378205.1. Taxonomy (NCBI): domain Bacteria; kingdom Pseudomonadati; phylum Pseudomonadota; class Alphaproteobacteria; order Hyphomicrobiales; family Nitrobacteraceae; genus Bradyrhizobium; species Bradyrhizobium sp. NP1. Next base: position 64,593 of record NZ_CP127385.1, read on the forward strand.
TCGCGGCTAGCGCTCGATGATCTTGAAGTAAGTATCCTTCAGCACAATCATGTTGTCGCGGAAGGTGAAGAGGTCGCAGCCGAGCCAGTCCTGCTTCTCGCCGCTGGCCGTGGTCGCGGTGCGATGCCACTCGGCGACGCCGTGGTTGCCCGAGACGTATTCGGCCGAGGCGCGCCACTCGATGTCGGGGCTGCTCGCGAACAGCTTCTCGAAGAAGGCGCGGATTTCCTTCCTTCCCCTGTAGGTGTTGCCGGCTCCGTCCGAGCCCATGGCGTTGCGAAAGACGCCGTCTTCCGCAAAGGAGTCGACGATGAAATCGATGTCGTGGCGGTTGAAGGCCAGCCCGATTTCGTGGACGCGCTCGAGCGAAACGTGGTTGGACCCGTGCATTTCCTTTCCTCCCTGCCTTGTTTTGGTTGACGCTGCGTACCCGGCGGCGGGGGCTTCATACGGAAGCTCCCCGCCGTCGTTTGTGCGTGTTCAGGCGGCGATGTCGAAGCGATCCGCGTTCATGACCTTGTTCCAGGCCGCCACGAAGTCCTTCACGAACTTCTCCTTCGCGTCGGCGCAGGCGTAGACCTCCGCGAACGCGCGGAGCTGCGCATGCGAGCCGAAGACCAGGTCGACGCGCGTGCCGGTCCACTTGACCGCATTCGTCTTCCGATCGCGGCCTTCGTAGGTGCCGTCGGCAGCCGGCTGCCAGACTGTCGCCATGTCGAGCAGGTTGACGAAGAAGTCGTTGGTCAGCACACCCGGTTTCGCGGTGAAGACACCGTGCTTGGATTTGCCCGTGTTGGCGCCGAGCACCCGCAGGCCGCCGACGAGAACCGTCAACTCAGGCCCCGTCAGCGTCAGCAGTTGCGCACGGTCCACCAACGCCTCCTCGGGCGCCATGAACTGGTGCTTCTTGCCGCTGACATAGTTGCGGAAGCCGTCGGCACGCGGTTCGAGCGGGGCAAAGGACTCGACGTCGGTTTGATCCTGCGAGGCGTCCGCCCGCCCCGGCGTGAAGGGAACCTTCACGTCGATGCCGGCGTCCTTTGCAGCCTTTTCGACCGCCGCGCAGCCACCGAGAACGATCAGGTCGGCAAGCGAGATTTTCTTGCCGGACTCCTTCTGGATCGCTTCGAGCTTCGAGAGGACGGCCTTGAGCTCGGCCGGCTGGTTCACCTCCCAGTCCTTCTGGGGGCTGAGACGAATACGCGCACCATTCGCACCACCGCGCTTGTCGGAGCCGCGGAACGTCGACGCCGACGCCCAGGCGGCTGAGACCAGCTGGGACACGGACAGGCCGGAGGCGAGAATCTTGCCCTTCAGCGCGGCGATGTCCTGCTCTCCGACCGGCGGATGATCCGCCGCCGGAATCGGATCCTGCCAGATCAGCGTCTCCTTCGGCACCAGCGGGCCGAGATAGCGCGCGATGGGGCCCATGTCGCGGTGCGTGAGCTTGAACCACGCACGCGCGAATGCGTCCGCGAACTGGTCCGGATGCTCGTAGAAGCGGCGCGAGATCTTCTCGTAGGCCGGGTCCAAGCGCAGCGACAGGTCGGTCGTCAGCATGGTCGGCACATGCTTCTTCGACTTGTCGAAGGGGTCCGGGATCGTGGCTGCGGCATTCTTTGCCCGCCACTGCTTTGCTCCGGCCGGGCTTTTCGTCAGCTCCCACTCGTTCTCGAACAGGTTCTTGAAGAACAGATTGCTCCACTTCGTCGGCGTCTGCGTCCAGGTGACCTCAGGGCCGCCGGTGATGGCGTCGGCTCCGATGCCTGTACCATGCTTGCTCTTCCAGCCGAGGCCCTGATCCTCAATGGCACCGCCTTCCGGCGCCGGCCCCACCAGCGACGGATCGCCGGCACCATGGGTCTTGCCGAAAGAGTGGCCGCCGGCAATCAGCGCGACGGTTTCTTCGTCGTTCATCGCCATGCGGAAGAATGTTTCGCGGATGTCCTTGGCTGCCGCGACCGGGTCCGGATTGCCGTTCGGCCCTTCCGGATTGACGTAGATGAGCCCCATCTGCACGGCACCGAGCGGTTCCGCAAGCTGGCGTTCGCCGCTGTAGCGTTCGTCGCCGAGCCAGCTGCCCTCAGGCCCCCAATAGAGCTCTTCCGGCTCCCAGACGTCGGTGCGTCCGCCGGCGAAGCCGAAGGTCTTGAAGCCCATCGACTCCAGGGCGACGTTGCCTGCGAGAATCATCAGGTCGGCCCACGAAATCTTCCGGCCGTACTTCTGCTTGACGGGCCACAGCAATCGGCGGGCCTTGTCGAGGTTGGCGTTGTCGGGCCAGCTGTTCAGCGGTGCGAAGCGCTGCTGACCTGCGCCGGCGCCGCCGCGGCCATCCGTAATGCGGTACGTGCCCGCGCTGTGCCACGCCATGCGGATCATCAGGCCGCCATAGTGCCCAAAGTCAGCCGGCCACCAATCCTGCGATTCCGTCATCAACGCATGCAGGTCCTTGACCACGGCGTTGAGGTCGAGACTCTTGAACTCCTTGGCGTAGTCGAACGCCTCGCCCATCGGATCGGACAAGCCGGAATTCCGGTGGAGAACCGAGACGTCCAGCGCCTCCGGCCACCAGTCACGGTTGGTATGCGCGCGTTTGCCGCCCGGGAACGGGCACTTCGTTGTGTCATCCATGATTATCTCCTCGAGTGGTCAGGGAATTACGCCCTTAACCAGGCGAGGCGCAATCTACGCATCCCAATCCATCAGGTAAAGTTGACTTTAATGATCGTCGCGATAGGATTTTCTGATGATCAACGTCACGCTTCGGCAGCTTCGGTATTTCGATGCGCTGGCCCGGCATGGCCACTTCGGACGGGCCGCGGAAGCATGTTCGATCTCCCAGCCGGCGCTGTCGATGCAGATCAAGGAACTGGAAGAGGCGCTCGGCGGCGCGCTGCTGGAGCGAAGCGCCCGGCAGGTCGCGCTGACGACGTTCGGGGCCGAGCTCGCCCAGCGCGTTCGCGACATCCTACGCTCGGTCGATGAATTAGGAGATTTCGCCCGCGCGTCACGCGATCGGCTTGCGGGACGGTTGCGCGTCGGCATGATCCCGACGATTGCCCCCTATTTGCTGCCCAAGGTGATCGAGAACCTCGCGCGCATCCATCCCGAGCTCGACATCCACGTCCGCGAGACGGTGACGCCGAAGCTGATCCAGGAGGTCGCCGAAGGCAGGCTCGACACGGCGATCGTCGCTCTGCCGGTGTCCGAACCGTCGCTGGCCGAGGTCGCGCTGTTTTCGGAGAAGTTCCTGCTGGTGCGGCCGGGCGCGGACGAGGGCACGCCGGTGCCGAGCCACGAGATGTTGCGCGAAATGAGGCTGCTGCTGCTGGAGGAAGGGCACTGTTTCCGCGATCAGGCGCTCGCGTTCTGCAACATGCAGTCGCCGCCGCGCGAGGTGCTCGATGCGAGCTCGCTGTCGACGCTTGTTCAAATGGTGGGCGCCGGCATTGGCGTCACCCTGATCCCGGAAATGGCCGTGGCGGTCGAAACGCGCTCGGCGCCGGTCTCTGTCGCCCGCTTCAGGAATCCGCAACCTTCGCGAACCATCGGCATGGTCTGGCGCAAGACCAGTCCGCTGGCGAGACAGCTTCTGCAGATCTCGGAGGTGGTGTGCCTGTCGGCCGGCAAGGTGCGCGGACGGCAGGCGAACGGATCACCATCACGCAATCCGCGGAGCTGAACCATGTTCGACCCCGTGATCCGTCCCGCTCGCATCGACGAGTATGACGAGGTCGGGCGCATCTGGATGGAGAGCTGGGTGTCGACCGGCCTCTCCGAACCCAGCCCGTTTCTGCTCGCCAATTTGCGCGCCCGCGTCCGCCATGAGATGGAGCGGGGCTGGAGCCTTTTCGTCGCTGACGACGCGGAACGGCTGGCGGCGATGCTCGCGATCAAGCCTGACGAGGCCTATCTCGACCAGCTCTTCGTCGCGCCCGGATATCAGGGCCGTTCGCTCGGGCGGAAGCTGCTCGCCTTCACCCGCACGCTGCTGCCGGACGAAATCTGGCTGCGCTGCGTGCGCGAGAACGAGAAGGCCTGGCGCTGGTACGAGCGCGAAGGCTTCGTGTTCGAGAAGGAGCAGGTCGAGCCCATGACCGGCTACATGATGAAATATTACCGGTGGCGGAAGCAGCAGCCCACCGGGTAGGATATTCCCGGCCTGGCCCTCAAGCTTGCGTGACGGCGCGCGACTTTCTAACGCAGAGACCGGACAAAATTCTGCCGGTTTGCTTCAAAGAGTAGCGCATCTCGCGAAAGGGCGCGACCTGGCGTCGCCTACAGCAACCCTCGACACAATGACGAAGGAATTTTGGCCATGATCAAGCTCTACTGGTCGCCGCGCTCGCGCTCGTTCTCCGCAATCTGGCTCCTGGAGGAAAGCGGACTGCCGTATGAGCGCGTGCTGACCGACATCACCAAGGGCGCGCAGAAGGCGCCGGAATTCCTCAGGATCAACCCGATGGGAAAGGTGCCTGCGCTGACGGATGGCGATGCGGCGCTCGGCGATTCGGCGGCGATCTGCACGTATATCGGCGATCGTTATCCCGAAACCGCACTCGCCCCGGCGGCCAATGATCCGCTGCGCGCCCGCTACCTGCAGTGGCTGTTTTTTTCGCCGGGCTGCATCGAGCCCGCAATGATTCAGATCTTCACCAAGATCGAGGTGCCCGCCAGCACCGCGGCCTGGGGCAGCGCGACGCAAACGTTCGACGTGCTCGATCAGGCGCTGGAGAAAGGGCCCTGGATTCTCGGCGAGCGGTTTTCCGCCGCCGACATCATGATCGGCTCGGGCCTGATCTTCGCCGTGCGCCGCTTCAAGATGGTGCCGTCGCGGCCGGCGTTCGAGCGCTACATGGATCTCTGTGAGGCACGCCCCGCCTACCAGCGCGCCGACAAGATCGCGGCAGGCTGATGGCCTATTCCGGCTTGAGGGTTTCCGGCCGCGGCATCGAGATGATGTTGTAGCCGGAATCCACATAGTGGATTTCGCCGGTGACGCCGCCGGACAGGTCCGACAGCAGATAGAGCGCCGAACCGCCGAGCTCCTCGAGCGTCACGCCGCGCCCCAACGGCGAATGCTTCTGCTGGAACGCGAACATCGCCCGCGCATCGCCGATGCCGGAGCCGGCAAGCGTGCGCACCGGACCCGCCGAGATGGCGTTGACGCGAATGCCGCGCGGCCCGAAGTCGGCGGCAAGATAGCGCGTGGAAGCCTCCAGCGCCGCCTTGGCCACGCCCATCACGTTATAATTGGGCATCACCCGCTCCGATCCGCCGAAGGTGAGCGTGATCATCGCGCCTCCGGACGCCGGCATCATGTCGGCCGCGCGCCTGGCAAGCTCGGTGAAGGAGAAGCAGGAAATCAGCATGGTCCGCGAGAAATTCTCGCGCGTGGTATCGGCGTAGCGTCCCTTCAGCTCGTTCTTGTCGGAGAACGCGATGGCGTGGACCAAAAAATCGAGCTGGCCCCATTTGGCGCGCAGCGCATCGAACATGCCGTCGACGCTTGCGAGATCCTCGACGTCGCAGGGCAGCACCGTCTCGACGCTGAGCGACTGCGCCAGCGGCTTGACGCGCTTGCCGAGCGCCTCGCCCTGATAGGTGAAGGCGAGCTCGGCGCCGTGGGCGGCGAGCGTGCGGGCAATGCCCCAGGCGATCGAATGATCGTTGGCGATGCCCATCACCAGACCGCGCTTTCCCTTCATCAGATCCTGCATGGCGCTGTGCTCTCTCCTTCAAGACGTCGATGGCCGGGACAAGCCCGGCCATGACAGTTCAAACGGCCTTCAGTCTGCAAAAGCCTCTCACGCATCCATCCGCTTGAAGACCAGCGTGGCGTTGGTGCCGCCGAAGCCGAAGGAGTTCGACAGCACGGTACCGACCTTGGCGTTGTCGATGCGCTTGCGCACGATCGGCATGTCGGCGAAGACCGGATCGAGCTCGGTGATATGGGCGCTCTCGCAGATGAAGCCGTTGTTCATCATCAACAGCGCGTAGATCGCCTCCTGCACGCCGGTGGCGCCGAGCGAATGGCCGGTCAGCGCTTTCGTCGCGGAGATCGGCGGACACTTGTCGCCGGTGCCGAACACCTTGCGGATCGCCTCGATCTCGGGCGGGTCGCCGGCCGGCGTCGAGGTGGCGTGGGGATTGATGTAGTCGATCTTGCTCTTCACGGTCGACAGCGCCATGCGCATGCAGCGCTCGGCGCCTTCGCCCGAGGGGGCGACCATGTCGTAGCCGTCGGAGGTCGCACCATAGCCTACGATCTCGCCATAGATGCGCGCGCCGCGCGCTTTCGCATGTTCGAGCTCTTCCAGCACCAGCACGCCGGCGCCGCCGGCGATCACGAAACCATCGCGGCTGACGTCATAGGGACGCGAGGCGGTCGCGGGCGTGTCGTTGTATTTCGAGGACATCGCGCCCATCGCGTCGAACAGCACCGACAATGTCCAGTCGAGCTCCTCGCAGCCGCCGGCGAAGATCACGTCCTGCTTGCCGATCTGGATCGTCTCATAGGCGTTGCCGACGCAATGGTTCGAGGTCGCGCAGGCCGACGAGATCGAATAGTTGACGCCCTTGATCTTGAACCAGGTGGCGAGCGTGGCCGATGCGGTCGACGACATCGCCTTCGGCACGGCGAACGGGCCGACCCGCTTCGGCCCCTTGCTCCGCGTGATATCGGCGGCTTCGACGATGGTGCGCGCCGACGGGCCGCCGGAGCCCATGATGATGCCGGTGCGCTCATTCGAGACCTCGGAGGCTTCGAGCCCGGAGTCCTGGATCGCCTGCTCCATCGCGACGTGATTCCAGGCCGCGCCCTGACCGAGGAAACGCATCGCGCGGCGATCGATCACCTCGGCGGGATCGAGCGTGGGAGCGCCCTGAACCTGCGAACGAAAACCGAGTTCGGCGTATTTCTCCGCGCGCGTGATGCCCGACTTTGCCTCATGGAGGCTGGCAAGCACTTCCTGGGTGTTGTTACCGATGGACGAGACAATGCCCATCCCCGTGATGACAACCCGCCTCATGTTCGCCTCACCCTGTCGTTTGGTCCTTGCAATGTGCCGTTCAGTTCGGCGCCGTGCCTTGCTTGAACAGGCCGACCTTCAAATCCTTGGCGCGATAAATAATCTCACCATCCATCGAAAGCCACCCGTCGGCGATCCCGAGCACAAGCTTTGAACGCATCACGCGCTTGATGTCGATGTTGTACACAACCTTGCGGACGTTCGGCAGCACCTGACCGGCGAGTTTGAGCTCGCCCAGGCCCAGCGCGCGGCCGCGGCCCTCGCCGCCGACCCATCCCAGGTAGAAACCCACCATCTGCCAGAGCGCGTCGAGGCCGAGGCAGCCGGGCATGACGGGATCGTTCTTGAAATGGCAGCCGAAGAACCACAGGTCGGGCTTGACGTCGAGTTCGGCACGGACCAGGCCCTTGCCGTACTCGCCGCCCTTATCCGTAATTTCACTGATGCGGTCGAACATCAGCATCGGCGGCAGCGGCAATTGTGCATTGCCGGGGCCGAACATCTCGCCACGGCCGCAAGCCAGCAAATCCTCGTATTCATAACCGCTGCGCCGATCCAGCATCAAACCAGCCTCTTTCAAATCCTGATGGAGCATTTTGGGGCGAAACGGACCCATTTTCATGAGAAGCGCGGCCAATTGCCGTGGCGACGCACCAGCCGCGGGTCACGGTGCTCCCGCGGCGACCAGCGTCCGCCCTGACCCAATCCGCCTTGGCCGATGAAGGTTAAGCAGGTCCGCGCGCTCTCTATCACAGGGCCACTCCCGCCGCAAAGCGCCGACCCATCAGCTAAATCGCCGCATCAGCGCTCTGGTTCCTCCGTTTTCACCCGGTGCCGCTTCTAGTTGCGAGAAACTTGCATCTAAAGCATTTCCTCCTTATATTCCACCGCGATAGTGCCAGAAAACGTGTGCGGTGCCTGACGTGGAAATGCGCGAGGACGGTTCGATTTTGAACGATGACGCTGCTCATTCGGCGTCCCCTCACGGGGGACGGCAACCTTCATTGACCGGTTGCCCATGGCACGACGTCAACGAAATGCTGCAGGCGGCAGGCCTGCGTCCGACACGCCAGCGCATGGCGCTCGGCTGGCTGCTGTTCGGCAAGGGCGCGCGGCACCTCACCGCGGAAATGCTCTACGAAGAGGCGACGCTCGCCAAGGTTCCGGTGTCGCTTGCCACCGTCTACAACACGCTCAACCAGCTGACCGATGCGGGCCTGCTGCGCCAGGTGTCGGTCGACGGGACCAAGACCTATTTCGACACCAACGTGTCGGACCATCACCACTTCTATCTCGAGCACAATCACGAGCTGGTCGACATTCCCGATCCGCATGTCGCGCTGTCGAAGATGCCCGACGTGCCCGAAGGCTACGAGATCGCGCGCGTCGAGATGGTGGTGCGCCTGCGCAAGAGGCGCTAGCGCGTCGCCCCGGCGTTTGCCGGGACGACCCAGAGTTTTGCACTGCAAATAATCTCAATCCACCTTTTCGTCGGCGTAGACGCCCCACAGCCGTTCCTGCTGGATCCAGCCATCAAAACCGCTGCCCGCGATATGGCACCAGCCGGACGCGCATTTCTTCACCTGCGCGACGACGCCGGCCTGCAGCCGCGCGGCGACAGCAGCGGCCTGATCGGCGCGATCATACAGCGCGGCGAGATCGTCCTTGCTCTTCATGGTGACGACGGCGGTGCGGCGGCCGGACAGCAGCGAATGATAGACCCAGCCCTCGGCGCCTTCGGAATCGCGCACGCGCCGCCAGTTCTCGTATTCGGCCGTGATTTCGACCGGGAGGCCGGAACGGGTGTAGACCCAGGCCACGTCATTGTCCTTGGTCGGGCCGGCCCGCACGTTCACATGATCGGACTTGAGGCTGACATAGCGCGGCACCGGCAGGCCGCTCGCGGTTGGGGTCGAATCCTTGGCCGAAGCCCCCGCTGTTACTGACGCGCCGAGCAAGCCCCCGGCAAGCACGACCCCCAACCAAACCCGTCCCAACGCCATTCACGCGTCTCCCACCGAGTACTCTCAAGCTCACATTGGTCGAGCCAGACTGCCCAACGCCCCAAATGCCCTGCGCCGCGTCCCCGATCGCCTCGGCTTGTCGTTCCCTGATGGCTGTTCGGTGGTTCTTGTTTTGCCCCGGCCTTCTGCTAGAGAGGACGGAACAAAGCCCCAGGAACGACCTCAAGAACCAGCACGATCCGCCTGTTTCGCGAGGAAATGGCGGGGCGCCAGGGAAACGCCGGGACTACGCGGCAAACGGCAGTTTCGAACAAGCGGGTTAATGAGGTCTGAATGACGCCGGGCCGCGCGCGGCGCCGCTTGAAGAGCAGGACATGTCGGTTAAGAAAAAGCCTCTCGTTGTCGTCACGCGCAAGCTGCCGGACTCGATCGAGACGCGCATGCGCGAATTGTTCGATGCAAGGCTCAATCTCGACGATACGCCGCTGACGGAGGCGCAGCTTGCGGAAGCCGTGCGCACCGCGGACGTGCTGGTTCCGACCGTCACCGACGAGATCACCGAGGAGCTGCTCAAGCAGCCCGACTGCAAGCTGCGCCTGATCGCCAATTTCGGCAACGGCGTCGACAATATTGATGTCACCGCGGCGCATGCCCGCGGCATCACCGTCACCAACACGCCAAAAGTCCTGACCGAAGACACCGCCGACATGACGATGGCGCTGATCCTCGCGGTGCCCAGGCGGATGATCGAGGGCACGGCGGTGCTGACCGAGGGCAAGCACTGGGCGGGCTGGTCGCCGACCTGGATGCTCGGCCACCGCATCGGGGGAAAACGGCTCGGCATCATCGGCATGGGGCGCATCGGCCAGGCCGTGGCCCGCCGCGCCCGCGCCTTTGGCCTGCAGATCCACTATCACAACCGCCGCCCGGTGGCGCCCGTGATCGCCGAGGAACTGGGCGCGACCTACTGGGAGAGCCTCGACCAGATGCTGGCGCGGATGGACATCATCTCGGTGAACTGTCCGCATACGCCCGCGACCTTCCATCTGTTGTCGGCGCGGCGGCTCAAGCTGATCCGCAAGGAGGCCTATATCGTCAACACCGCGCGCGGCGAGGTGATCGACGAAGATACGATGGTCAGGCTGATCGAATCCGGCGACATCGGCGGCGCCGGCCTCGACGTGTACGAGAACGAGCCGGCGGTGAACCCGAAGCTGGTGCGGCTCGCCAAGCAGGGCAAGGTGACGATCCTGCCGCATATGGGCTCGGCCACCATCGAAGGCCGCGTCGAGATGGGCGAGAAGGTCATCATCAACATCAAGACCTTCCTCGACAACCACAAGCCGCCGGACCGCGTGCTGCCGAGCATGCTGTAGGCGGGCGGCGGCTGTTCTGATCCAAGTTTTCAAAGAGCTACGCGATGTCGTCGCCCGGCTTGACCGGGCGACCCAGTATTCCAGAGACATCCGTATTCATCTGCGACGCCTGTGGAATATTGGATGCCCCGCCTTCGCGGGGCATGACGGGGAAGGACGATGACGAACTATGGCGCGCCACCCTTCCGCCGCTCCTGCTTGCGCCATTCCGCGACAAAGGCGACGAACGCCGCGAGCGCCGGCGGCGGCTGACGCCGGCTCGGATAATAGAGGAACGGTCCCGGAAACGGCGCACACCAATCGTCGAGCACGCTTGTGAGTTCGCCGGAGGCGATGCCCTCGCGCACATAGCCTTCGAAAGTCAGCCAGAAGCCGAGCCCGTCACAGGCGGCGCGTTGCGCGAGCCCGGGATAGTTAACGATCAGTTTCGCCGGCGGCGATACTTTCACCACCCGCCCCGCCTTCTCGAACTCCCAGTCCAACAGCGTGCCCCGGCCGAAGCGGACGCGGATGCAACCATGGTCGAGCAGGTCCTTCGGATGCTTCGGCTTGCCGTGCCTGGCAACATAATCGGGCGAGGCCACCACGGCGTAGCGCTGCGGCGGACCGAGCGAGACCGCTATCATGTCCTGCGCCAGATGCTCGCCATAGCGCACGCCGGCGTCGTACCCTTGCGCGACCACGTCGACGAACGAGCTCTCGCCGACGATCTCGAGGTCGATCTGTGGATAGGCCTCGATGAACGGCGCGACCATCGGCGCCAGCACCAGATCGATCGCCGGCGGCGGCGCATTGATGCGCAAGCGGCCTGACGGCAGGCCGCGCAGGCCACGCACGTGGGTGAGCGCTGCGCCGACCTCGATCAGCGCCGGCGCGACTCGCGCCAGCAGCATTTCGCCGGCTTCGGTGAGCGCCACGCTGCGGGTGGTGCGGTTCATCAGGCGCACGCCGAGGCGCTCCTCCAGGTCGCGCAGGCGCTGGCTGAGGCTCGAGACCGAGACGCGGCTCTCCACCGCCGCGCGGCGGAAGCTTCTGAAACGGGCGACGGCGACGAAGGCGTCGAGATCGCGGAGATCGGGCACGGCCATTGTTCAATATAATGAACAAGCTCTTTAGTATTGTCCAGCTTATCGCCTCAATGGAAAGGGCGCATATCGGCGGCACCAGATAACCGCGCGGGATGCCCCCGCGGCACCTTTCAGGAGAGCGATCATGGAACAGCGCAAACTCGGTTCAACCGGCCCCACCGTCTCCGCCATCGGGCTCGGCTGCATGGGCATGTCGGATTTCTACGGCCCCACCGATCGCAGCGAGAGCGTCGCAACCATTCATGCTGCGCTCGATGCCGGCATCACCCTGCTCGACACCGGTGATTTCTACGGCATGGGTCACAACGAGATGCTGATCCGCGAGGCACTTATCGGCCGCAACCGCGACAAGGTGCAGATCTCGGTGAAGTTCGGCGCGCTGCGCGACATCGAGAAGAATTTTCTCGGCTATGACAGCCGGCCGGCGGCAGTGAAGAATTTTCTCGCCTATTCGCTGCAGCGGCTCGGCGTCGATCATATCGACATCTACCGTCCGGCGCGGCTCGACCCGGATGTGGCGATCGAGGAAACGGTCGGCGCGATCGCGGACATGATCAAGGCCGGCCATGTCAGGCATATCGGCTTGTCCGAAGTGGGCTCCGAGACGATCCGCCGCGCGCATGCGACCCATCCGATCGCCGATCTGCAGATCGAATATTCGCTGGTGTCGCGCGGCATCGAGAGCGACATCCTGAAAACCTGCCGCGAGCTCGGCATCGGCATCACGGCCTACGGCGTGCTGTCGCGCGGATTGATCTCGGGCCACTGGTCGAAAGATCGCGGCAAGGCCGACTTCCGCGGCCGCAGCCCGCGCTTCCAGGGCGAGAATCTCGACGCCAATCTGGCGCTGGTCGATACGCTGCGCGCGATTGCCGCCGATGTCGGCGCTTCACCGGCGCAGGTCGCAATCGCCTGGGTCAAGGCGCAAGGCGCCGACATCGTGCCGCTGGTCGGTGCGCGCCGCCGCGACCGCCTCACCGAGGCCCTCGGCGCGCTCGAGGTGAAGCTGACGCCGAAGCATCTTGCCGCGCTCGCCAAGGCGTTTCCGCCCGGCGTCGCATCGGGCGAGCGCTATCCGGAATCGCAGCTCGCGCACATGGACAGCGAAAGGCCGATGACGAGGTGAGGCTCCCTGCCACCCTCCCCTGGAGGGGGAGGGTCGGCTCTCATTGAGCAAAGCGAAATGTGAGACGGGGTGGGGTGAAATTACCGAGCGAGGGCTCACCCCACCCCGATCGCTCATTTTATTCGCGATCGACCCTCCCCCTCCAGGGGAGGGTAAGAGGACAAATCGAGCTCGCAACTACCTATGCCCGCTCAGATCGGTGACGATCGCGTTGTCGCCGTTGAGCGGGTTTTGCGGATCGCGCGCATAGCGCAGCGTCTCGAAGCGCATGGTGCGCGCATCGATCATCAACAACCGGCCCACCAGGCCCTCGCCGAATCCGACGATCTCGCGGATCGCCTCCAGCGCCATCATCGAACCCAGCACACCGGCGAGCGCCCCTAACACCCCGGCTTCCGCGCAAGGTGGCACCGTGCCGGGCGGCGGCGGCTCGGGAAACAGGCAGCGATAGGTCGGGTTGAACTCGCCTTGCGCGTTCTGCTCATGCGCGCGGATCGTGGTCAGCGATCCATCGAAGGTGCCGAGCGCGGCGGTGATGAGCGGTCGCGCCGCCAGGAAGCAGGCATCTGAAACCAGATAACGGGTCTCGAAATTGTCGGAGCCGTCGAGCACGAGATCATAGCCGCCGATCAGCGCCAGCGCGTTGTTGGCGTTGATCCGCGTCGCGTGCGCGGCGAATTCGACATGCGGGTTGAGCGCCTCGATCTGCTCGGCGGCGCTGTCGACCTTGGGCTTGCCGATGTCGCGCGTGGTGTGGATGATCTGGCGCTGCAGGTTGGAGAGCGAGACGACGTCGTCATCGACCACCCCGAGCCGGCCGACGCCGGCCGCCGCAAGGTACATCAGAGCCGGCGCGCCGAGACCGCCGGCGCCGATCACGAGCACGGAGGCTTCCTTCAGCGCGGCCTGTCCGGGTCCGCCGACCTCGTGCAGCACGATGTGGCGGGCATAGCGTTCGAGTTCGTCGGCGGTCAGCATCTTCGCTCGGTTCCTCGTCTCACCATCGCCGATCCTCTACCCTGAGGATACCGCGCCATCTCCTGAACCCCGGCACCGTTGTTGCCGACCAAATAGATGTGTTTCATTATCGAGCTATTCAATCACCTTCCGGGATTTGTCATGAGACCGCGGTTCGCAGCAACACTGATATTCGTCGCCGCGGCCTCTTCCGCGCAGGCGCAGATGACCGCGCCGACGACCGCGGGCGCCCGGCCGAAGACGGTCGCCACCGTGCCGGTCAAGCCGCCGGCGACCCAGACGCCCGCCGATACCGCCAATGCGATGGCGCAGGCCGAGCGGCTCGCGCTGCAGTCGGACCTCGCCTGGGTCGGCCAGTATAACGGCGCGATATCAGGCGATGTCAGCGAGCGCATGGTCGCCGCCATCAAGGAGTTCCAAAAGGAGCGCGGCGGCAAGCCGACCGGCGTGCTCAATCCGCAGGAGCGCAGCGTGCTGGCCGAGACGGCGCGGCGGCGGCAGGACAATGTCGGCTGGAGGATCGTCACCGAGCCGACGACCGGCGCGCGGCTCGGCATCCCATCAAAGCTGGTGCCGCAGCTCGCGAGCGACGCCAATGGCGCGAAATGGACCTCGCCGACCGGCACGGTGCAGATCGTGCTGGCACGGCGCAAGGAGGCAGGCCCCACCACCGCAAAACTCGCCGAGCGCGAGAAGAGGGAGCCGGCGGGCCGGCAGATCGACTACAGCGTGGTCAAGCCCGATTTCTTCGTGCTGTCCGGGCTGCAAGGCCTGAAGAAATTCTACCTGCGCGGCACCTTCAAGGGCGACGAGGTGCGCATTCTCACCATCCTCTACGACCAGGCGATGGAGAACACCGTGGAGCCGGTGGTGATCGCGATGTCGAGCGCCTTCAACCCGTTCCCATCAGGCGCGCAGGCCGGACCGCCGCCGCGCAAGACCGTCGACTACGGCACCGGCATCGTGGTCAGCGACGACGGCGCTGTCGTCACCGACCGCGAGATCGCCGACGGCTGCCTCGCGATCACCATTGGCGGCCTCGGCCAGGCCGAACGCGTTGCCGATGACCGGGAGCGCGGGCTCGCCTTGCTGCGCATCTATGGCGCGCACGGGTTGAAGCCGCTCGGCGTCGCTGGCCACAGCGCCAAGGCGGCCGTCGAACTTTCCGGGATCGCCGATCCGCAAAGCCAGGGTGGCGGCGCGGCCGCAAGCAGCGTCAAGGCCTCGGTCTCCCCGGTCGGCGCGGGCGGAGATCTTGCGCTGTCGCCGCCGCCGGGTCCGGGCTTTTCCGGCGCCGCCGCAATCGAGGACGGCCAGTTCGCCGGGATCGCACTGCTCAAGCCGGCCCTGGTCGCGGGACCGGCGAACGCCACCCCGTCGGCACAGGCCGTGCTGGTGTCACCCGACGGCGTCCAGGAGTTTCTCAAGGCCAGCGGCGTCACGGTATCGGCCGGTGGCACGGACGCCAAAGCCGCCGCGGTGCGCGTGATCTGCGTGCGGAAGTAGCGGGGGCTGCGCGAGGCCCAGGCGGGTCCCCACTGGATAGCCGAAACGTTCGACCACAGCGGCTGCTGATTCGAACTTCCCGCTATTCCACCCTGGCGTCAGACCGAACTGGTTGAGCTTCGGCTCAACCAGCCTTCACGCGTCACTTTCCATTTTTCCGCTTTGACTGGCCGTTGTGGTGTGGGATCTCGACATGGTCGACGAATTCGGCGCCGGTCTTCTGCTTGACGCGGCGAGACGCCGTGTTGGAAGCCGCGTTGCAGACGTAGAAGCTCTCGATCCCGAGAGTGGTGAAAGCGAAGTCGTTGACCGCCGCGACGGCCTCCGTCATTAGCCCCTTGTTCCAATACGGCTCCGCGAGCCAAAATCCGCGATTGCCCTTCGGCGCGTCGGAGCCGGGGCGGAAGCGGATGTTTCCGATGGCCTCGCCATCGCCTGATCGCAGCACCAGCACCCAGTTGTAGATTTCTGCGGTGGCAGCGGCCTGAAGCTCCAGCCTGATGAACGTCTCCGCACCGTCGTCGGGATACGGCCAGGGCACGACGGTCGCGAGATTCTGGATGATGTTCCAGTTGTTGAAGTGGCGCTGGATGGCCGGCGCATCATCAAGTGAAAGCGGTCGCAGGATCAAACGCGGTGTTTGCAGCACTGGCACGTTCATGGCGTTTCAATCCGTCCAGCTACTTCTGGCATTTGGGGCACCAGAAGGTCGAGCGCCCGTTCTGGGTGAAGCGGCGGACGATGCCGCCGCAGCCGCGTGCCTGGCACTTCTCGCCCTCGCGGTCATAGACCTGGAACGAATGCTGGAAATAGCCGAGCTCGCCCGTGGTCTGGCGATGATCGCGCAGCGACGAGCCGCCGGCCTTGATCGCCTGATTGAGCACCGCGTGGATCGCCTCCACCAGCCGCCGCGCATGATCGGTCGGCTCACCTTTCTTGGTCGATAGCGTGGCGGCAAGCCGCCGCGGCGCGAGATGCGCGCGGAACAGCGCCTCGCAGACATAGATGTTGCCAAGCCCCGCCACCACGCGCTGGTCGAGCAGCGCCGCCTTCAGGCTCGTCTTCTTGTTGTGACAGGCGCGCGCCAGCATCGCGGCGTCGAACTCGTTGCCGAGCGGCTCGGGACCGAGCCCCTTGAGCAGCGGCTCGTCTTCCAGCGCGTTGCGCGCGATCACCTTCATGTAGCCGAAGCGGCGGGGGTCGTTGAAGATCACGTCGGCGCCGGATGACATCCGGAACAGCACATGGTCATGCGCGCGATCCTCGCTGCGCGGATGATGGAATTGGCCGGGCTGGTCGCCGGCCGCGCCATCGCCGTTCCTGACGACGCGGAACGAGCCCGACATGCCCAGATGCATCAACAGCACGTCGCCGGAGGCGAGATCGGCCATCAGGTATTTGGCGCGCCGGCCGAGCCCGGTGACGGTCTGGCCCTGCAGCCGCGCGACGAAATCCTTCTGAAACGGAAACCTCAGGTCGCCGCGCCGGGCCTCCGCTTTCAGGATTCTCGCGCCTTCCATGGCCGGCTGCAGGCCGCGACGAACAGTCTCGACTTCGGGCAGTTCAGGCATTCTTGTTCACCTTACGACGGTGACGTGATAGCGCCATTGCGGCGGGGACGCTATGGTCCCGGCGCGAGGAGTTCAGTGTGACAGATCGGTTGAGTGCGATGGATCGGCCGGAAGAAACCACCCATTTCGGTTACCGCGACGTCCCCCTGCAGGACAAGCAGGCCATGGTGAACGACGTGTTTCACAGCGTGGCACAGCGCTATGACCTGATGAACGATCTGATGTCGATGGGCCTGCACCGGGTCTGGAAAGACATCATGATCGACCAGCTTGATCCGCCGCGCGGCGAGCGGCCGTTCAGGCTGCTCGATGTCGCCGGCGGCACCGGCGACATCGCGTTCCGCGCAGCAAAGGAGGCGGGCCCGAACTTCCACGCTACCGTCTGCGATATCAATGCCGACATGCTCGGGGTCGGGCGCGAGCGCGCCGTCGCGCAACACCTCGACGACAAGGTGTCGTTCGTGGAGGGCAATGCGGAGGCGCTGGGCTTTCCCGACCGCTCTTTCGACGCCTACACGATCGCCTTCGGCATCCGCAACGTGCCGCGGATCGATGCCGCACTGCGCGAGGCCTACCGCGTGCTCAGACCCGGCAGCCGCTTCCTGTGTCTCGAGTTCTCCACCGTCGACGTGCCCGGACTCGACCGGCTCTATGAGCTCTTCTCTTTCAGGGTCATTCCGCCACTCGGCCGCCTGGTGACGGGCGATGCCGAGTCCTATCAGTATCTCGTCGAATCGATCCGCAAGTTTCCCAGAGCCGGCGCCTTCGCGGACATGATCCGCGCCGCCGGCTTCTCCCGCGTCAACTGGCAAAGCCTTTCCGGCGGCATCGTGGCACTGCATTCGGGCTGGCGTTTGTGATTTCAGCAGCCACTCACATCGGACGCGTGCTGCGCGCCGGCTTCATCTTCGCGCGCGAGGGCGTGTTCGGCGCTGTCGATCCCTCGCTGGTGCCGCCACCCGGACAACTCGCGCTCAAACTCGCGCGACTGATCGAGCGGCGCGGCGCCAAGTCGGGCCCTCGATTGTCCCGGGCGCTGACGCGGATGGGCCCGGCCTACCTGAAGCTCGGCCAGTTTCTCGCCACCCGCCCCGACGTCGTCGGCGTCATCATGGCGCGCGATCTCGAGAGCCTGCAGGACCGCCTGCCGCCGTTTCCGCAACACGAGGCCGAGGTCGTGATCACGGCTTCGCTGGAACGGCCGGTTTCGCAGGCCTTTGCCAGCCTGGGTCCGCCGGTTGCGGCGGCCTCGATCGCACAGGTGCATCGCGGCGAGGTGCTGCGCGACGGCGTGCGCCATCCGGTCGCGGTGAAGGTGCTGCGCCCCAATGTCGCCGCGCGCTTCCGGCGCGACCTTTCGGATTTCTTCTTCGTCGCGCACAAGGCGGAAGCCCATTCCGCGGAAGCGCGCCGGCTGCGGCTGGTCGAGGTGATCAACACCATGTCGCGCTCGGTCGCGATGGAGATGGATCTGCGGCTGGAGGCGGCCGCGCTCTCCGAGATGGCGGAGAACACCCGCGACGATCCGGATTTCCGCGTGCCGTCGGTCGACTGGGACCGCACCACGCATAATGTGCTGACGATGGAATGGGTCGACGGCATCGCGCTGTCCGACCATGACGGGCTTGCGCGCGCGCAGGTCGACCTGCCCGATCTCGGGCGCAAGGTGATCCAGAGCTTTCTGCGCCACGCGCTGCGCGACGGCTTCTTCCATGCCGACATGCACCCCGGCAATTTGTTCCTCGACGAGCAGGGGCGGCTGGTCGCGGTCGATTTCGGCATCATGGGCCGGCTCGGCGCCAAGGAGCGGCGCTTCCTCGCCGAAATCCTGCTCGGCTTCATCACGCGCGATTACCGCCGCGTCGCCGAGGTGCATTTCGAGGCCGGCTACGTCCCCGCGCATCATTCGGTGGAGAATTTCGCGCAGGCGATCCGCGCCATCGGCGAGCCGATCCACAATCGCACCGCCGAAGAAATCTCGATGGCCAAGCTGCTCACACTGCTGCTCGAGGTCACCGGCCTGTTCGACATGCGCACCCGGCCCGAGCTGATCCTGTTGCAGAAGACCATGGTGGTGGTCGAAGGCGTGGCGCGCTCGTTCGATCCCAAGCTCGACATCTGGCGGATCGCCGATCCGGTGGTGCGCGAGTGGATCGAGCGCAATCTGGGTCCCATAGGCCGCATCCAGGGCGCGATGTCCGGCGCCAGCGACCTCGCCCGCGTCGCGGCCGGCCTGCCGCGGATTACAAGCCGCGCGTTGGCCGTGCTGGAGCAGCTCGAGACCATGACGCGCGAGGGCGTGCTGCTGTCGCCGGAGACGATCGCGGCGATGGGCCAGACCGAGGCCAAAAAGAACCGCTGGCGCACGCTGGCGCTGTGGATCATTGCCGGCACGTTCATCGCGATCCTGGTCGCCATCCGGCAATTGTGATTGCAATGCAAGCGGAATATGCTAGCATTGCTAGCATATTCTCTGGCCGGAGGCGCTCATGGCCAACCTTACCATCCGCAAGCTCGACGACGCGATCCGGGACGAATTGCGCCTGCGCGCGGCCCGCAACGGCCGCTCGGTCGAGGATGAGGTCCGGGTGATCCTGCGCGAGGCAGCCCAGCAGCCCGCCGCGGGCGCGCCCGAGGCCGCCGAGCCCCATCCCGCGCGGACCCACACGGCGGCCGGGGGTCAGCCGCGCATCACCCTGATCATCGGGGGCGGTATAGCCGCCTACAAGGCACTCGATCTGATCCGGCGGCTGAAAGAGCGCGGGATAGCGGTCCGCTGCGTGCTGACCAAGGCAGCGCAGCAATTCGTCACGCCGCTGGCCGCGAGCTCCCTCTCCCATGAGCGGGTCCATACCGACCTGTTCGACGCCGAAAGCGAGTTCGACGCCGGCCATATTCGCCTGGCGCGCGAGGCCGACCTCATCGTGGTGGCGCCCGCCACCGCCGACCTGATGGCGAAGATGGCGCAAGGCTCAGCCGACGACCTCGCCAGCGCCATCCTGCTTGCGGCAAGCGGTCCGATCCTGCTCGCGCCGGCGATGAACCCGCTGATGTGGAACAATCCGGCGACCCGACGCAACGTCATGCAGCTTCGCCGCGACGGCGTCCTCACCGTCGGCCCCAATGCCGGCGAGATGGCGGAAGCGGGCGAAGCCGGCGTCGGCCGCATGGCGGAGCCGACCGAGATTGCCGCTGCCGCCGAGCACATCCTGCGCCCGCCGCGGCCGCAGCCGCTGAAGGGCAGGCGCGTGCTGATCACCGCCGGTCCCACCCATGAGGCGATCGATCCGGTGCGCTACATCGCCAACCGCTCCTCCGGCAAGCAGGGTTTTGCCATCGCTGCGGCCGCTCACGCCGCGGGCGCCGAGGTGCTCCTGATCTCCGGGCCGGTGACGCTGTCAGATCCGCCCGGCGTGCTGGTGAGCCGGGTCGAATCGGCGCGGCAGATGCTGCAGCGGGTGGAAGCGGCGCTGCCGGTCGACGTCGCGATCTTCGCCGCCGCGGTCGCCGACTGGCGCGTCGCGCATGAAGGCGGCCAGAAGCTGAAGAAGACGGCCCACGGCATGCCGCCGCTCGAACTCGTCGAAAACCCGGACATCCTGGCGACGATCGCCAGATTGAAGGATAATCGCCCGCCGCTCGTGATCGGCTTCGCCGCCGAGACCGAGCACCTGATCGACAACGCCAAGGCGAAATTTGCGCGCAAAGGCTGCGACTGGATCCTCGCCAATGACGTATCGCCGGAAAGCGGCGTGATGGGCGGCGACCGCAATCGCGTGCATCTATTGTCGCGGAGCGGCAGCGAGATCACAGTCGATTCCTGGCCGGTCATGACCAAGGAGCAGGTCGCGGCCGAGCTCGTCGCCCATATCGCCAAAACCCTGGAGACGCCTGCGTGAACGCCACGGTCACGGTCGAGGTCCGGCAACTGCCGCATGGCGAGGGCCTGGCGCTACCGGCCTATCAGAGCACCGATGCCGCGGGGCTCGATCTCGTCGCCGCCGTGCCTGACGAGGCGCCGCTGACGCTGTCGCCGGGTCAGCGCGCGATGGTGCCGACCGGGCTTGCCATCGCGCTGCCCGCAGGCTTCGAGGCGCAGGTGCGGCCGCGTTCCGGGCTTGCCGCCAAGCATGGCGTCACGGTGTTGAATTCGCCGGGCACGATCGATGCGGACTATCGCGGCGAGATCAACGTGATCCTGATCAACCACGGCGCGTCGCCGTTCGTGATTCGCCGCGGCGAACGCATCGCGCAGATGGTGATTGCGCCCGTCGTGCAGGCGCGCCTTGTTCCGGTCGATACGCTTGCCGACACCGCGCGCGGCAGCGGGGGATTCGGGTCGACCGGTCGGTAAAAAGCGATTCATTTTTGTCGAATTGCGAACGTTGTTCGCATTTTCCCCCGCTTGCGCCCTCGTTCACGATCTGGACTCTTACCCCTCGAGTCCCGATGGGGATATTGTTCTTTGATTCGCGAACGGCGGCGGGCGACGCGATCTGCACCGGGCGCAAATTCGTGCGGTCTTCTTCGTACGTTCGGTCTTGGGGCAATCATGTCAGGCGTGATCGTGGCGATGCGTCGGACGTTGCTGTCGTGCACTTCGTTAGCGCGATCGGTGCGTAGCGGCCTGACCGGCCTCGCCTTCTCGGCGCTGCTGCCGGCATACCCCGCCAAGGCCGGCGACCTGTTGTTCCTGGACGTGATCACCACCTTCTACAATTTCACCCACCAGGAAATCGCGGCGCTGACGGCGGCGTTCTCGCTGCTCGGCTTCTCCGTGGTCGCAGCGATCCTCCTGATGCATACGCGGGTGCGCGCGGCAAAGAGCGACGCCGGGCTGCGCGCCGAGATCGCGCGGCTCCAGGTGGCAGCCGACCGCTACCGCGCGCTGCTGTTCGCCGAGCCGCAGATCCTGATTGCCTGGGCCGCCGGCGATAACCGCCCGCAGATCTCGGGCGATGTCAGCCTCCTCGTCCCGCCGGAACAGCCGCAGCGCGTGCTCGCCTTCGGAACCTGGCTGCCGCCGGAACCGGCGCTGCAGATGGATCATGCCGTCGACGGCTTGCGCGAATCCGGCGAAAGCTTCCTGTTGCACCTGACGAGCTCGAACGGTCATGCGATCGAGGCGATGGGGCGGGCCGTCGGCGGCGAAGCGATCGTGCGGATCCGCGAATTGAGCGGGCTGCGGCGCGAGCTCGCCGAAACCAATCGGCGGCACAAGGCGCTGCTCGAAGAGACCGAGATGCTGCTCGGCTTCGCCGCCGCGGCGCCCTGGCCGATCTGGGCCAAGGGCAGGAAAGGCGAGCTCACTTACGCCAATGCGGCCTATGCCCGCGCCGCCGACGCGGCCAGCATCGACGACGCGATGTCCCGCAACCTGGAAGTCCTCGACAGCGACGACCGCGGCGCGATGGAGCGGGCGCTGGCCGGCCACGCCGATTTCAGCGCGCGGCTGCCGATCGTAACCGGCGGCGAGCGGCGCATCTACGACGTGCGCGCGATCAATATCGGCGACGGCAGCGTGGGCGTCGCGATCGACGCCAGCGAGGCCGACGCGCTGCGTTCGGCGCTGGTGCGGATGGCGGAAGCGCACCGCCGCACGCTCGACCAGCTCTCCTCCGGCGTCGCCGTGTTCGACGCCCAGCGACGGCTTGCCTTCTACAACGATTCCTATCGCAGGCTTTGGGACCTCGACCGCGCCTTCCTCGATTCCAACCCCGACGATTCCAGCGTGCTCGACCGCCTGCGTGCGTCGCGCAAGCTGCCCGAGCAGCCTGATTTCCGCGCCTGGAAGGCCAAGCTTCACGAGGCCTATCGCGCGGTGGAGGCCGCCAAGGACACCTGGTACCTGCCGGACGGACGCGCGCTCAGCGTCGTCACCACGCCAAGCCCCGAAGGCGGCGTCACCTACCTGTTCGACGACGTCACCGAGAGTCTCGACCTCGCCCGTCGCTTCGACGGCCTGATCCGGGTGCAGCGCGAGACGCTCGACAGCCTCGCCGAGGGCGTCGCGGTGTTCGGCTCGAACGGTCGCGCGCGACTGTTCAACCCGACTTTCGCGCGGATGTGGAGACTTTCGCCCGAGGCGATGCGCGAGGAGCCGCATATCGACACGGTCGCCGACTGGTGCCGGCCGCTGTTCGACGACCCCGAAGCCTGGCGGGCGATCCGTGCGGCGATCACCGGGATCGAGAACCGCGTCGACGTGCCGCTGAAGCTCGAGCGCAAGGACGGCAGCGTGTTCGACTGCATGATCCGGCCGCTGCCCGATGGCGCGACCATGCTGACCTTCCAGGACATCACCGATACCGAGAATGTCGAACGCGCGCTGCGCGAGCGGAACGAGGCGCTGGAAGCCGCCGACCAGATGAAGGTGGATTTCGTCCACCACGTCTCCTACGAGCTGCGCGCACCGCTCACCACCATCATCGGCTTTGCGCATTTCCTCTCGGACCCCTCGACCGGCCCGCTGACGCCAAAACAGGCCGAATATCTCGATTACGTCACCAAATCGACCAATGCGCTGCTGGCGCTGACCAACAACATCCTCGACCTCGCCACCATCGATGCCGGCGCCATGAAGCTGGAACTCGGCCCGGTCGACATCATCAAGGCGATCGAAGCCGCAGCCGAAGGCATCCAGGACCGGCTCGCCACCGACCGCATCCGCCTGCGGGTCGAAATCGAGCCCAATATCGGCAGCTTCGTCGGCGACGAGCGGCGCGTCGTCCAGGTGCTCTACAACCTGCTCGCCAACGCCGTGGGCTTCTCGCCCCAGGGCGCCACCGTCGGTATTTCCGCCCGGCGGACCGACCGTGCCGTCGTGTTCGCGGTCAGCGATTCCGGCCCGGGGATTGCGCCCGACCTCCAGGACAAGGTATTCGACTGGTTCGAGAGCCACTCCCACGGCTCGCGCCACCGCGGCGCGGGCCTTGGGCTTTCCCTGGTGCGCTCCTTTGTCGAACTGCATGGAGGCAAGGTGCGAGTCGATTCGATCGTAGGACGAGGCACGACCGTGACCTGCGACTTCCCGACCGATCAGGCGGCGCAGCGCAACGCCGCTGAATGACCGCGCCCACGACATTCTCACTGGCCCTGAGCAACGAAGCGGCGACCGCGCACCTGATGGCGGATCTCGCGCTTCTGACCGGTCCTGGCGACGTCATCACGCTGTCCGGCGACCTCGGCGCCGGCAAGACCGCAGCGGCGCGAGCCATGATCCGCTATCTCGCCGGTGACGACACGATCGAGGTTCCAAGCCCGACCTTCACGCTGGCGCAGACCTACGACCTTCCGTCATTTCCGCTTGTCCATGCCGATCTCTACCGCATCAACGATGCGAGCGAGCTGGAAGAGATCGGATTGTCGCCGCTGCCGGAGGCGACCGTGGTACTGATCGAGTGGCCGGAGCGCGCCGCCGACGCGCTGCCCGCGGACCGCATTGACATCGCGTTCAGCCACCGCCCGGCGTTGGGCAGCTCGGCGCGCGCGGCCGAGATCACCGGCCACGGCAAGGCAGCGGCGCAGGTCGCACGGCTCCAGGTGCTGCGCGAATTCCTCGACGCATCGGGCTTTGCGGACGCGCAGCGGCAGCGCATGGCGGGCGACGCCTCGATCCGCTCCTATGCGCGGCTGATCCGCGGCGACGGCGTCTTCATCCTGATGAACTTTCCGCGGCGGCCGGACGGCCCCGCGACCTATGCCGGAAGGTCCTATAGCGCCGCCGTGCATCTCGCCGAGGACGTCAAGCCGTTCGTCGCGCTGGCGGGCGGCCTGCGCGCACAGGGCCTGTCGGCGCCCGCGATCATGCATGCCGATCTCGATTCCGGCTTGCTGATCACCGAGGATTTCGGCAGTGCCACCTTTGTGGCGGGCGATCCGCCGGAGCCGATCCCCGAGCGCTACGAGGCGGCGGCCGAGGTGCTCGCGGCCCTGCATCACCAGAGCCTGCCGCCGACCTTGCCGCTCGCGCCGCAGCTCGCCTATACGATACCGGCCTTCGACGTCGACGCGATGCTGATCGAGATAGGCCTGATGGTCGAATGGTATCTGCCGGACCGCGGTGTCGCGCTCGATGATGCCGGGCGCGCCGAGTTCGTCGCGATGTGGCGGGAATTGCTGGCAAAGCCGCTGGCCGCGCCGCCGACCTGGGTGCTGCGCGATTTTCATTCGCCGAACCTGATCTGGCTCGCCGGGCGCAGCGGGATTGAGCGCGTCGGCGTGATCGACTTCCAGGACGCGGTGCTGGGCCCGCCCGCCTACGATCTCGTCTCGCTGCTGCAGGACGCCCGCGTCGACGTTCCCGAAACGCTCGAGCTCGCGCTGCTGACGCGCTACATCAAGGCGCGGCTCGCGGCGGGCGAGGCCTTCGATCCCGCCGCCTTCGCCGAGCACTACGCCATCATGTCGGCACAGCGCAACACGCGCCTGCTCGGCACCTTCGCCCGGCTCAACCGGCGCGACGGCAAGCCGCATTATCTGCGGCACCAGCCGCGGATCTGGACCTATCTGACGCGTTCGCTCGCGCACCCGGCGTTGGCGCCGGTCCGGGAATGGTACGCCGCCAATGTGCCGCCGCCGGGCGCCTAAAGCGCGATGGCCTTAGGCCGAACCGCACAGATTTACCTGTTGTTAGCCTCAGCTCCGCTACCGTCGGGGGCGGCGGCGCCAGGCAAAGCGGCGGCCGCCACGCAGGAATTGGGACCATGCTGACTGAACAGCGCAAGGGCGATCGCGTCACGTTCGAGCGCGGCATTGCCGCGCGCATGATGGGGATCGACGGCACCTGGCGGCGCGACTGCACCATCGAGGACGTTTCCGAGATCGGCGCCAAGCTCACGATTGAAGGTTCCGTCGAAGGCCTGCACCTGAAGGAATTTTTTCTGCTGTTGTCGTCGACCGGGCTGGCCTATCGGCGCTGCGAGCTCGCCTGGGTCAATGGCGACCAGATTGGCGTCAACTTCCTGAAACAGGGCGAGAAGAAGAAGAAGCGCCGCGCCTCTGCGGAGGCGTGAATTTCGGCCGATGCCGTCGTACAACCGTCATGTCCGATGACTATGGCCTCATCCGCATGATATGATTGCTTCAACTGCTTCGCGATTGTAGAGGAATGTCCGTTCATCCCACCAAAGCCATGGTGCTCGCCGCAGGTCTCGGCCTGCGCATGCGCCCGCTCACCGACACGATGCCGAAGCCGCTGGTGCCGGTCGCGGGCCAGCCGCTGCTCGACCATGTGCTCGACAAGCTCGCCACCGCCGGCGTGACCGAGGCCGTGGTCAACGTCCACTATCTGCCGGACCAGATTATCGCGCACACCAAGGGCCGCAGCCGCCCCCGCGTCATCATCTCCGACGAGCGCAATCAGGTGCTCGGCACCGGCGGCGGCGTGGTCAAGGCGCTGCCGCTGCTCGGCGCCGCGCCGTTCTTCCATGTCAACTCCGACACGATGTGGATCGACGGGGTGCGCTCGAACCTGGCGCGGCTTGCCGAAGCGTTCGATCCCGCGCGCATGGACATCCTGCTCCTGATGGCGCCGACCACCAACAGCATCGGCTATTCCGGCCGCGGCGATTACGCGATGCTGCCGGACGGCGCCTTGCGCAAGCGGCGGGAAAACCAGGTCGTGCCGTTCGTCTACGCGGGCGCCGCGATCATGTCGCCGGCGCTGTTCGCAGATGCGCCCAAGGGCGAGTTCTCGCTGACAAAAATGTTCGACCGCGCCAACGAGCAGGAACGCCTGTTCGGCCTCCGCCTCGAGGGCGTGTGGATGCACGTCGGGAGCCCCGACGCGATCGCCGCCGCCGAAGAGGCGTTTCTGGAAAGCGTGGCGTAATAAAGCCTGTCGTCCCGGACAAGAGAGCTCCCGGCAACGCAGTTGCGTTGTCCGGCGGGCGCGATCCCCGAGCCATAACCACGAACGTCTGTGTGGCGCGACGCTGGCGCCGCCGCCTTGCTGCACCACGTGCAGCGGTGGCTACGGGTCCCCGCTCCGTGCGCAATGGCGCACTGGGCGGGGGATGACCACTTGTGAGATGTGGGCGTAAGTGGACGAGGCCCATGACCAACGCGCGATCGCTTCCTATATTGGCCCCTGATTGAGTCTACTCAGGAAGCCATGCGGGTCTTCAGCGTTCCCCTGTCCGTCCCTTTCCTGCGCAGTGTCGTGGCCGCGCTGGTCGACGGCCGCCTGGTCGAGGGATTCGAGGCACGCCAGGAACCGGCGAATCTCGCGAGGGCGACGCTCTATCTGCCGACACGGCGCGCGCTGCGCGTCGTGCGCGAGGTGTTTCTCGACGAGTTGAAGCTTGATGCCGTCGTGCTGCCGCGCCTCGTCGCGCTCGGCGATATCGACGAGGACGAGCTGGCGTTTGCCGAAGCCGCGGAACAGTTCAGCGGTCCCGCGCCGCTCGACGTCCCGCCGAAGCTCGGCGAGCTCGACCGCCGCCTGACGCTGGCCCGGCTCGTCGCGGCCTGGGCGAAGAGCGCGGTCGCCTCGCCGCTGGTCGTCGGCGGACCGGCCTCGACGCTTCAGCTCGCCGGCGACCTGGCGCGGCTGATGGACGACATGGTGACGCGCGGCGTCGACTGGGATGCGCTTGACGGGCTGGTGCCGGACCAGCTCGACCAATACTGGCAATATTCGCTGGAGTTCCTGCGCATCGCGCGCAAGGTCTGGCCGGATCATCTCGCCGAGATCGGCAGGATCGAGCCGGCGGCGCGGCGCGATCTCCTGATCACGGCGGAAGCCGCACGACTGACCGCCAACCGCGATGGCCCTGTGATCGCGGCGGGCTCGACCGGCTCGATGCCGGCGACGGCAAAATTCCTGCACGCGGTGGCCTCCCTGCCGCACGGCGCCGTGGTGCTGCCGGGGCTGGACATCGACCTCGACGAGGAGGCCTGGCGCGAGATCGGCGGCGTCAGGGATTCCAAAGGCGATTTCGCAATCGAGCCTTCCTCGAACCATCCGCAGTTCGCCATGCATGCGCTGTTGCAGCGCCTCGGCGTCAAGCGCGGCGACGTCGAAATCCTCCATCCGCCCGCGCCCGATGGCCGCGACCTGCTGGCTTCCGAAGCGATGCGGCCTTCGAGCGCGACCGCGCAATGGCACGAGCGGCTGAAAAATCC
This sequence comes from Bradyrhizobium sp. NP1, assembly GCF_030378205.1. Classification (NCBI taxonomy): domain Bacteria; kingdom Pseudomonadati; phylum Pseudomonadota; class Alphaproteobacteria; order Hyphomicrobiales; family Nitrobacteraceae; genus Bradyrhizobium; species Bradyrhizobium sp. NP1. Next base: position 92,363 of record NZ_CP127385.1, read on the forward strand.
GCAGGTCGCGGAAAAGATCGCCTCCGGCATGCAGGGCCTGACGCTGATCGAGGCGCCTAACCCGGAAATGGAGGCGCTTGCGATTGCGGTCGCGATGCGCGAGGCGCGGGCCTTGCAAAGATCCGCAGCCCTCGTGACGCCCGATCGCGCGCTGGCGCGGCGGGTGATGGCGGCGCTGGCACGCTGGAATCTCGATTTCGACGATTCCGGCGGCGATGCGCTGCTCGACACCCTGCCCGGCAGCTTTGCGCGGTTGGCCGCGGAAACCGCGACGAGGGGACTGGAGCCGCCGGCGCTGCTTGCGCTGCTCAAGCATCCGCTGTGCCGCCTCGGCGGTGCCAAAGGCGAATGGCGCGACGCGATCGAGACGCTCGAGCTTGCGCTGCTGCGCGGCACGCGGCCGCAAGCCGGCAGCGCCGGCCTTGCGCAGGACTTCGCGCGATTTCGCGAGCAGCTTGCGAAACTTCGCGACGGCGAAGCATCGTCGCTGCACGCCGCCGAACCCCGTGCGCGCCTGAAACCCCACGCGCTCGATCGCGCCGATGCGCTGATCGCGACGTTGCGGCAGGCACTCGCGCCGCTTGAGAGCATGGGCGCCACCAGGCAGCCTGATTTCGCCGAGCTCGCACGCCGCCACCGCGAGATCCTGATCGCGCTCTCCCGCGACGAGCATGACATCCCGCTCGCCTTCGAGGAGCGCGAGGGACTGGCGCTGGCGTCCGCCTTCGACGACCTGCTCGCCGAACAGAAGCCGAGCGGGCTGGTCGTGCCGCCTTCCGACTATGCGGACGTGTTCCAGACCGCCTTTGCCGATCGCGCGGTGCGGCGCGTGGAAAGGCCCGGCGCGCAGCTTCATATCTATGGTCCGCTGGAATCGCGGCTGATGCAGGCCGACCGCGTCATCATCGGCGGGCTGATCGAAGGCGTATGGCCGCCGGCGCCAAGGGTCGATCCCTGGCTGAGCCGGCCGATGCGGCATCAGCTCGGGCTCGACCTGCCGGAGCGGCGCATCGGCCTTTCCGCCCACGACTTTGCGCAACTGCTCGGCGGCAATGAAGTGATCCTCAGCCATGCGGCGAAATCCGGCGGCGCGCCGGCGGTCGCCTCGCGTTTCCTGCATCGGCTGGAAGCCGTCGCGGGCGACGAAGCCTGGAAGGCCGCTCAGCGCGCCGGCGCGCAATATGTGCAGTTCGCCCATGCGCTCGACCAGCCCGACGAGGTCAAGCCGATCGCGCAGCCTGCGCCGCGCCCGCCGCGCGCGACGCGGCCGTTGCGGCTTTCGGTGACGGCGATCGAGGACTGGCTGCGCGACCCCTACACGATCTATGCCCGGCATATCCTCAAGCTCGATGCGCTCGATCCAGTCGACATGCCGCTGTCGGCCGCCGATCGGGGCTCCGCGATCCACGAGGCACTCGGCGAATTCACCCAAGCATTTGCCGACGGCTTGCCGCGCGACCCCGCGGAGACCCTGCGCGAGATCGGCCAGAAATATTTCGCGCCGCTGATGGAGCGGCCCGAGGCGCGCGCGCTCTGGTGGCCGCGCTTCACGCGCATCGCCCGCTGGTTTGCCGAATGGGAGCGTGGCCGGCGCGATGACATCGCCAAGATCGATGCGGAAATCCGCGGCGAGATCGCGATCACGCTCGACAGCGCGCGCAGCTTCATCCTCTCGGCGCGCGCCGACCGCATCGAGCGCCGCCGTGACGGCTCTTTTGCGATCCTCGACTACAAGACCGGCCAGCCGCCCACCGGCAAGCAGGTCCGCATGGGCCTGTCGCCGCAGCTTACGCTGGAGGCGGCGATCCTGCGCGAGGGCGGCTTCGCCGGCATCGACGCCGGAGGGACGGTCGGCGAGCTCGCTTATGTCCGCCTGAGCGGCAACAACCCGCCCGGCGAGCATCGTACGCTCGAACTGAAGATCAGACCGGGCGACGCGCCGCAGCCGCCGGACGACGCTGCCGATCATGCGCGCCGCGAGCTGGAGAAGCTGGTGCGCACCTTCGAGGACGAGGAACAGGCCTACACCTCGCTGAACCTGCCGATGTGGACTGCGCGCTACGGCACCTATGACGACCTCGCCCGCATCAAGGAATGGTCCGCCGCTGGCGGCCTGGGGATCGAGGAATGGTGAAGGCGCTGCGTCCGATTCCCGACGAGGTGCGCGACCGGCAGACGCGCGCGTCCAATCCGGCCGCCTCCTCCTTCGTGTCGGCGAATGCCGGCTCGGGCAAGACGCATGTCCTGGTTCAAAGGGTGATCCGGCTGCTGCTGTCAGGCGTGCCGCCGGAAAAGATCCTCTGCATCACCTTCACCAAGGCGGCCGCCGCCAACATGGCCGAGCGCGTATTCACCACGCTCGGCCACTGGGTCACGCTCGACGACGACGCGCTCGATGCCGCGATCCGCGCCGTCGGCATTCCCCACCCCAACGCGAAGCTGCGACAGTCGGCACGCAAACTATTTGCCTGCGCGCTGGAGACGCCGGGCGGGCTGAAGGTGCAGACCATCCACGCGCTGTGCACGCGACTTCTGCAGCAGTTTCCGTTCGAAGCCAATGTGCCCGCGCGCTTTGCGGTGCTCGACGAGCGCGACCAGAACGAGATGATGGAGCGCGCCAACCTGAAGGTGCTGCTGGAGGCCTCACGCGACCCCGACAGCGCGACCGGGCGCGCGCTATCGACCGCGATGGCGAGCGCGGCCGACGTCACCTTCAAGGATGTGGTGCGCGAGGCCTGCCTCTCGCGCGATCATTTCATGGCATGGACCGATGCCGCCGGCGGCGTGGATGCGGCGGTCGCACAGCTCTCGACCGCGCTCGGGGTTGTGGCGGGTGACCGCATCGAGACAATCGAGCAGGAGATCGTCGACGGGCCGTACTTGCGGCGCGCGCGCTGGGACGAGATCGCGACCGCGCTCGAGATCGGCAGCAAGACCGATGGTGAACAGGCCGCACGCCTGCGCGAGGCGCAGCGCGTTTCCGGCAGCGAGCAGGTCGACCGCTATCTCTCGCTGTTCCTCACCGACACCGAGCGCACGCCGCGGAAATCGGTGGTGACAAAAAAGTTTGCCGACGCCAATCCGGCGATCGGGCGGCTGTTCGCCGCGGAGATGGACCGGCTTCTCCCGCTGGTCGAGCGCCGGCGCGCGGTTATCGTCCGCGACCGCACCGAGGCGCTGCTGCATATCGCGACCGCCGCGGCAGCGAACTATCGCCGCGAGAAGCAAGAGCGCGGACTGCTCGACTATGACGATCTGATCGACAAGACGCTCGCGATGCTCAACCGCGTATCGGCCGGCTGGGTGCATTACAAGCTCGATCGCGGCGTCGATCACGTCCTGATCGACGAGGCGCAGGACACGAGCCCGCGACAGTGGGACATCGTCGACCATATAATCTCCGAGTTCACCGCCGGCGAAGGCGCGCGCGACGGCGTCACCCGCACGGTGTTCGCCGTCGGCGACGAGAAGCAGTCGATCTTCTCGTTCCAGGGCGCAGCACCCCATGAATTCGACCTGCGCCGCCGCGCGCTGCACAGGAAGTTCACCGACGCCGGCCTGCAGTTCGATGCGGTGTCGTTCACCTACTCGTTCCGCTCGGGACCTGCGATCCTGCAATCGGTCGATCATGTGTTCCGCGAGCATGCGATCTACAGCAGCATCCATTCGCCCGACATCGGCTACCCCATCCATCATGCGCTCGCCGATGCCGGGCCAAGCCTGATCGAATTCTGGCCGCTCGCACAGGCCGACGACCGGCAGGACATCGAGGGCTGGCGCGCACCGTTCGACGGCGTCTCCGTGACGAGCCCGGAGGTGAAGCTGGCGCGGCGCATCCAGACCGAGATCAAGCGCCTGGTCGCAAGCGGCACGCTGATCGGACCTGCCGGCGATCGCCGTGCCTTAAGCTATGGCGACATGCTGGTGCTGGTGCGCCGGCGCGGTAACGCCTTCGACGCGGTGATCCAGGCACTGAAGCACGCCGGCATTCCGGTCGCCGGCGCCGACCGCCTGAAATTGACCGAGCACATCGCGATCATCGACCTGATGAATCTGGCGGATGCGCTGTTGTTTCCGCAGGACGATCTGGCGCTTGCGGTGGCGCTCAAGAGCCCGCTGTTCGGGCTCGATGACGACGACCTGTTCACGCTCGCCTGGGATCGCAAGGGCTCGCTGCGGCGCGCGCTCACCCTGCACGCACCTGACGATGCGAAGCTGGCCGCCGCGCTGAGGCGGCTCGAAGCATGCGAGCGGCGTTTCGCCGGCGAGACGCCGTTTGCGTTCTATGCCTGGCTGCTCGGCGGCGACGGCGGACGCGCGCGCATCCTCAAGCGCCTCGGTCACGAGGCCAATGACGCGCTCGACGAGTTCCTCGAGCTCGCGCTGAACTACGAGCGCAAGGCTCCGGCCTCGTTGCAGGGCTTCCTGGCCTGGCTGCGCGCCGCCGACACCGAGGTGAAGCGCGACATGGAGATCTCGCGCGACGAGGTCCGTGTCATGACCGTGCACGGCGCCAAGGGGCTGGAGGCCTCCGTGGTATTCATGGTCGACACCACCTCATCGCCAACCGACCAGCAGCGTCTGCGGCTGGTCCATGTGCCGCAGGCGGGCGACGGCGAGGTCGTGGTCTGGGCCGGCAAGAAGGCGGAAGATCCCGCAGCGGTCATCGCGGCGCGCGCGAAAATGCTCGAGGAGGTCGAGGACGAATACCGCCGCCTGCTCTATGTCGCGATGACGCGCGCAGCCGACCGGCTGATCGTCGGCGGCTGCATGCCCGGCAACATGAATAGCGTGCGCAAGCTCTCCTGGTACGATTTGATCGACAAGGGGCTTGCCGCGTCCGGCCTGCACCAGGAAGTCATCGAGACAGACGACGGCCCGATCAAGCGCTTTTCACGGAGCGAGGACACAGCGCTCGCCACCGGCGAGGCGGCCTCTCCAGTGGGTGAGGTGGCGGCCGCGCTGCCGCCGTGGCTGCGGACGGCTGCGCCCGAGCTGCCGACTGAAAGCGCCATCCGTCCATCCTCCGCGGGCGAAGACGATAGCCGCGTCGTGCGCACGGGCGAATCGCTCGCCTCCCGTGCGCTCGCGCTGCAGCGCGGCACGCTGGTACACCGCCTGCTGCAATCGCTGCCCGATCTGGCCGCCGCTCGCCGCCGCGAGGCCGCGCTGCAATTCCTGGCACGCAACGCAGCCGCATGGAGTGATCGCGACCGCGAGCTGCTTGCCGAGCGGGTGCTGGCGCTGATCGCGGACCGCCGCTTTGCCGCGGTCTTTGCCCCCGGCAGCCGCGCCGAGGTCTCGATCGTGGGGCGGCTATCGCGCCCCGATGGGGGCACAGCGCTGGTGTCGGGCCAGATTGACCGCCTGGTGGTGGGCCCGGAGGAAGTCCTGATCGTCGATTTCAAGACCAACCAGGCCCCGCCCATCAACGCCGCCGCGGCGCCGAAAGCCTATATCCGGCAGCTTGCCCTTTACCGGGCGGTGCTTGCGAAACTTTATCCCCAGAGGGGCGTCCGGGCCGCGCTGCTTTGGACCGAAACGCCTGAATTCATGGAAATTTCTGCTCCCGCGCTGGACGCTGCACTGGCATCCTAGGATGCGAACTTGACCCGGCAAGGTCGCATTCATAGGTTTCCCCCATGATCCCTGGGCGCGATTCTCTAGCGGTCGCGCCCTTTCTCTCACTGAACGAGGTATCCCATGGCCGTTGGCAAGGTTTCTGACGCCAATTTCGAAGCCGAGGTGCTCAAAGCGCAAGGGCCTGTCGTGGTCGACTTCTGGGCGGAATGGTGCGGCCCCTGCCGCATGATCGCACCCGCGCTCGACGAGATTTCCGGCGCGATGGGCGACAAGGTCAAGATCGTGAAGCTCAATGTCGACGAGAGCCCGAAGACGGCCTCGAAATATGGCGTGATGTCGATCCCGACCCTGATGATCTTCAAGGACGGCGAGATGGCCTCGCGCCAGGTTGGCGCCGCACCAAAGCAGAAGCTGCAGCAGTGGATTTCCGCCGCGGTCTGATCGCTTCGAGACGAGATAAATTCGACAACGGCCGGCTCAATGCCGGCCGTCTTGTTTTGCGCGGGCCTATTTTGGCGGCGTGCCGTTGAGCGCGAGCACGTGGCCGGCAAGATAGAGCGAGCCGGTGATGAGAATGCGCGGCGGCACTTCGTAGGCCAGCTTCGCCAGCCCGCGGAGGGCGGCTTCGACGCCGGCGGCGATCTCGACGCGCATGCCGAGCGCGCGCGCCGCGTCCGCCAGCCGCTGCGGCGGCATCGCATTGTCCTCGCCGGGAATTTCGACCGCGATGATGTGGCGCGTCAGCCCGGCGAAATTGGCGAGGAAGGTGTGCGGATCCTTGTTCGCCATCATGCCAGCGATCACGACCAGCGGCCGCGACACCCGTTCTTCGAGATCGCCGAGCGCCGCGGCCGCGACGCGGCCGCCTTCGGCATTGTGTCCACCGTCGAGCCATATCTCGCAGCCGGGCGGGCCCATCTCGCCGAGCGCACCCGACGACAGCCGCTGCATCCGCGCCGGCCAGTCGGCATTGACGATGCCGACTTCGAAGGCCGCGTTGGCGATCCTGAACGTTCCGATCGCGCGCAGCGTCGCGATCGCAAGCCCCGCATTGTCGAATTGATGCCGCCCGAACAGTTTTGGCGCAGCGAGATCCATCAGCCCGCGATCGTCCTGATAGACCAGCCGGCCGCGCTCGACGCTGACGTGCCAGCTCTCGCCCGCGGCAAAAAGTGGCGCGTGCAGGCGTCGCGCCTGCGCGGCGATGACGCCCATCGCCTCGGGTGTCTGTTCCGCCGAGATCACCGGCACGCCGCGCTTGATGATAGCCGCCTTCTCGCCGGCGATCGCGGTCAGGGTATTACCCAGGAACTCGGTATGATCCATGCTGATCGGTGTCAGGACCGTCGCGAGCGGCTTCTCGACCACGTTGGTGGAATCGAGCCGGCCGCCGAGCCCGACCTCGAGTAGCAGCAGATCGGCCGGATGCTGCGCGAACAGCCAGAACGCCGCCGCGGTCTTCGCCTCGAACACGGTCAGCGGCGCGCCGGCATTGGCGCGCTCGGTTGCTTCGAGCGCTGCCGTCAGTTCGGCGTCGCCGACCAGCTGGCCGGCAAAGCGAAAACATTCGTTGACCCGTACGAGATAGGGCGAGGTGTAGACGTGGACGCGCAGGCCCGCGGCTTCCAGGATCGCGCGCAGATAGGCGACGGTCGACCCCTTGCCGTTGGTGCCGGCGACGTGAATGACCGGCGGCACCTTGCGCTCGGGGTGATCGAGCCGCTCCAGCACCCGGTTCATCCGTGAAAGATCGAGATCGATCCGCTTCGGATGCAGCGCGGACAATCGCGCGATCACCTCGTCGAGCGGAGACGGCTTTGCGGCAGGCGCACTCACGCGTGCGGCGCGGCCGGCGCCGTGTCGGGCGCCGAAACGATCTGCGCGGCCGAGGTGACCTGCGGCGCCGGCTTCGACGGGGTTTCCAACGCCGGCGATTTCGTCAGCAAGCGGCAAAGCCGTGCCAGCGTCGGGCGCAGATCATGACGATGCACGACCATGTCGACCATGCCGTGGTCGAGCAGATATTCGGCGCGCTGGAATCCTTCCGGCAGTTTTTCCCGGATGGTCTGCTCGATGACGCGCGCGCCGGCGAAACCGATCAGCGCGCCGGGCTCGGCGATATGGACGTCGCCCAGCATGGCGTAGGACGCGGTGACGCCGCCGGTGGTCGGATTGGTCAGCACCACGATGTAGGGCAGCTTGGCCTCGCGCAGCATCTGCACCGCAACCGTGGTGCGTGGCATCTGCATCAGCGACAAAATGCCTTCCTGCATCCGCGCACCGCCGGAAGCCGCGAACACGATGAAGGGCGACTTTTTCTCCAGCGCGAGCTCTAGCCCGCGCACGATGGCCTCGCCTGCGGCCATGCCGAGCGAGCCGCCCATGAAATCGAAATCCTGCACGGCGACCACGACCGCGGCCCCTTCGAGCTTGCCATAGCCTACCTTGACCGCGTCGTTCAGCCCGGTGCGGGCGCGCGCATCCTTGACGCGGTCGACATATTTCTTCTCGTCGCGGAATCGCAGCGGGTCCGGCGTCACCTCGGGCAGCGCGATGTCATACCAGGTCTCGTTGTCGAAGATCGATTTCAGCCGCGCCACCGCGCCCATGCGCATGTGGTAGTTTGAGCCGGGAATGACGAACTGGTTTGCCTCGACGTCCTTGTAGAACACGAGCTGCCCGGAATCCGGACACTTGATCCAGAGATTCTCCGGCGTCTCCCGCCGCAGCATGTTGCGGATTTTCGGCCGGACCACATTGGTGAGCCAGTTCATGATTCAAGCTCCGTCATCGCTGATGTCACCGCCTGTAGCTATATGGCGGCTGCCGCAAAGCCCGGCAAGCCGCTTCTCCCGCCTGTCAACGCGACTATTCGGCCGCCTGCTTGGCGCCCCGTACACCTTCGGCGAGCGCGGCGGCAAGCTCGGCCACGGCGTTGACCGTCGCGGCGGTCGCGCGGCCCTGCGCATCGAGGCTCGCGCGCAAGGCATCGACCAGCGCGGTGCCGACCACGGCACCGTCGGCATGTTGGGCGATCGCGCGCGCCGCCTGCGGCGTGCGGATGCCGAAGCCGACACAGACCGGCAGATTCGTATGCCGCTTGATTCGCGCCACCGCCTCGCCGACCTCCTTCGAATCGGCGGCGGCGCTGCCGGTGATGCCGGTGATCGAGACGTAGTAGACGAAGCCGGAGGTGTTGGCGAGCACGGCCGGCAGCCGCTTGTCGTCGGTGGTCGGCGTCGCCAGCCGGATGAAGTTGAGCCCGGCCTTGAGCGCGGGCACGCAGAGCTCGGTGTCTTCTTCCGGCGGCAGGTCGACAATGATCAGGCCATCGACGCCGGCGCTCTTCGCGTCGGCGAGGAATTGGTCGACGCCGTAGATATAGATCGGGTTGTAGTAGCCCATCAGTACGAGTGGCGTCGCGTTGTCGTCCTTGCGGAAGCTGCGCACCATCTCGAGCGTCTTCCTGAGCGTCATGCCGGCCTTGAGCGCGCGCAGGCCGGCAGCCTGGATCGACGGGCCGTCCGCCATCGGATCGGTGAAGGGCATGCCGATCTCGATGATATCGGCGCCCGCCGCAGGCAACGCCTGAATGATCTTCAGCGACGTGGCGGGATCGGGATCGCCGGCCATCACGAAGGTGACGAAGGCCGAGCGGCGCTGGCGCTTCAGCTCGGCAAAACGCGCGTCGATGCGGGTGGTCACTTTTTGCGGCCCTTCAGGATATCGCCGACTTGCGGCACGTCCTTGTCGCCGCGGCCGGAAAGGTTGACGACCATCAGATGGTCGTTCGGCCGCTTCGGCGCGAGCTCCATCACCTTGGCAATGGCATGCGCCGGCTCCAGCGCCGGAATGATGCCCTCGAGCCGCGACAGCAGCTGGAAGGCCGCCAGCGCCTCCTCGTCGGTCGCGGAGAGGTAGTTCACCCGGCCAGTCTCGTGCAGCCAGGAATGCTCCGGCCCGATGCCGGGATAATCGAGGCCCGCCGAGATCGAATGCGCCTCCTGGATCTGGCCATCCTCGTCCATCAGCAAATACGTGCGGTTGCCGTGCAGCACGCCGGGCCGGCCGCCGGCGATGGAAGCCGCATGAAGTTGCGTGAGCCCGTGGCCTGCCGCCTCGACGCCGAAGATTTCCACGCTGGGCTCATCGAGGAAGGGATGGAACAACCCCATCGCGTTGGAGCCGCCGCCGATGCATGCGACCAGCGAATCCGGCAGGCGTCCTTCGGCTTCCTGCAGCTGCCGGCGCGTCTCGACGCCGATCACGGACTGGAAGTCGCGCACCATCATCGGATAGGGATGCGGCCCCGCCACCGTGCCGATGCAATAGAAGGTGTTGTGCACATTGGTGACCCAGTCGCGCAGCGCCTCGTTCATGGCGTCCTTCAGCGTGCGCGCCCCCGACTGCACCGGAACGACCCTGGCGCCCAGCATCTCCATGCGGATCACGTTGGGCTGCTGCCGCTCGACATCGACCGCGCCCATATAGACCACGCATTCGAGCCCGAACCGGGCGCACAGCGTGGCGGTGGCGACGCCGTGCTGGCCGGCGCCGGTCTCGGCGATGATGCGCTTCTTGCCCATGCGGCGCGCCATCATGATCTGGCCGAGCACGTTGTTCACCTTGTGCGAGCCGGTGTGGTTGAGCTCCTCGCGCTTGAAATAGATTTTCGCGCCGCCGAGATGCTCGGTCAGCCGCTCGGCGAAATAGAGCGGCGACGGCCTGCCGACATAGTGCTTGAGATAACCGTCCATCTCGGCCTGGAAGGCGGGGTCAGCCTTGGCCTCGGCATAGGCCTTTTCCAGATCGAGGATCAGCGGCATCAGCGTTTCCGCGACAAAACGCCCGCCGAAGATGCCGAAATGGCCGCGCTCGTCGGGGCCGCTGCGGAAGGAATTGGGCCGGTTCTGGTTCATCGCACACTCAGCTCTTCGCTCGCCCGCGCCGCACGGACGAAGGCGCGGATCATCTCGGGGTCCTTGACGCCGGGGGTAACCTCCACGCCGGAGGACACGTCGACGCCGCCGGCGCGGGTGACGCGCACGGCTGCGCTGACGTTGTCGACGTTGAGCCCGCCGGACACCATGAACGGCAATTGCAGATCGAGATCCTCCAGCACATGCCAGTCGAACACCGCGCCCAGTCCACCCGGGCGCGTGGCGCCCCTCGGCGGCCGGGCATCGAACAGGATGCGGTCGGCCGCATCGGCATAAGCCGGCAGTGACGCGAGATCCGCCTTGCTCTCGACCGCCAGCGCCTTCATGACGGGACGGCCGAATTGTTGCCTGATATCGCGCAGCCGCGCCGCGGTTTCCTTGCCATGAAGCTGCAGGATGTCGGGCTGCAGCGCTTCGACGATGGCTTTGATCGTCGCGTCGTCGGCATCGACGGTCAGCGCCACCTTGAGCGCGCGGTCCTTGACCCGCGCGCCAAGCGTGCGCGCGGCCTCAAGCGAGAGATGCCGCGGCGAGGGCGGAAAGAACACGAAACCGACCATGTCTGCGCCCGCGTCGAGCGCGACATCGAGCGTCTCCGATGTCGACAGGCCACAGATTTTGACGAGCAGGGACATGGCTCTCGGGGTTCGTGCTTTCCGCACCGGGCAGAGGGGCGGCGGGCCGGGTTCTACAACGTCGCGCCCTGCTTGTCTCGCCCGGAAACCCCGTAAAAGCCGCTATTTGGCGGCGCCGGAAGGCGGTTCTGGTCATGGCGGGAGGCAGCGGCGGCAGCCCGCAGGTCCGCCAGTTCCATCCGCGCCGTCCGCGCGTCTGCTTCGTGCTGTCGCGCCGCGCGACGCCAGCGCCGCTGCCGGAACCAGGTGGCCGCGCCGCCGGCGATCACGCCCAGGATCGCGACCAGGATGATCACGACAAACAGCGGCAGCCTGATCGCGACCGACGGATCGGTCGAGTTGAAGGGATCGAACGAGACGGTGACGAAATGACGGTTCGCCACCGCGAAGACGATGAAGATGAGACCGAGCGGAACGACGATCAGGGCGTTGAGGAATTTTCGCATGGCCATCGCTCGGGTTGATCGGCGCCATCAGCGCCACGCTTCGCCGACGACAAGTGCCGCCGATCTGAAGTTCCCGCACCGCGTGCCGCCAATTCATCTCACTGGTGCGGCGACGAAAGCGCTTCAGGCGCCTTCCGGATTGTCGCGATTAAGCCGCTCGCGCATTTCCTTGCCGGTCTTGAAGAACGGAACGCATTTTTCATCGACCGGCACATGCGCGCCGGTGCGCGGATTACGGCCCGAACGCGCCGGGCGGTACTTCACCGAAAATGCGCCAAAACCGCGCAGCTCCACCCGGTCGCCGCGCGCAAGTGCGGCGACGATTTCGTCGAGGATCGCGTTCACGATGTTCTCGACATCCCTCTGGTAGAGGTGAGGGTTGTGCTCGGCGATGCGCTGAACGAGTTCGGATTTGATCATAGGAGGGTGAGACCCGGGAGCGTCGGTGCGTCCATTTCCGTGAAAATACCTTGAACTGTCAAGACGCTAAATCAAGTTTGCGCAGCGCGAAAGGCTGTCACAAACGGCCCCCCAGGCCAAAAAAGCCGACACCCGCTTAACGCGAAGGCGGCTGCGGGTGCGCCTTTTCCGATTTCAATTGGTCCCGGCAGGCTGCCAGAGCGCCAGCATGCCGTCGAGGCCGAGGCGGTCGACCGCCTGGCTCACGCCAGCCTGTTCGAAGTGGCGCGCAATCGCGCCCAGGCCCACCGCATCGAGGGTCACGTTGGCCGCCGTGCGCAGGAAGGTGAGGTCGCCGAAGCGCGGATTGAGCTTGTAGTCGCGTACCGGCAGGTCGCTCTTGACATTCTTGTTGGCCACGAGCCACGCCACCGCCGCTTTCTCATCGCCGAGCTGGTCGACCAGCTTGAGCTCGATCGCCTGGCGGCCGGTGAAGACGCGCCCGTCGGCGACCTTTTCGAGCTGCCCATCGTCCATGCCGCGCCGCTCCTTCACCAGCCCGCGAAACCAGGCATAGGAATCCTTCACCAGCGCGTCGAGCGCGGCGCGCGCTTCCGGGCTGGTCGGCTCGAACCCGTTCGGCGCGGCCTTCAGCGGCGAGGATTTCACCTCCTCGACCTTGACGCCGATGGTCTTCAGGAGCTCGCTGACATTGGGGTACTGGAACAGCACGCCGATCGAGCCAACCAGCGAGCTCTGCTGCGCGATGATGTGGTCGGCGGCGATCGCGGTGATGTAGCCGCCGGACGCGGCGAGACCCTCCACCACCACGACCAGCGGCTTCTTCGCCTTCAGCCGCGACAGCGCGTCGAACAGCTGCTCGGAGCCCGCGGTGGTGCCGCCGGGCGAATTGATGTGCACGATGACGGCAGCGGCCTGCGACTTCTCCAGCCGCTCCAGCGCCTCGACGCGTTCCTGGTCGCTGCGGATCAGGCCCTCGATATTGATGCGGGCGATCGAGCCCGACGTGGTGAGCGAATTGCGTCCGCCCGGTGTGACGAGCACGCCCAGCGTCGCGATGGCAGCGATGGCGATGACGGCGGCGGTCACGCGCCAGAACGTCAGCTTGCGTCGAATCCGGCGGCGGTCGACGATCACATCCGAATCAAGCGACATGAAAATGCTCCTGGTGTCCCGGACCCGAAGTTCGCATCATTTTGCGGCAGGTCCTTTTGCGAACTTCGGGCCGAAAGGACACTAGCAAATCTATGATTCTAGTGTGGTTTTGGTTCGGAAGTTCTCTTGACGAGCTCGCGGCACAAATGAAGAGAACTTCCGAACCACCACACTGGTGGCCCAAGCCTTTTACATTCGTAAGTGACCAAAGCCTTATCGGTTTACATCAATTGCGGTGCAATTTGAAGAAATGAAGGCCCCTCCCGCGAGCGAAGCCGGCGGTACGGATTCGCCGGCGCATCGCACGGTGCGCCCTCAGGCCAAAAGGTGCCGCTGAAGAAAAAGGCCCCGGCCGTGGCCGGGGCCTTTTGCCGCAAGCGCGGCGCGTGAGGCTTTACTTGTTGTCGCGATTCTTGAGCGCGGTGCCGAGAATGTCACCCAGCGTAGCACCCGAATCGGAGGAGCCGTATTGCGCGATGGCTTCCTTCTCCTCGGCGACTTCGAGCGCCTTGATCGACACCTGCACCTTGCGCGCCTTCTTGTCGAACTGGATCACGCGCGCATCGACCTTCTCGCCAACCGCGAAGCGGTCGGAGCGCTGGTCGTTGCGGTCACGCGCGAGTTCCGAGCGCTTGATGAAGGTGGTGAAATCGGTGCCGACGATCTTGACGTCGATGCCGCCGTCCTTGACGTCGAGCACCTCGCAGGTAACGACCGCACCCTTCTTGACGTCGCCAGGCTCCGCGAAGGGATCGCCCTCGAGCTGCTTGATGCCGAGCGAGATACGCTCCTTCTCGACATCGACGTCGAGCACCACGGCTTTCACCATGTCGCTCTTCTTGTAGTTGTCGATGACCTGCTCGCCGGGCTGCTTCCAGTCGAGGTCGGACAGATGCACCATGCCGTCGACGTCGCCTTCGAGCCCCAGGAACAGGCCGAACTCGGTCTTGTTCTTGACCTCGCCCTCGACCACCGAACCGACCGGATGCTTCTCGACGAAGACCTCCCAGGGGTTGCGCATGGTCTGCTTGAGGCCGAGCGAAATGCGGCGCTTGATCGAATCGACCTCCAGCACCTGCACCTCGACTTCCTGCGAGGTCGAGACGATCTTGCCGGGATGCATGTTCTTCTTGGTCCATGACATCTCGGAGACGTGGATCAGGCCTTCGATGCCGGGCTCGAGCTCGACGAAGGCGCCGTAGTCGGTGATGTTGGTGACGCGGCCGGTGAAGCGCGCGTTCAGCGGGTACTTCGCTTCGATGCCCTGCCACGGATCGTCGAGCAGCTGCTTCATGCCGAGCGAGATGCGGTGGGTCTCGTGGTTGATCTTGATGATCTTGACCTTCACCGTCTGGCCGATCGAGAGCACCTCGGTCGGATGGTTGACACGCCGCCAGGCGATGTCGGTGACGTGCAGCAGGCCGTCGATGCCGCCGAGATCAACGAACGCACCGTAATCGGTAATGTTCTTGACCACGCCGTCGATCACCTGACCCTCTTCGAGGTTCTGCACCAGCTCCTGGCGCTGCTCGGCGCGGGTCTCTTCCAGCACGGTGCGGCGCGACACCACGATGTTGCCGCGGCGCCGGTCCATCTTCAGGATCTGGAACGGCTGGGCGTTGTTCATCAGCGGCGCGACGTCGCGGATCGGGCGGATGTCGACCTGCGAACGCGGCAGGAAGGCCACCGCGCCGTCGAGATCGACGGTGAAGCCGCCCTTGACCTGGTTGAAGATCACGCCGGTGACCTTCTCGTTGTTCTGGAACGCCTTCTCGAGCTTGCCCCAGCTCTCCTCGCGGCGCGCCTTGTCGCGCGATAGCACGGCCTCGCCGAGGGCGTTCTCGATACGGTCGAGGAACACCTCGACCTCGTCGCCGACCTTGAGATCGCTCTCGCGGCCGGGACCGGAAAATTCACGCAAGGCCACGCGGCCTTCGGTCTTCAGGCCGACATCGATGACGGCCATGTCCTTCTCGATGGCAACCACCTTGCCCTTGACGACGGAATTTTCGTGCAGGTTGCCGCGCGAAAAGGACTCGTCGAGCATCGCGGCGAAATCGTCGCGGGTGGGGGTATACGTACTCGCAGCAGTCGAAGCCATTGGTTCTCCAATTGCGGTGAATTTGCCGGCCATTTCGGTTGCATGCGTATCGGACGTGAAGTGTCGAGGTCCGCAAACCCTAACGACCGCTCGTTGCGCTATTCACGCAAGAGCGGGCCGGCAGCTGCCTGCACGATCGATACGTTGATATCTGGTCCGGAAGCGAATGAGCTCGACCGAAAAAAATCGAGCTATCGACGCATCTGAGGGCGGGAGCAGGCTCTACCTCCAATGACGGCAGGGTCTAGACCCGCTGCCGGCCTGCTCGAACGGCCTCGACAATGTCGATGGCGGCCCGGACGCCGCCTTCTATATCCAGATTGGAGTTGTCTAGCAAGTAAGCATCCGGGGCCGGCTTTAAAGGGGCAATCGGCCTGTTCTGGTCGCGTTCGTCGCGACTGAGGATGTCCGCGAGCACCGCCGCCTCGTCGGCCTCCTCGCCCCTCGCCCTCGCCTCGAGCGTGCGGCGGCGGGCGCGTACCCGGGGGTCGGCCACCACGAAGATCTTCACATCGGCATGGGGGCAGATCACGGTGCCTATATCGCGGCCGTCGAGCACCGCGCCGGGCGGGTCGGCGGCGAACTGGCGCTGGAAATTGACCAGGGCCTCCCGCACCCGCGCGATCGCCGAGACGACGGAGGCGGCCTCACCCACCTTCTGGGTCTTGAGGACCGGATTGCCGAACTTTTCCGGATCGAGCTCCAGCGCGGCCGCGACCGCGCGCGCCTCGTCCTTCAGGTCCGCGCCCTCGCTCATCAGCGCATAAGCGACCGCACGGTAGATCACGCCGGTATCGAGATGGCGATAGCCATAATGATGGGCGAGGCGCTTGCCGAGCGTTCCCTTGCCGGACGCCGCCGGCCCGTCGATGGCGATGATCATGAGAACTCGGCTCCCAGCGAACGCATCATCGGGATGAAATCCGGAAAGCTGGTGGCGATGAAGGCGGTGTCGTCCACCTCCACCGGCTCATCCGACGCAAGTCCCATCACCAGCGCCGACATGGCAATGCGATGGTCCATGTGGGTGGCAACGAGGCCGCCGCCGGGAACATGGCCGCGCCCCTCGACGATCAGGTCGTCGCCGGAAATCTCGACCCGGACGCCGTTGACCCGCAGCATGTCGGCGGTCGCCGCCAGGCGGTCGGATTCCTTGACCCGCAGCTCCTTCAGGCCCCGCATCACGGTGGTGCCCTCGGCATAGGCGGCCGCCACCGCCAGCACCAGATATTCGTCGATCATCGCGGGCGCCCGCTCCGGCGGCACCTCGACGCCGCGCAGCTTCGAGGCGCGCACCCGCAATTGCGCCATCGGCTCGCCGGTATCACTCCTCGCGTCGCTCTCCTCGATCGAGCCGCCCATCTCCCGCAGTGTGGTCAAAAGCCCGGTCCGCAGCGGATTGGTCATGACGTCGGACAGGACGAGGTCGGAACCCTCGACGACCAGCGCCGCCACGATGGGGAACGCCGCCGAGGACGGATCGGCCGGCACCACGACCTCGGCGCCACGCAGTTCGGCTTCCCCCGTCAGCGCGATCTTGCGCCCATGCAGCCCTTCCGGCGTGGAGACGATCTCGGCGCCAAAGTGTTTGAGCATCCGCTCGGTGTGATCGCGGCTCGCCTCCTGCTCGATCACGGTGGTGATGCCGGGTGCGGCGAGCCCGGCCAGCAGCACGGCGGACTTGATCTGTGCCGAGGCAACCGGGGTGCGGTAGGTGATCGGCACCGGGTTCCGCGCGCCGTTCAGCGTCACCGGCAGGCGGCCGCCCTCCCGGATGTCGGCAATTCTGGCCCCCATCAGTTCCAGGGGATCGAGAATCCGCCGCATCGGGCGGCTGCGCAGCGAGGCGTCGCCATCGAAAACCGCCGATATCGGGCAGCCGGCGACCGCCCCCATCACCAGCCGGCAGCCGGTGCCGGAATTGCCGAAATCCAGCGCCTGGCGGGGCTCGGCGAAGCCGGCGACGCCCACGCCATGCACGGACCACGCGAAATCGCCGGTCCGCTCGACCCTGGCACCAAGCGCCCGCATCGAATTCGCGGTGTTGATCACATCTTCGCCCTCGAGCAGACCGGAAATCCGCGTTTCGCCGACCGAAAGCGCCCCCAGGATCAGGGCCCGGTGGGAAATCGACTTGTCGCCGGGCACGCGGACCCGGCCTGCGAGCGGACCGCTGCATCGGGCTTCCAGGGGGGTCGGTTGGGCGGAATCGGTCAAGATTGTGTCCTGTTGCGAGGGGACAGCCCGCGCATTGGCGGGACCTGCGGCCGCAGGTAACACATGGGCAAGATCGCGTCACGCGGCCGTCAAATGCCCGCAAACCGCTATTGACAGCGGCCCCTCAACTAGCCAAGTGAAGCTCCGTTTTCGAAAAATCCCTGGGATTGCGCACGTGGCCAAAGCCGACCTCGGAACCAAACGCATTTGCCCGACCACGGGCAAGAAGTTCTACGATCTGAACAAGAATCCGGTGATCTCGCCCTATACCGGCGAGGTCGTGCCGATTGCGCCGGTCGCGCCGCCGCGGACCCGCGCCGACACCCGCGCGCCTGCGGCCGCTCCTGCCGACGCCGTGCCGGAGACGGTGGAGTCCGAAGAGTTGGTGTCCCTCGAGGAAGCCGACGCCGAGGAGTCGACCGGCAAGGTCAAGGCGGTCGTTCCCGAATCCGAGGACGACATCGAGGTCGACGAGACCATCGAGGACGACGAGGACGATGATTCGACCTTCATCGCCGACGAGGAAGAGGGCGACGAGGACGTGACCGACATCATCGGCGATGTCGGCGGCGACGAGGAGACTTGAGATCGGCCCGGAACTGTGTTCTGGGTCTCCCGCGCGCGGCCCAACGCGCGCGAGCAGCATGATCCGGCCTTCGGTCCGGATCGAATGCAAATTGGGCTAGAGCGCAATCGCGATCTGGTCTAATCCATTCGCCTCAGGCGACATGGGGCCATAGCTCAGCTGGGAGAGCGCTTGCATGGCATGCAAGAGGTCGGCGGTTCGATCCCGCCTGGCTCCACCAGCCTTCGCTGGCTTCGCCAGCTTCAGCTCGGCAAGCCCTATCGTAGCGAAGCCGGGCTGCGAGCCGTCAGATGAATACGTCTACAGCCGGCCGCTACTCCTGCATCATCGCGTTGAGCCTGTCGCGCAAGGCAACAAGCTCATTCTTCATGGTTGCGAGTTCGGCCACGGAACATGCGGAGGCGGCGAGGATCGCCTGCGGCACCGCCCTGGCCTTCTCCTTCAACGCCTGACCCTGCGCGGTGAGCGAGATCAGGACCTGCCGCTCATCATCCGCGCTGCGCGTCCGCCTGACGAGACCGGTGGCCTCGAGCCGCTTGAGCAGCGGCGTCAGCGTGCCGGAATCGAGGAACAGCCGATCGCCGATGTCCTTGACCGCCACGCCGTCGCGCTCCCACAGCACCAGCATGACGAGATATTGCGGATAGGTCAGGCCGAGCCGGTCGAGCAGCGGCTTGTAGACGCGGTTGAACGCGTGCGCGGTGGAATACACCGCGAAGCAGATCTGATTGGTGAGTTGCAGCAGGCCATCGCCTGCCTGTTTCCTGGCCATTGGCATCCTCATCAGCCCGCCATTGTGGGGCACCGGGGGCGCCCAATCAATTGCGGACAATTAAATGTGACCCGCTATTATTTCTATTGTGCACAATTGAATTGTAGGCAATATAAGCGCATCGAAACCGCAAGCAAGGGAGACCGCGATGTCCGTGAATGTGCTCTACAAGACCACCGCCAAGGCGACCGGGGGCCGGGATGGCAACGCCGCCACGCTCGACGGCGCACTCGACGTCAAGCTGACCACGCCGAAGGAGCTCGGCGGGGCCGGCGGTGCCGGCAACAACCCCGAACAGCTTTTCGCGGCCGGCTACGCCGCCTGCTTCATCGGCGCAATGAAATTCGTCGCGTCGCAAGGCGGCCCGAAAGTTCCGGCCGACGCCTCCGTGACGTCGACGGTCGGGATCGGACCGCGCTCCGAAGGCGGCTTCGGCCTCGATATCGATCTTGCAGTGTCGCTGCCTGGCGTTCCGCGCGCCGAGGCCGAAGCCCTGGTCGCCAAAGCGCATCAGGTTTGCCCCTACTCCAACGCCACGCGGGGCAATGTCGACGTCCGCCTGAAGGTTGTCTGAGCGCCGAGAGGCCCACTTCCCCAGCCCGCGGCGGCATGCGCCCAGCCGCGGGCTGGGGTATTTGCGTGACCGCCTCCGGAATGCTTAATGGTTTCAACCTTTCCTGAAGCCAGATTGAGCCATGACGACTGAAACAGCCCCCGGCGCGATGACGGGCTTGCGCGTGATCGACCTGACGCGCGTGCTCGGCGGTCCCTACTGCACCCAGATCCTCGCCGACCACGGCGCCGACGTGATCAAGGTCGAGCCGCCCGCCGGCGACGAGGTGCGCGACTGGGGTCCTCCCTTCCACGATGAGGATGCGGCCTATTTCGTCGGCATCAACCGCAACAAGCGCTCGATCGGGCTCGACCTCGCCTCCGAAGGCGGGCGCGCGGTCTTGATGAAGCTGCTCGAAGGCGCCGACGTGCTGATCGAGAATTTCAAGCCGGGCACGCTCGACAAATGGGGCATCGGCAACGCGGTGTTGCGCGAAAAATTTCCGCGGCTCGTGCATTGCCGGATCTCCGGCTTCGGCGCCGACGGCCCGCGCGGCGGCAATCCCGGCTATGACGCGATCATCCAGGCCATGACCGGCATGATCGCGGCGACGGGATCGAAAGAAAGCGGACCAATGCGGATCGGCGTGCCGCTGGTCGACATCACCACCGGGCTTTACGCGGCGATCGGCATCCTGATGGCGCTCTCCGAACGGCAGAAATCGGGCCTGGGACAGTTCCTGGAGACCACGCTCTACGAGACCGGCCTTGCCATCATGCATCCGCACACCGCGAACTATTTCATGCATGGCAAGCCGCCGTCGCTGACCGGCAACGAGCATCCGAACCTCGTGCCCTATTCGATCTTCCCGACCAAGACCGACGACATCTTCATCGGCGTCGGCAATGACGGCACCTTCCGCAAGCTCGCCAAGGAGATCGGCAAGCCCGAGCTCGGCACCGATCCGCGCTTTGCCCGCAACAAGGACCGCATCGCCAACCGCGAGGCGCTGCGCGCCGAGCTCGCGGCGGTGTTTTCCCGGCACGAGGCCGAGCCCCTGTGCAACCGCCTGCTGGCGGCCGGCCTCCCCGCGGGCCCGGTGCAGAAGATCGACCAGGCGCTCACCAACGAGCACACGGTCTATCGCGGCGATATCATCTCCAAGGACTGGTACGAGGGCGTGGCGTCCCCGATCCGGATGGACCGCAGCAAGCCCAGCCTGCGCCTGACGCCGCCGAAGTTCAGCCAGGATACCGCCGAGGTGCTCGGCGAGTTCGGCTATTCGAAGCGCGATATCGAGGCGCTGATATCAGAGGGCGTGGTCTGCGGTCCCGTCAGGAAGCGCTGAGCGCATCATTCGCGACCGCACTCGCGAAAGCCGGGACGATCGCCGCCGGCTCCGTTCGCCCATTGTACCGCTTCCATTGGGCGGCATTTCCCGTACCATCCCGGCCCAGTGGAGCGGATTTGGCGTTCGCTGACGGTTCGCCGCGATTTTCTTCGTGCGAACGTCGAATCCAAAGCTCCACGCGAACAATAATTGCTGGTGGACCTCTGATTCCAGCTTTCGCAAAACCGCCTCTCAAAGCGGGGAGCGAATGTTAGAATCGAACCACTGGCGCGGTCATTGACGCGTCATCCGGCGCTGCTAACGCGCAGCCCGCAAAGCATGATGCAACGGGAGGGCTTTGATGGTTTTTCGTTTCGGTGCCGCGGCTGCGACCGCATTTGCGCTGGCGCTTGCCGCTTCACCCGCGTCGGCGGTGACGGAAATCCAGTGGTGGCACGCCATGACCGGCGGCAACAACGACCTGATCGTCAAGCTCGCCAACGACTTCAACGCCTCGCAAGGCAACTACAAGGTCGTCCCGACCTACAAGGGCGGCTATGCCGACACCATGAACGCCGGCATCGCGGCGTTCCGCGCCGGCAATGCGCCGGCCATCATACAGGTGTTCGAGGTCGGCACCGCGACCATGATGGCGGCGACCGGCGCGGTGAAGCCGGTCTACAAGCTGATGGCCGAGACCGGCGAGAAGTTCGATCCCAAGGCTTACCTGCCGACCATCACCGGCTATTACTCGACCTCGAAGGGCGAGATGCTGTCGTTCCCCTTCAACTCGTCCTCCACCGTGATGTGGATCAACCTCGACGCGCTGAAGAAGGCAAACATCGCGGAAATTCCCAAGACCTGGCCCGAGGTGTTCGACGACGCCAAGAAGCTGAAGGCCGCGGGCTACGACAAATGCGGCTTCTCCAATGCGTGGGTGACCTGGGTCAATCTGGAGCAGCTCTCGGCCTGGCACAACGTGCCGCTCTCGACCAAGGCCAACGGCCTCGATGGCTTCGACACCGTGCTGGAGTTCAACAGCCCGCTGCAGGTCAAGCACCTGGAGACCCTGGTCGAGCTGCAGAAGGACAAGACCTACGACTATTCGGGCCGCACCAATGCCGGCGAAGGCCGCTTCACCTCGGGCGAATGCCCGATCTTCCTGACCTCGTCGGCCTTCTTCGGCAACGTCAGGTCGCAGGCGAAGTTCAACTTCACCAACGCGCCGATGCCTTATTATCCCGACGTGAAGGGCGCCCCGCAGAACTCGATCATCGGCGGCGCATCGCTCTGGGTGATGGGCGGCAAGTCGGCGGACGAATATAAGGGCGTGGCGAAATTCCTGGCCTTCCTTTCCGACACCGACCGTCAGGTCGAGATCCACAAGGCGTCAGGCTATCTGCCGATCACGCGCGCCGCCTATGAGAAGGCCAAGGACCAGGGCTTTTACAAGGACCAGCCCTACCTCGAAACGCCCTTGAAGGAGCTCACCAACAAGGAGCCGACCGAGAACTCGCGCGGTCTTCGCCTTGGCAACATGGTGCAGTTGCGCGAGGTGTGGGCGGAGGAGATCGAGCAGGCGCTGGCCGGCAAGAAGACCGCTAAGCAGGCGCTGGACGCCGCCGTCGAGCGCGGCAACCAGATGCTCCGACAGTTTGAAAAGACGGCGGTGCACTGACAGCAGCGAGGCAGGTGGCGGCCGGTGGAGCGGATTTGACGTTCGCTATCCCTTGCCGCGATTCCGTGATGCGAACGTCAAATCCAAAGCCCCGCTGGAAACAATAAATTGCTAGTGGTCCTTCTGATTCTAACATTCGCGAAACAGCCTGCTGCAACGGGATGCGAATGTTAGAATCGGACCACTAGGAGCCGCCTGCCTCTTTCGCCGGGTCTCATGCAGAAGCAATCGATCTTCCAGTCACGTTTGCTCCCCTACGCGCTGGTCGCGCCGCAGCTCGCGGTCGTCCTGATCTTCTTCTATTGGCCGGCAGGCCAGGCAGTGCTGCAATCCTTCCTGCTGCAGGATGCGTTCGGGCTGTCGACGACCTTCGTCTGGTTCGACAATTACCGTGAACTGCTGAGCCAGGCCGATTACTTCGCCGCGATCCTGCGCACCTTTACGTTCTCCTTCGCGATCGCGGTTACCTCGCTGTCGCTGGCGCTGCTGTTCGCCGTCATGGCCGACAAGCCGATGCGCGGCGGCACGCTGTACCGCACGCTGCTGATCTGGCCCTATGCGGTCGCCCCGCCCGTGGTCGGCGTGCTCTGGGTGTTCATGCTGCACCCCTCGCTCGGCATTCTCGCGCGCGGGTTGCAGGCGATGGGTGTCGACTGGAACCCGCTGCTTGACGGCGACCAGGCGGCGGCCCTGATCATCCTGGCGGCGGCCTGGAAGCAGATCTCCTACAATTTCCTGTTCTTCCTCGCCGGCCTGCAAAGCATTCCCAAAAGCGTGCTCGAGGCCGCCGCGATCGACGGCGCGCGCCCGATGCGGCGGTTCTGGACCGTCACCTTCCCGCTGCTGTCGCCGACCATCTTCTTTCTGCTCGTCGTCAACATCGTCTACGCCTTCTTCGACACCTTCGGCATCATCGACACCATGACGCGCGGCGGCCCGGCCAAGGCCACCGAAACCATGGTCTACAAGGTCTATGTCGACGGCCTGCTCGGCGGCAATCTCGGCGGCTCGGCGGCGCAGTCGGTCATCCTGATGGTGATCGTGATCATGCTGACCGCGATCCAGTTCCGCTTCGTCGAGCGCAAGGTGACCTACTGATGGTGGAACGCGAGGGCATCCGCCGCTATGTCGCCCACCTGATCCTGTGGATAGGGATCGCGATCGTGGCGTTTCCGGTCTATCTCGCCTTCGTCGCCTCGACCCAGGACAATGCCGTGATCGCCAACGGGCAGATGTCGCTGTTGCCCGGCGGGCATTTCCTCGAAACCTACTACAAGACGATCTTCGTCGGCACCAGCGGCTCGACCCGCGAGCCGGTCGGCACCATGCTGTTCAACTCGTTCGTGATGGCGATGCTGATCGCGCTCGGCAAGATCGCGATCTCGATCATCTCGGCCTACGCCATCGTCTATTTCCGCTTTCCCTTCCGCATGACGATCTTCTGGCTGATCTTCATCACCTTGATGCTGCCGGTCGAGGTGCGCATCTACCCGACCTACAAGATCGTCGCCGACCTGCATTTGCTCGACAGCTATGCAGGGCTTGCGCTGCCGCTGATCGCGTCGGCTACCGCGACGCTGCTGTTCCGCCAGTTCTTCATGACCGTGCCGGACGAGCTGCTGGAGGCGTCCCGCATCGACGGCGCGGGCCCGTTCCGCTTCTTCTGGGATACGCTGTTGCCGCTGTCGCGTACCAACATGGCGGCGCTGTTCGTGATCCTGTTCATCCTTGGCTGGAACCAGTATCTCTGGCCGCTTTTGATCACGACCCGCGACGACATGCAGACCGTTCAGATCGGCATCCGCAAGATGATCACGACCACCGATGCGCTCACCGAATGGCCTGTGGTGATGGCGACCGCCGTCCTTGCGATGCTGCCGCCGGTCTTCGTCGTGGTGGTGATGCAGAAGCTGTTCGTGCGCGGGCTGGTCGAGACGGAAAAATGAACGGGCGAACGCATGGCTAACGTCACCCTCCGTAATGTCCGCAAGACCTATCCGGGCGGGCTCGAAGCCATCAAGGGCGTCGATTTCGAGGTCGGCGACGGCCAGTTCTGCGTGCTGGTCGGCCCCTCCGGCTGCGGCAAGTCCACGCTTCTGCGCATGGTGGCGGGGCTCGAGACCATCACGAGCGGCGAGATCGACATCGGCGGGCGCATCGTCAACACGGTCGAGCCGGCCGAGCGCGACATCGCCATGGTGTTCCAGAACTACGCGCTCTATCCGCATATGAGCGTCTACAACAACATGGCCTATGGCCTGCGCAACCGCGGCATGGCCAAAGGCGAGATCGACACCCGCGTGCAGGAAGCGGCGCGCATCCTGGAGCTGTCCGCGATGCTCGAGCGCAAGCCGCGCCAGCTCTCCGGCGGCCAGCGCCAGCGCGTCGCGATGGGCCGCGCCATCGTGCGGCAGCCCAAGGTGTTCCTGTTCGACGAGCCGCTCTCCAACCTCGACGCCAAGCTGCGCATCGCGATGCGCGTCGAGATCCGCAAATTGCAGCGCAGGCTCAACACGACGTCGATCTACGTCACCCACGATCAGCTCGAGGCGATGACGCTGGCCGACATGCTGGTCGTGATGAACGCCGGCCAGGTCGAGCAGATCGGCCCGCCGCTCGCCATCTACCAGAAGCCGGCGACCACCTTCGTCGCGGCCTTCATCGGCGCGCCGCCGATGAACCTGATCGCGCTGCCCGACGGGACAATCCAGCTTCCAGATCCCGGCGCCGAGGCCGGCATTCTCGGCGTCCGCCCCGAGGACCTCCAGCTCGCCAACGGCAGCGCGCCCGACGGCGGCGTGGCATTCGACCTGACGGTGGAGGCGATCGAACGGGTCGGCGCCGAGACCTATGTGTACGGCCTGCGCGCCGCCGAGCGCGACCGGCCGGCGGCGGTCAGCGCCAGGCCCGGGGAACTGCCACCGGGGGAAATCCTGGTCCGTATTCCCGGGCAGAGCGGGCCCGCAATCGGCGAGCGCATCCGTGCGGTCGCGCCGCGGGACAAGTTGCATCTGTTCTCGGCCGACGGCCGGCGGCGCGTCGGCCTTTAACGGGTTAAGGATCGGCTGTGGGGCAATTTCCTGAGGCGCTTGAACAGCCTACAAATCATGCCCATATTGTTCCGCAAGGGGTGCCGGAAGGGCCCTGAAACGTCAAAGTCGCTTCGAGAGGACTTTGTAAACTATGTCTCGTGTTCCTACGTTATCCAGTCCGTTCCTGCTTGGATTTGACGAAATCGAGCGCGTGCTCGATCGCGTCGTCAAAGGCGCCGACGGCTACCCGCCCTACAATATCGAACGGTGCGAGCGGTCCAACGGCCAGCCCGAACGGCTGCGAATCACGCTGGCGGTGGCGGGATTTACCCGCGACCAACTCGATGTAACGATTGAGGAAAACCAGCTCGTGATCCGCGGCCGGCAGCAGGAGGAAAAGGCCCGGCAATACATCCATCGCGGCATTGCGGCGCGCCACTTCCAGCGCACCTTCGTGCTCGCGGAAGGCATGCTGGTGCTGGGCGCGGATCTGAAGAACGGGCTGTTGTCGATCGATCTGGCCCGGCCGGAGCCGGAGAAGGTCGTTAAGACAATCGCTATCAATGAACACGAATAATGGATGGAACGAGTAGCGGACTCGACCGCTTAAGTCTCAGAGGAGTCGAGACCATGACTGAAGGTAATGTTGCGTTGGAACCGCCCGTCTCGCTGGAGGCGCTGGCTACCTTGGGCGAGGGTCACATCGCCTATGTGAAGCAGATTCGCTCCGAGGACGTGCCGAGCCTGTTTCCGCAGGCGCCGAAGATCGCGCCGGGCCTGAAACTGTTCGCCCTGCACGCCGCGGACGGCACGCCGATCATGCTGACCGACTCACGCGAGGCCGCGGTCGCGAATGCCTGGAGCAACGAGCTGCAGGCCGTCAGCGTGCACTGACGCCGGAAACGGCAGCGCGAACCGCTGCCGCAGCCCATCGAATTCGGAAATAGCGGGCCTGCTCCTGGTCGACCGGGAGCAGGCCTTTTTTTGCCTCGTCAGCCTTTGCCGGCGGTTGTCGCCGCGACGCCCAAAAGCCGTGCGCGGATGTCGGGCTTTGTCACCTTGCCGACCTTGGATCGCGGAAGGTCATCCCAGATTTCGATCTGCTTTGGCGTCTTCACGCTGCCGATCCGCGCCTTGACAAAGGCTGCCAACGCATCGGTATCGGCGATGCGGCCGGCGCGCAGCTGCACCACCGCGACGATCCGCTCGCCCCACTTGTCGTCAGGGAGGCCTACGACCGCGCAGTCCTGCACCGCCTCATGGGCGCGCAGCGCGTTTTCCACCTCGACCGAATAGACGTTGAAGCCGCCGGTGATGATCATGTCCTTGGCGCGATCGACGATGTAGAGGAAGTTGTCGCCGTCGAGATAGCCGACGTCGCCGGTGTGGTGCCAGCCGAAGGCGGAGGCCTCCGCCGTGGCCTGCGGGTTCTTGTAGTAGCCGTCCATGACAAGGGAGCCGCGCACCACGATCTCGCCGCGCTCGCCGGTCGGCAGCAGCCTGCCGCTTTTGTCCATGATGCCGACCTGAACCAGCGGTGAGACCCGGCCCGCGGAGGACAGGCGGCCGACGGCGATCGAGCCGTCGGCATTGTAATGCGCCGCCGGCGGCATCATCGAGATCATCATCGGCGCTTCGGTCTGCCCGAACAACTGCGCCATCGGGCCGATACGCCTCAAGGCTTCGGCGAGCCGTGCTGCCGAGATCGGTGCCGCGCCGTACCAGAAACATTGCAGTGACGTCAGGTCCGCCGCGTCAAGCTTGGGATGGTCCAGCAGCATGTAGATCACGGTCGGCGGCAGGAAGGTGTGCGTGACCCGGTAGCGGCCGATCAGGTCGAGGAATTCCCCGATATCGGGGTGGTGCATGATCACGATCCGCCCGCCAAGCGTCATGATCGGGAAGCAGAGCACGCCGGCGGCATGCGTCAGCGGCGCCAGCGCCAGGTAGATCGGGCGGCCCGCGAAGGGATAGCCCATCAGGGTCAGCGCCGTCATGGCCTCGAGGTTGCGACCGGACAGCATGACGCCCTTGGGCTTGCCGGTGGTGCCGCCGGTGCCGGGGATCATGGCGAGATCGTCGACCGGATCGCGCTGCCAGGCGCTGTCGTCGAGGCCGGTGAGCCAGCGCTCGAAGGACGGGGCGGAGGGCAGTTCGGCATCGAGGCACACCAGCGCCCGAAGCTTCGGCAACTGGTCGCGCATCTGCTCGACCATCGGCGCAAAGCTCGAATGGAACAGCAGCAGGCCGCAGTCGAACTCGTCGAGGATGAACCGGTTCTCCGCGGCTTCGTTGCGCGGATTGATCGGGCACCAGACCGCGCCGGCGCGGGAAATACCGAACACGCAGGCAAAGGCGACCGGGTCGTTGCCGGAGAGGATCGCAACCTTGTCGTCTGCGGCCACGCCGGATCGATCAAGCCCGCGTGCGACCCGGTAGCTGAGGCGCTGCACGTCGGCATAGCTGAGGTCACGGCCGTCCATGGTCAGGCACGGCGCATCCGCACCCAGTGAGGCGCCCTTGTCGAGATAATCGATCAGCCGCACGGATCGTCTCCGCTGGTGGAAAAAGCGGCGCGAGATTATTTGCGCCGCTTCATCTCGTCACGCATGGACCGTCAGGATCGGATTCATCACGAGGCCAAAGCTGCGCAATTGCCCGAGCAACTCCCGATGTCCGAACGCCTGGCAGCCGGAGGCAAAGCCGACCCTTTTCGGTGGTTGCTGCAGCAGCACGTAAGCGGCGTAGGCCTGCAGCATGCCGGTCTGCTTGTAATTGCAATTGCCGTGGATCACGCAATGGGCACGGCCGAGCGGTCCGGAAGCGTGGACCGAATCGATCGAGGTGTTGATGCGCGGATTCTCGCGCGGCGGCATCGAGGCCTGCAGCGTCGCCGCGATGTCGGCAAGCGCCTTCTCCTGCTCTGCCGGTGGCAACGGCTTGATCTTCTCTTTCACCATCTGGGTGGTCTGCACCACGCCTTCCATGACAGGACGGGCAAGCACGCCGCCGAGAACCTTGCAGTTGGCGACACGCGGATCGTTCTTGAACCAGACCGGGTGCGCCGTGCCGCCCCACGGCACCGCGATCGCGGTCTCGTGCTGGCCGGGCACCACGACATCGGCGCGCGCGGTGACGTCCCATTCGGCATATTTGTTCTGCTCGAGATAGTACCAGTTCGCCTTGAGGATGGTGAAGATGGTCTGCGTCGAGGCGTAGGTCGGAAAGCCCTTCCAGAACACCAGAATGTCGAGCGTGTCGAGACCCGGCGTTTCCAGGCAGATATTGGCGGCGATTTCGCCGGTCGTGTACATCTGCGCCAGGTTCGGCGACAGCAGCAGGCCCTTCTGGGCGAACTGGGCGCCCCAGCGTTCCTGCGCCATCAGCACCCAATCCTGCTCGCCCGTGGTGTCGGTGTAGTGACAGCCGGCCTGCAGCGCGGCCTCCACCACCTCAGGGGCATATTTGATGAACGGGCCGACCATGTTGCTGACGACCCTGGAGCCCTTGAACAGTTTGGTCAGCGCCTCGACCGTGTGCTCGACCTGCACGACCTCGTGCTCGACGGTGTCGATGCCGGGAATCTTCTCCACCACCGCCTTGACCTTGGTGCCGTCGCGGCCGGCGGCGATGAAGGGAATGTTGTACTCGCGCAAATATTCGCAGACGAGGCGGCCGGTATAGCCGGACACGCCATAGACGACGACGGGTTTCTTCTCGCTCATCTTCCGTATCCTCCGAATTGATTGTTGGCGCGCGAGCGCGCGTTACATGCCCATGCCGCCGTCAACCGGCAGTCCGATGCCGGTGATGAAGCGCGCATCGTTCGAGCACAGGAACACCGCGGAATCGGCGATGTCGCTGACCTCGGCAAGCCGGCCGAGCGGGGTCTGCTCCACCACCGAACCGACCGCCGCGTTGATATCAGCCGCGAGCCCGATCCCGACGATGTCGTTGGCGAGCTGCATTCCCATGTCGGTCGGGATGAGGCCCGGATAGATGCAGTTGACGCGCACCCCGAAGCCGAGCTTGCCGGCTTCCATCGCCGCTACCCGCGTCATGCGATCGACCGCGGATTTGGTGCCGGAGTAGACCGCGATGCTCGGAAAGGCGATGGTCGCCGCGACGGAGGCGATGTTGACGATGACGCCGCCTTTGCCGGCCGGCCCGCCGGGCCGCATCGCGCGGAACGCGTGCTTCATGCCTAGCACGGTGCCGACGATGTTGACGTCGCACATCCGCCGCGCATCCTCCGCCCTCACCTCGCTCACCAGCGAGGTGATCTCGATTCCGGCATTGTTGATGAGAATGTCGTAGCCGCCGAGCGTGGCGATGGTGGCCGCCACCGCCCTTTCCCATTGCGCGTCGTCGGCCACGTCGAGCCTGGCGAATCCGGTCTTCACGCCGGCCTTCGCGATTTCAGCAGCGCTCGCCTTCCCGGCATCCTCCAGAATGTCGGCGATCATGACCGATGCGCCGGCACGCGCCAGCGCCTGCGCGATCGCAGCCCCGATGCCTCGGGCGCCCCCGGTGACCAGCGCCCTTTTGCCGGCGAGATTGTTCCCGTTCATGACGTGCTCCTCCCTGCTGATGTTGTTGGGCCCGGCTGTGCCGGCGGTTTGCAGCTTGCGCGCTCCGGCGCCGGCCCGGCCGGCTGCCGATCGTCCTCCCCGGACTGGAATGATCTTGACGACCGTCAAAATTTATTTTGACAAACGTCCAATAGAAGCTTGACGATTGTCAAGGCGAAACTTGACGACCGTCCGGAAAGATGGTTGCGGTGACTGCGGACGCCGCCACAGTGGATCGCGGCGAGGAAGGAAACGGAATGGCGCGGCGGGCATTGAGCGCGGCGGAGCGGGTGTCGGAAGCCGCCGAGGCGCTGCGGGAGGAGAAGTTCAACGCGCGTCGCATCGAGCTCGCGGAAGCGGCGCTCGAGACGCTTGCCGAGCTTGGCTTCGCGCGCACGAGCCTGCGCGACATCGCGCAGAACTCCGCGTTCACGCACGGCGTCTTCCACTATTATTTCAGCGACAAGCTCGACCTGATCTGCTGCTGCGTTCGGCACTACAAGGCGAAATGCGTGACGCGGTACGATGAGGTCACCGCAACGGCGCAAAGCCGCGACGAACTGATGGAAGGCTTTCTGGCGAAGCTCGCCGCCACGCTGCGCGATGACGCGCGGATGCATCGGCTGTGGTACGACCTGCGCGCCCAGGCACTGTTCGAGGCTGCCTTCCGCAAGGACGTCACCGAGATCGACAAGAGCCTCGAAAACATGGTCTGGCGCGTTGCATCGCGCTATGCGGAGCTCGGCGGGAAGCAGCCGGCGGTTTCCTCCAGCGTGCTCTATGCGCTGTTCGACGGCCTGTTCCAGAACTATCTGCTAAAGCAGCTGTCGAACGATCCGGAGGCTGTCTCCGGCCTCATCGACGAGGTCAGGCGGCTGCTGCCGACCATCTGCTGAAGACGGATAGCGGAAGCGGAAAGCGCGAAATCAGGCCGCGCTTGCCGGCGGCAGCGCCAGCACCGAATAGATCGCGTGCGCGTCGCGCGAGGCGCGCAGCTTCTTGGCGATGTCCTGGTCGCGCAACAGGCGCGCGATCCGCGCCAGCGCCTTGAGGTGATCGGCGCCTGCGCCTTCGGGGGCAAGCAGGAGGAAGACCAGATCCACGGGCTGGCCGTCCATCGCCTCGAAATCAATCGGGCGCTCGAGCCGCGCGAACAGGCCGAAGATCTTCTCGAGCTTCGGCAGCTTGCCATGGGGGATGGCGACGCCGTAGCCGACCGCTGTGGTGCCGAGCTTCTCGCGCTGCAACAGCACCTCGAAGACCGCCCGCTCGTTCTGCCCGCTCAGGCTTGCCGCGCGCGCGGCCAATTCCTGCAGCGCCTGCTTCTTGCTGTTGACCTTCAACGCCGGGAGAATCGCCTCGGGTGCGACCAGATCGGTAATCGTCATGGGGCGTTCCGAGGTGAATGAACCGTCAGGTTGCGAAATAGGCCTTGGTGGGCCAGCGTCAAGGTGAGGATGGGGGAGGCGGGCCTCATGCCCGGGTCCTGATTGGGGGGGCTTCTACTCCAACGCCAGCCCCCTGCCAACACCCGCGACGCTGTTCCTGCACCATATCCTTAAATCCCGTAGATCCCCGGAATAGGCTCCAAAGAGGCCGATTTCGGCCGCGGTTGCCTGCTCGCGATCCGAGGCCGCTCCTGTGCCGGGCAGCGCCCCATGACCCTTTCAGCGTTTCACGCGCCGCCATCGACGACGGGCGGATCGACCCAGCCGACATTGCCGTCCGCGCGCCGGTAGATGACGTTCACCCGGCCACTGGAGCCGTGCTGAAACACCAGACAGGGGGCGCCGGTCAAGTCCAATTCCAGCACCGCCTCGCTGACCGACATCCGCTTCAGCGTGGTGGTGGCTTCCGCAATGATGACCGGATTGTAGCCGGTGACCTCGTCATCGCCTTCCGCAGGGGCCTCGATCACGTAGCTCGACGCGTCGAGCGTCGGCGCCTCGATCTCGGCAAGCGCAGCCGAGGCCGCATAGGCCTTGCGCGCCGAACGGTCCTTGAGCCGGCTCTTGTAGCGGCGCAGCCGCTTCTCGATCATCAGCAGCGCCTGGTCGGCGCTGGCATAGGCGTCGGTCGCGTTCGACTCGGCCTCGAGCGTGATGCCCGAATCGAGATGCAGCGCGCAGTCGGTGCGGAAGCCGAAGCCGTCCTTGCTGAGCGTGATGTGGCCCGAGTAGTTGCCGTCGAAATACTTGCGCAGGACTTCCTCGGTACGCGCGTTGACGCGGCCGCGCAGCGCCTCGCCGACGCTGATGCTCTTGCCAGAAATCCGAAGGGTCATGGCGATGCCTCGATCGATCTTTTCAGCAGGAGCAAGACTAATCCGATTTGGCAAAGGAGCAATATGTGGTGCAGCGCCGCTCTGCCGAAGTCAGGTCGGAAGCAGCAGCGAGCTCTGCTTCTCGCGACGCCGCTGCACCGACGAGGGGATGCGCATGGCCTCGCGATATTTCGCTACCGTCCGGCGGGCGATATCAATGCCGCCCTCGCGCAATCGTTCCACGATGGTATCGTCGGACAGGATGGCGGTCGACTCCTCTGCGTCGATCAGCCGCTTGATCTGGTGCCGCACCGCTTCCGCCGAATGCGCCTCGCCGCCATCGGCCGAGGCGATCGAGGCGGTGAAGAAATACTTCAGCTCGAACGTGCCGCGGTTGGTCGCCATGTATTTGTTGGCGGTCACGCGCGATACCGTCGATTCATGCATCTGGATCGCGTCCGCTACCGCCTTCAGATTGAGCGGGCGCAGATGCGCTACGCCATGGGTGAAGAAACCGTCCTGCTGGCGCACGATCTCGGTCGCCACCTTGAGGATGGTGCGGGCGCGCTGGTCGAGCGCGCGCACCAGCCAGGTCGCGTTCTGCAGGCAATCGCTGAAATAGGATTTGTCGCCGTCCTTGCGGATCGTCCGGGACAGCTCCGTGTAGTAGGTCTGGTTGACCAGCACGCGCGGCAACGTGTCGCTGTTGAGCTCGACATGCCAGCCGCCGTCCGCTCCGGGACGCACATAGACGTCGGGCACCACGGTCTGCGTCCGCGCGGTCGAGAATTTCAGCCCCGGCTTCGGATCGAGCCTGCGGATCTCGGCGATCATGTCGGCGATGTCGTCGTCGTCGACGCCGCATAGTTTGCGCAAGGCCGCGAAGTCGCGCTTCGCCAGCACGTCGAGATGCTCGACCAGCGCCTGCATTGCGGGATCGTAGCGGTCGAGCTCGCGGAGCTGGTTGGCGAGGCATTCGCTCAAATTCCGCGCGCAGACGCCGGGCGGATCGAATTTCTGCAGCGCCGCGAGCACTGCGTCGACGTCCTGCTCCGCAGCACCGAGCCGTTCGGCAACCTGGCCGAGGTCGGGCGGCAGGTAGCCGGCCTCGTCGACGAGATCGATCAGGTACTGGCCGATCATGCGCTGGGCCGGCGCGGACAGCGCCACCGCAAGCTGCTCGGCAAGATGGTCGGCAAGCGTCACCTCGGCGGCGACGAAAGCCTCGAGGTTGTATTCCTCGTCATTGGAAGCACCGCCGCCCCATTCGGTATAGGTGGTGGGCGCGGCGTCCTGCGCGTTGCGCGCCGCAGCCTCGGCCGGCTCCTCGGAAAAGACGTTGTCGAGCCCGGTGTCCAGCGTCTGCTCGATCTCGGCGCGGCTGCCGAGATCGCGGTTCATCCATTCTTCGGCCGTCGGCTCGAAGCCGTCACCGGCCCCGTTCAGCGCCTCGCCGTGGTCGGAGTGGATGCCGTCGGCAAAGTCCGACGGCTCGTCGGAGGCCGCGGAGCCGGCAGGCTCGGCCTCGCCCGCGACCGGGGGCTCGTTGGCGTCGCTGGCGCGCTCCAGGAGCGGATTGCGCTCGAGTTCCTCTTCCACGAAAGCCGAGAGGTCGAGATTGGAGAGCTGCAGCAGCTTGATCGCCTGCATCAGCTGCGGCGTCATCACCAGCGACTGCGACTGGCGGAACTCCAATCTTTGCGTCAGGGCCATGGAGGCAAGAACGATCCGTTAAAACTGGTCCGATTCTTGCTTATCCTAGTCCAAAGCCGATGTACACGGCTTGACGGATCGGAAAAACGGGCTAGCGCCGACCTGCTGTCGGCATGGTTTAGAGACCGATACAGGCCTCCGGGGCCTAAAGCCGGAACTCCTCGCCCAGATACAGCCGCCGCACGTCGGGGTCGTTGACGATCTCCTCGGGGCTCCCCTCGGTCAGGATTTCGCCGGCATAGACGATATAGGCGCGGTCGGTCAGCCCGAGCGTTTCCCGCACATTGTGGTCGGTGATGAGAACGCCGATGCCGCGGTTGGTGAGGTGGCGCACCAGGTCCTGGATGTCGCCGACCGCGATCGGATCGATGCCGGCGAAAGGCTCGTCGAGCAGCATGTAGTTCGGGCGGGTGGCGAGCGCGCGCGCGATCTCGACACGGCGCCGCTCGCCGCCGGACAGCGCGATCGACGGGCTTTTGCGCAAGCGCGTGATGTTGAATTCGTCGAGCAGCGAATCGAGCTCGTGCTCGCGCTTCTTGCGCGAGGGCTCGACGACCTCGAGCACCGCGCGGATGTTCTGCTCCACGGTGAGGCCGCGGAAGATCGAGGCTTCCTGCGGCAGATAGCCGATGCCGAGCCGCGCGCGCTGGTACATCGGCAGCTTGGTGACGTCATGGCCGTCAAGCTCGATCGCGCCGCGATCGGCCTTGATCAGGCCGGTGATCATGTAGAACACGGTGGTCTTGCCGGCGCCGTTGGGGCCCAAGAGGCCAACGGCCTCGCCGCGGCGAACATAGATGCTGACGCCGCGCACCACCTGGCGCGTGCCAAAACTTTTTTCCACGCTATGCACAGCGAGATAGCCGGGACGGCGCAGCAGCTGCGGGCCGCCTGCGCCGTTGCCCTTCGTCGCGGGCTTGGCCGGCGGTTTTGCTCGCGGTCGCGGCGGTTCGTTCCGCTGCGGCTGCTCGGCGCGCACCGGGGCCGGCTGCAGGCCGGGCATCTCGCGCGCGATCGGCGGGGCGTCGCGAACCGGGCCGGTCAACAGGCCGCCCAGGGAATCGCCGAGCGCGGTGATGTCGTCCGGCGCGCGGGCAAAGCCGGGACGGCCGCGCTGTTTGGCGGGGCGCCGACGGAACATGCCGAGTAGATCCACCATCCCCGCTTCGCCTTAACTGTCCGCTGGTCGTCCCAAAATGTGCCGGAGCGCCCCGATTCGCCCGGCAGCATGAATGAATGGACGTCCCTTGCCCAGTGAACGCCTGGGATATTCGCGGCCCACCTTCCCAAAGGCTAGATACAGGCTCGCCCCCGGTGCTTCAACCTCGACGGACCGCGTTCATGAGCAAGTTATTGATTTTGCTTTTGTTTGGACGAACCACCGGAAGCGCCGCCTGCACTGGTGCTTCCGGGGGTCCCGGGGGTGTTGTTCTGGCTGGGCAGGAACAGGCCCTGAACCCGCCCCGAATCGGATTCGACCCGCGACACGCCTGTCGTCATATCGACCAGCAGGCGGTCGCCGCGCAGGACGTTCTTGCCCTGGGTCAGCACCACACCGCCGAGCATGGTGACTAGGTTGGTCTTGGTGTCGAACACGGCACTTTCGCCCGTCACCACCTGGTCCTTCTGGGTCACGACCACATTGCCGCGCGCCTCCAGCCGCTTGATCGACGAGCTGCCGCCGGGGCCTGGCGTGCTGGACTGCATCGGCGCCGCCTTGGCGCCCTTGGCTGCCGGCGCGGCAGCGGGCTGCGCCGCGCCCGAATTCGATTCGTAGAACACCACCAGCGTCTTCGACGTCATGGTGGTGTCGCCCTGCACCACCTTCACATTGCCGGAGAAGGTCGCTTCCTTTTTCTTGTCGCGCATTTCCAGCGAAGCCGCCTCGATCTGGATCGGCTGGTCGCGGTTCTGCGAAAAGCCCTGCATGGCGTTGGGGACGCCCTGCACCGCGCTCTGGCCGCGCGCCGCGGCAGCGCTTGCGATCAGAAGCGCGCAGGCGAGCGTCGCTGCATGGTGCATGCCACGTCGGACCGAACCGCTGCGCTGAAAACGAGTGGTCATCATGATCACTTCGAGCTCGTTGATTTGGCCGGGGTGGATCGCGCCTTCGCCGATGCCGCAGCGTCCTGCTGCGGCGGCGTGGTGCTGCTGGTGTCGTCGGACGTGCCGAGATTATCCAGATGCATCACCACATTACCCTCGAATCTCACGACCTCGCCGCCGCCGGTGATCCTGAGCCGATCGGCGCTGATCGTGCCGTTGGTCAGCGTGACGTCGACATGATCGTCCGAGGTGACGATGCCCTTGCCCATGTCGATGAAGGCCTGGTTGAGCTTTGCCTGATACCCGCTGGAGGTCTGCAGGAACACGTCCTTCTGCAACTCCATGGTCTGCTGCTTGTTGTCGAAAACGCCGCTGCGGGCGTCCAGCATCACGGTGGACTGATCCTCCGTCAGGAGCTTCGCGCGCAGGGTCTTCAGCTCGACGTGGTCGGGATTGGTGATGTCCTGGGTCGCGGTCTTGGCCCAGAGCTCGTAGGGTCGCCGGTCGGTCGTGTAGCCGGAGAGATGCGGCGATTCCATCGTGATCTTGGTGCCGGAGACGACCAGATTCTCCATGTTGATCGGCAGCTTCGGAATCAGCATGCGGAACGGATTGAACACCGACACCAAAATCACCGCGGCCATCGCCACGATCACCGCCGCCGGCACCGCGACGCGCAGGATCCGCACCAGCCGGCTGTGGCGCTCGGCAAGCGCAAAGCGCGCCTCGAGGCTCGCCTGAGGCGCCGGCTTCTGGACCGAATTCACCGCTGCTCCGAACGAGGACATCCCGCCATTCTACCCGCCCCCGGCCGAATATGCAGCCTGGACAGGCCTGAGGACTATGACCGAAACGGGGCGTTAACGCTGCCAAATGCCGCATCGGCGGCCGGCCACCCCCAAGCACGGTCGCTTCAGGTCGAATCACCATCGCGCTTTATTGATTGCGCATGATCCCCGCGCAAACGCGTTCCGCGTTTGTCGCAAGGGAAAACCGGTGCCCACTTGTCCGGATCACGCGCTATGAATGCGCGAAGATGTCCTCGGCCTCCCAGCCCGACAGGTCGAGTTTCGCCCGCGTCGGCAGGAACTCGAAGCAGGCCTGTGCAAGCTCGGTGCGGCCCTCGCGCGCCAGCATCGCGTCGAGACGCTCGCGTAGCGCGTGCAGATGCAGGACGTCGGAGGCGGCATAGGCGAGCTGCGCGTCGCTCAAGGCGTCACTGCCCCAGTCGCTCGACTGCTGCTGCTTGGAAAGATCGATGTTGAGCAACTCGCGCACGAGGTCCTTCAGACCGTGGCGATCGGTATAGGTGCGCGCCAGGCGTGAAGCGATCTTGGTGCAATAGATCGGCTGCGCCATCACGCCGAAGGTCTGATACAGCACGGCGATATCGAAGCGGGCGAAATGGAAGATCTTGGTGATCGCGTCGTTCGCCAGCAGCGCCTTCAAATTCGGCGCGTCGCGCTGATCCGCGGGAATTTGCACCACGTCGGCACTGCCGTCGCCGTTCGACAACTGCACCACGCACAGCCGGTCGCGATGCGGGTTGAGCCCCATCGTTTCGGTGTCGATCGCCACCGAGCGGGTGTAGCGGGAGAGATCGGGCAGGTCGCCGCGATGCAGGCGTACGGTCATCAAGGCCTCTGGTGTCGATTCGAAGCGAGACACTACCGCCCAAATTCGCAACAGGCGAGCGGCGGCAACGGCGTTTTGGACCGGAAAATCGCGGCGGAGAAGGCAAAGGCGACGGGCATATCCCGCCGCGCGAATCGCGGCGCAGCCGCCGCCATCCCGGCGCGCCGTCGAACGCGACGGCTCAGCGATTCGGATCGTCCAGCGGCTTCGGCGGCTGCAGGCCCGGGCTGTTGGCCCAGAGATCGATGTTTTCGATGACCTTCTGATGGCTCGGTCGTCGGGGCGCAGGCGGCTCCCGCTCCTCGGAGAGCTTGCGCGGCAGCTTGATTTGTTCCGTCATCGGCGTGCTCCGTTGACGGGGAGCATGCGCGCGACGGAGCCCCAAATCAAGAACTAACTTATTGTTATTATTGCGAAATTTTACTAATTTTGTGCTTGAATCGACTTTGGCGGAACCGTCGCGCCTTACATTTGTTGAGTAAATTACTCAATTGGCTAACCCTGGAAATTCCGATGAACGACGTGCGCGACGAACGCCTCCAAGTGATGCTTTCTCCGGACGAACTGGCGGCGGTTGATGATTTTCGCTTCAAGCACCGGATGCCGACCCGGGCGGCGGCCGTGCGCGAGCTGTTGAAGCTCGGCCTGACAGTGGTGGCGCCCGCCGCGGGAGCCGGCATGAAATCCAGCAGTTACGGCGTATTCAGCCGCGGCCCGGATGGGCATTCGCCCGGCCCGTCTGAGTCGGCGGAGTAGCAGCCGCAAGGCTGCCCCGGACCGCGCGGACTGACGCCGCGCACCGCCGGCATTTTTCGGGCTGGGCAGGATGGTGCCCAGGAAAGGACTCGAACCTTCACGGCTGTGAGGCCACTGGCACCTGAAGCCAGCGCGTCTACCAATTCCGCCACCTGGGCCCGGGCCGGTTACTACGGATCGGTCGCGCGCTTGTCAAATTGGCGAAGAGGTCGCCGAATAGACTTGTGCAGGGCGGGCCGGATGGCGTATCGCGAAACCCGCATAATTGCGCGCAAACCCTCCCTTTGACCGGCAGGAATTGATCCCATGGCTTCGAATCTCGACACCCTGGTCACGGTTTTCGGGGGATCGGGCTTCCTCGGCCGCTATGTGGTCCGCGCGCTCTGCAAGCGCGACTATCGCGTCCGCGTCGCGGTGCGGCGCCCCGAGCTCGCCGGCCACCTGCAGCCGCTCGGCCGGGTCGGCCAGATCCATGCCGTGCAGGCCAATGTGCGCTATCCCGCCTCCGTCGAAGCCGCGATGCGCGATGCCCGTGTTGCCGTCAACCTGGTCGGCACGCTCACCGAGAGCGGCGGGCAGACGTTCGACGCCGTGCAGGCCAAGGGCGCCGAAGCGGTCGCTAGGGCGGCAAAGGCGGCGGGCGCCGGCATGGTGCATGTCTCGGCGATCGGCGCCGACGACAAATCCGCGTCGCGCTACGCCCGCAGCAAGGCGGAAGGCGAGAAGGCCGTGCTGGCAGCGCTGCCGCAGGCCGCCATCCTGCGGCCCTCGCTGATGTTCGGCCCGGAGGACCAGTTCACCAACCGCTTTGCGGCGCTCGCACGGATATCGCCGTTCCTGCCGCTGGTCGGCGGCGGCGCCACCCGCCTGCAGCCGACCTATGTCGCCGACGTCGCAACCGCCGTCGCCGACGCCGTCGACGGCAAGACGAAACCCGGCGCCACTTACGAGCTCGGCGGCCCGGAAGTGCTGACGATGCGCGAGATCATGCAGATCATTCTCGACATTACCGATCGCAAGCGCATGCTGCTGTCGCTGCCGTTCGGCCTCGCCAGGCTCCAGTCCTACTTCCTGCAATTCGCGCCGGGGCCGCTGAAGCTGACGCCGGATCAGGTGGAATTGCTGCGGCTCGACAATGTCGTCTCGGATGCGGCAAGGGCCGCGGGCCTGACGCTCGAGGGCTTGGGCATCGCACCGGACTCGCTCGAGGCCGTCGCCCCGCAATATCTCTGGCGCTTCCGGCCGGCCGGCCAGTTCCAGCGCCGCAACGCCTGAAAACAAGCCCGCCCTTTCATAGCGTTTTCGAGCGAAGCGGGCGCCGGTTCGCGTGAAGAAAACGCGTCAAACAAGAACCGAAAATACTCTAGTGCCCCATCGCCAGGGCGATCAGGCCGAGCGTGCCGACGATCACGCGCCACCAGGCGAACAGCGTGAAGCCGTGGCGGGTGACGTAGTTCAGGAACGTCTTGACGACAATGATCGCGGTGATGAAGGACACCACGAAACCGATCGCGATGATGCCGAGATGATCGATCGTCATGTCGGCACGGCTTTTGTAGAAGTCGTAGGCGAAAGCGCCAATCATGGTCGGGATCGCCAGGAAGAATGAGAATTCGGCCGCCGACCGCTTGTCGGCCCCGAGCAGCATCGCCGCCACGATGGAGGCGCCGGAACGCGACACGCCGGGGATCATGGCAAGACACTGCGCGACGCCGATCCACAGATACATCAGAAGCGGAAACCTCGTCGCGTCATGCTCGTGCGGCTTGTGGTCGATCTGGTCGACCCACATCAGGATGGCGCCGCCGACGATCAGCGAGAAGCAGACCACCCATGGATTGAACAGAACTTCCTTGATGTATTTTCCGACAATGAGGCCGATGACGACCGCGGGCAGGAACGCCACCAGCACGCCGATCACGAAGCGGCGATCGTCGGGATTGGAAAACATGCCGAGCGCGATGCGCCAGAGCTTGGCGAAATAGATCACGACGATCGCGAGAATCGCGCCGAGCTGGATCAGGATCGCAAAGCTCTTCCAGAAATTGTCCTCGCCGAGGTTGAAGAAGCGCTCCGCCAGCAGCAGGTGGCCGGTCGAGGAAACCGGCAGAAACTCGGTGACGCCTTCGACGATGCCGAGAATCACCGCCCGCATTGCATCTGACATCATGGGATCAGGTCCGCTGGTCTTGAGGGATTCGCCTGCAAAAGCCGGGTTCTTCTCGCCTATTCGCATCCCCACCGCAATCGCAAAATGCGAATGCAAAAGGCGGGGTTGCCTCGGGCGCGCGCTTGGGTAGTTTGGCGCCGCGTCGCGGGCTGGGAGTTGAACGTTTGCACGGCCGCCGCGACAAACCGTAAGGGCTCATGTTCACGCTGTTCCACCATCCCTTCTGCCCGCATTCGCGATTCGTCCGGCTCGTGCTCGGCGAATATGGCCTCGACTTGCGGTTGGTCGAGGAGCGGTCCTGGGAACGGCGCGAAGCGTTCCTTGCCCTCAATCCGGCGGGAACCACGCCGGTGCTGATCGAGGAAGGCCGGCCCGCGATCCCCGGCGCGGGGATCATCGCCGAATATATCGACGAGACCCATGGCGGCGAGATGGCCGACCGGCGGCTGTTGCCGACCACCATGGCCGAGCGCGTCGAGGTGCGGCGGCTGATGGCCTGGTTCAACGACAAGTTCTTCGAGGAGTCTTCCAGCCCGCTCGTCACCGAACGCATCTACAAGCGCTTCATGAGCGAGGAGACCGGCGGCGGCGCGCCGTCGACCGACGTGATCCGCGCGGCCAAGACCAATGTGCGCTATCATCTCGCCTATATCGGCTGGCTGGCGCGGACACGGAATTTCCTTGCCGGCGACCGGCTGACCTATGCGGATCTGGCCGCCGCGGCGCATCTGTCGGCGATCGACTATCTGGGCGACGTGCCATGGAGCGAGGACGACGCAGCAAAGGCGTGGTACGCGCGGGTGAAGTCCCGCCCGTCGTTCCGTCCGCTGCTCAGCGAGTGGCTGGCGGGCGTGCCAGCCTCGCGCACCTACGTGGACCTCGACTTCTGAACGATCTAGTGGTCCGATTCTAACATTCGCACCCCATCTGGGAGACACGTTTTGCGAATGTTAGAATCATAGGACCACTAGCAAATTATTTGTTCTAGTGGAGCTTTGGATTTGACGTTCGCATCGAGGAATCGCGGCGAGGAGATGGCGAACGTCAAATCCGCTCCACTAGCAGAGCTGAAGGGCAGGCTCGCCGGGCAGGCCCGCGCGCATGGCTTTGACTGCATCGGCGTTACCGGCGCCGATGCGATCGGCGACGCCGCCAATCACTTCCACGCCTTTCTCGCTTCAGGCGGCCATGGCGACATGGATTGGCTCGCCGCCAACCCTGCGCGCCGTGCCGATCCGCGCACGCTGTGGAACGAGGTACGCAGCGTGATCATGCTCGGCGTCAACTATGGCCCGAGCGAGGATCCGCTCGCGATCCTCGCGCAGCGCACGCGCGGCGCGATCTCGGTCTATGCGCAAGGCGACGACTATCATGACGTCATCAAGAAGAACCTCAAGGCGCTGGCGCGCTGGCTGGTGCAACAGACCGGCTGCGACGTGAAGGTCTTTGTCGATACCGCAGCCGTGATGGAGAAGCCGCTCGCGCATGCCGCGGGGCTCGGCTGGCAGGGCAAGCACACCAACCTGGTGTCGCGCGAATTCGGCTCCTGGCTGTTTCTCGGCGCGATCTACACCACACTCGACCTGCCCCACGACGAGCCGGAGACCGACCATTGCGGATCGTGCCGCGCCTGCCAGGACATCTGTCCGACCGCGGCCTTCCCGGCGCCCTACAAGCTCGATGCGCGGCGCTGCATCTCCTACCTCACGATCGAGAACAAGGGTGCGATCCCGATCGAATTCCGCCGCGCGATCGGCAACCGCATCTATGGCTGCGACGATTGCCTCGCAGTGTGCCCCTGGAACAAGTTCGCGCAGGCCGGGCGCGAGACCAAGCTTGCCGCGCGCGACGCGCTTCGGGCGCCTTCGCTCGCGACGCTGGCGCGGCTCGACGATGCCGCGTTTCGCGCACTGTTTACGAAATCGCCGGTCAAGCGGCTCGGCCGCGACCGCTTCATCCGCAATGTGCTGATCGCGATCGGCAATTCCGCCGATGCAACGCTCGCGCACGAAGCCGAGCAATTGCTTTCCGACGCAAGTCCGCTGGTGCGGGGTGCTGCGATATGGGCACTCTCGCAGCTCGTGCCGAAGCAGCGCGTCGCGGCGCTGGCGGCGCAGGCCGCGGTCGCCGAACCGGACGCGCAGGTGCGCGAGGAGTGGCGGATGGCAGCCGCCTGCCCTTGATTTCATCGCGGCAAATCCGCCATGGTCGCTGGCTCATGACCAACCAGCCTATGACCAACCAGCCTTTCTTCACCAAAAACCAGGACAGCTTCATCCCCACGCCGATGGCGAACGGCTTCTGGGACCCGAATTCGATGCACGGCCGCGTCGTGATCGGGCTCCTCGCCTTCGTCATCGAGCAGCGCCACGGCGGCGAGGATTTCCTGCCCGCGCGGCTCACCGTCGACATGTTTCGCCTGCCGAACATCCTCACCCCAGTCGAGGTCAAGACGCGGCTGATCCGCGACGGCCTGCGCATCCGCATGGTCGAGGCCGACTTCCTCTCGGGCGGCGTCGTGATGGCGCGAGCCTCCTGCCAGCTCCTGCGCCGGACCGAGAATCCGCAGGGAAAGGTCTGGTCACCGCCGAACTGGGACGCACCGAAACCAGCCGCCATTCCCGCGCCGACCGATCCGCGGCTCGGCATGAACGGCAAATGGACGACGCGACCGATCGTTGGTCACATGGGCTCGCTCGGCCCACGGCGGCTCTGGATGAGCGAGGTGCGCGATCTCGTCGAAGGCGTGCCGATGACGCCGTTCGTGCACGTCGCGCTGGCCGCGGATTTCGCCAGCCCCTTTGCGAATGCCGGCGATCAGGGGCTCGGCTTCATCAATAGCGACGTCACGCTCTATCTGCACCGCCTGCCGGCGACGCGATGGATCGGCTTCGAGGTGGTGAACCATCACGCGACAAGCGGCATCGCGATCGGCGAATGCTGGCTCTATGACGAAGAGGGCGCGATCGGCTCCTCGACGGTCGCGGCGCTGGCGCAGCGCAAGCCGATGAAGCGGCCGCCGCCGCCTTGATCTCGACTGTCATGCCCCGCGAAGGCGGGGCATCCAGAAATCCGTGAAGATCGAGATCAGTCCGATAAGCCGCGGCGTACTCGTCCGCGTTCGCGGACGATGACAATGAAAGAACCGGGCGCTTCACCCGATCTCGGCCACTGCGGCCATGATCCGCGCGATGTCCTGCGGACGCGACAGGCGATGATCGCCGTCCTGGATCATGGTCAGCACCACGTCGTCGGCCGGCAGCCGGTGCGCCAGCGCAAAGGCATGCTTCCAGGGCACGTCGGGGTCTTGTGCGCCCTGCAGGATGCGGACCGGACAGCCGACATCGATGGAACTGCCGAGCAACAGATGGTTGCGGCCTTCCTCAATCAGCGCGCGGGTGATCGGATAGGGCGAGCCGTCACCATATTGTGACGGACGCAGCCACACGCCCTTGCTTTCGATCTCCTGGCGGACCTCGGGCGAAAAGCCCTTCCACATCAGCTCTTCGGTAAAATCGGGCGCCGGCGCGATCAGCACCAGCCCTGCGAGCGAGGCGGCATCCGCCGGTTGCCGCGCGAGTTCGCGCGCCAGCAGCAGCGCCATCCAGCCGCCCATGGAGGAGCCGACCACCACCTGACGCCCGCTGCAGAATTGCCGGAATAAAGCCACGCTCTCCTCGAGCCAGCGCCCGATGGTGCCCTCGGCGAAATCGCCGCCGGATTCGCCATGGCCCGAATAGTCGAACCGCACGCAGGCGCGACCGCGCTCCGCCGCCCAGGCATCGAGCGCCAGGGCTTTGGTGCCCGCCATGTCCGACTTGAAGCCGCCGAGCCAGAACAATCCGGGTGCTGCGCCC
This sequence comes from Bradyrhizobium sp. NP1, assembly GCF_030378205.1. Classification (NCBI taxonomy): domain Bacteria; kingdom Pseudomonadati; phylum Pseudomonadota; class Alphaproteobacteria; order Hyphomicrobiales; family Nitrobacteraceae; genus Bradyrhizobium; species Bradyrhizobium sp. NP1. The sequence goes on from NZ_CP127385.1 coordinate 136,822, forward strand.
TTGCGGGCGCGAACCGCGATCCGCCGAGCGGCAGCACCGCTTCCGACCTCGATGAAAACAGGCGGCTCGGCACTATCTGCGGAACTGGTCATGGTCATCCGTCGTTACTCTGCCTTCTCGCGGCTGTTTGGGCGCGGTCGTTCGATCCGTCAACCGACCGCAGGGGTGAAGGCATCCCTGCGACTTGCGCGAGGCGGCAGCGGTATCTATTTCGCTCGCGTGACCAAAATGCCGCGCATTTGAGGGTTTTGACACCAAACCGCGCGAGTTTGCTTGCCGCCAGCGGCTTCTTCCTTCAGACTACTGCCCTTCGTTCACAACTTTGGAGAGTTACCCATTCGCCGTCCCAACAGAGCCCCGCCCGCTGCCGCCAAAGACGGGCCGCGCACCAATGATGAGATCCGCAACGCCCAGATCCAGCTAATCGACCAGAGCGGTACCAACCTGGGTACCGTCGAGACCGTCGTCGCCATCAGGATGGCCGCCGAAGCCGGCATGGATCTGGTGGAGATTTCGCCGAATACGACCCCTCCCGTCTGCAAGATCATGGACTACGGGAAGTTCAAATATTCGGCGCAAAAGAAAGCCGCCGAGGCCCGCAAGAAGCAGAAGGTCGTGGAGATCAAGGAGATCAAGCTGCGGCCGATGATCGATGATCACGACTATGACGTGAAGATGCGCGCGATGCAGCGCTTCTTCGAGGAAGGCGACAAGGTCAAGATCACCCTGCGCTACCGCGGCCGCGAAATGGCACACCAGGAGATCGGCACCAAGCTGCTCGACAAGGTGAAGGCCGACGTCGCCAACATCGCCAAGGTGGAGCAGGACGCGAAGTTCGAGGGCCGCCAGGTCGTGATGGTGCTGGCGCCGCGCTGACCGGACCATAGCTAATGGACTATCGGAAACGGCCCGCGGGAAGCGTCTCGCGGGCCGTTTGCATGGTCCTCAGCCGCGCGTGGCTTGCCACGTGCCGCTGCAGCGGTCGCCGGTGATGATGCCGCTCCAGGAGCCCGCTCCGTAGTTGCCGGCGAGCCGGCCGCCACCGCTGGCCCTGGAGGCGCCGACCGAAACCCGGACCGCAACGGCGCCGCCACGATTCACCGAGCCCGCGACGCGGCCGCCGCCCGCGGACGAAACCCGACCGCCACTAACGGTGAAGGGAACGCTGTAGCCCGAGCTGCAGACGCCACGGGTGGTGGCGAAAACCACGTTCCAGACGCCGTCATAGCGGCCGGCGACTCGGAGGGGTCGGGCATCGGCGGACCCCGGCACGACGACGGCCGCGATCGAGAAAGCGGCCAGCATCAGGCACAAGGGGCGGCGGGCGGAAAAAGCGACGGAAGCGGCAATCGGCTGGCAAATCGTGGTCATTTCATCCCTCCCTGGTTCGTCCGTGCAGGCCAATCGCGGAGTAGTCGGGCCACGCGATGGCGCGGTTCATCATTGCCAATTCGCGCATCCTCTGCCATAAGCCCAGCCTTCGATCGCCCGGCTGATCAAGGGCTGCCGTGGCGCTCACCCATGCGGGTTGCTTGCTAGACAAATAACCCAGCATTTTCAACGCTCTAACGAGCATTTTAGCCGGCCGCACGCGCTTTACGCGCGCGTTTCTATTGCGGCCAAAGGAGAGCCAAATGCCCAAGCTGAAGACCAAATCGGGCGCCAAAAAGCGCTTCAAGGTGACTGCCACGGGTAAAGTGGTCCACGCCCAGCGCGGCAAGCGCCACGGCATGATCAAGCGGACGAAGAAGCAGATTCGTCAGCTCCGCGGCACCCGCGTGCTGTTCAAGACCGACGGCGACAACATCAAGAAGTACTTCCTGCCGAACGCGTAACAGCGTTCCCGTCGCCAACAGCCAGGCCGCGTCCACGCGGCGATCCCGTCACCTTAGTCTGAAGGATTTTAGTCATGTCTCGCGTCAAACGCGGTGTGACCTCCCACGCCAAGCACAAGAAAGTCTTCAAGGCCGCCAAGGGCTATTACGGCCGCCGCAAGAACACGATCCGCGCCGCCAAGCAGGCGGTGGAGAAGGCCGGCCAGTACGCCTTCCGCGATCGCAAGCGCAAGAAGCGCACCTTCCGCGCCCTCTGGATCCAGCGCCTCAACGCCGCCGTCCGTCCGTTCGGCCTGACCTACAGCCGCTTTATCGACGGCCTGTCGAAATCGGGCATCACGGTCGACCGCAAGGTGCTGTCGGATCTCGCCATCCACGAGCCCGCGACGTTCCAGGCGATCGCCGAGAAGGCCAAGGCGGCGCTCGCAGCCTAGATGCGGCGGATCAGCGGGCGCCTGCCGCGCCCGCGTGTTTCCGCGTGCGCTGCGCATAGCGCTGGGCGACTTCCGCGCGACAGAACGCCGTGAACGAACGATACATCGTGCCGTCCTCGTTCTGGTATTTGCGGTCGCAGGCCCGCATCTCGCGCCGGTAGGTCAGCATCTCGGGCGCCTTGAGCTGCGCAAGAAAGTCGGCTTCGCACTTCTTCTCGACGGCGGCGCCAAGCTGGATGTCGCCGCTCGTGCCGAATTCGCAGGCTTCGAACAGCTTCATCGCACGTTCGCATCCGGACGAGACGCTGATGGTGTCGACGATCTCCTCGAGCGTCATGGATTTGTCGAGACAGACCGCGGCGAGTGCCGGAGCCCCGGCAATCGACAAAACGGTGGCCAGAACAGGCAAACGGGGTCCAAACCGCATCGCTTTCTCCCTCCCTCATTCACTTTGGTAGAGCGCGCATGCGAGAGGGTTCAAGGAGCCTCGCCGCGCGGCTTTAGGCCTTGACGTTTCGACCCGGCCGCAGCCACAACCAGCGGCCTTCCTGGGCAAAACAGGGAATTGACCGTGTCCGACCTCGCAACGCTCGAACAATCCATCCTCGATCAGATCGCAGCCGCTGGCGACGAAGCCGCGCTGGAGACCGTCCGCGTCGCAGCCCTCGGCAAGAAGGGCTCGATCTCGGCGCTTCTTTCCACGCTGGGAAAAATGTCGCCGGAGGAGCGCAAGACGCAAGGTGCCGCGATCAACCTCGCCAAGGACAACGTCACGCAGGCGCTCGCAGCGCGGCGCGACATCCTGAAATCAGCAGCACTCGACGCCCGGCTCGCCGCCGAGACCATCGACGTCACGCTGCCGGTGCGCGAGCCGCCAACCGAGACGGGGCGGATTCACCCGCTGAGCCAGGTGATGGACGAGTTGACGGCGATCTTCGCCGACATGGGCTTTGCGATTGCCGAAGGCCCCGACATCGAGACCGACGACTACAATTTCACCAAGCTGAACTTCCCGGTCGGCCATCCGGCGCGGGAGATGCATGACACGTTCTTCTTCAATCCGAAGGACGACGGTTCGCGCCTGTTGCTGCGCACCCACACTTCGCCGGTGCAGGTGCGCACCATGCTGAGCCAGAAGCCGCCGATCCGGGTGATCTGCCCGGGCCGCACCTACCGAATCGACTCCGATGCGACGCATACGCCGCAGTTTCACCAGGTCGAGGGCCTCGTGATCGACAAGGGCTCTCATCTCGGCCACCTCAAGTGGATCCTGCACGAATTCTGCAAGGCCTTCTTCGAGGTCGACCACATCAACATGCGTTTCCGGCCGTCGTTCTTCCCGTTCACCGAGCCGTCGCTGGAGGTCGACATCCAGTGCCGTCGCGACAAGGGCGAGATCCGCTTCGGCGAAGGCGAGGACTGGCTGGAGATTCTCGGCTGCGGCATGGTGCATCCGAACGTGCTGCGCGCCTGCGACATCGATCCTGATGTCTACCAGGGCTTTGCCTGGGGCATGGGCATCGACCGCATCGCGATGCTGAAATACGGCATGTCGGACTTGCGACAACTGTTCGAAAGCGACGTGCGCTGGCTGTCGCATTACGGCTTCAAGCCGCTGGAAGTGCCGACGCTCGCGGGAGGGCTGAGCTCGTGAAATTCACCCTCTCCTGGCTGAAGGACCATCTCGACACCGACGAGCCCCTGGAAAAGCTCGCGAACAAGCTCACCATGATCGGGCTCGAGGTCGAGAGCATCGAGGACAAGGCGAAGGCGCTGCAGCCCTTCACCATCGCGCGCGTGATCTCGGCCGAGCAGCATCCGAATGCCGACCGCTTGCGCGTTTGCATGGTCGATACCGGAGGCGGCGCTGCCCCCGTGCAGGTCGTCTGCGGCGCGCCCAACGCGCGCGCAGGGCTGATCAGCGTATTCTCGGCGCCGGGCACCTTCATCCCCGGCAAGAACATCACGCTTTCGGTCGGCACCATCCGCGGCGTCGAGAGCCGCGGCATGCTGTGCTCGGCGGCTGAACTTGAGATCTCCGATGATCATGATGGGATCCTGGAGCTGCCGGCCGACGCGCCGGTCGGCGCCGCCTACGCCGAATGGGCGGGGCTCGGCGATCCCGTGATCGAGATCAACCTGACGCCGAACCGGCAGGACTGTGCCGGCGTGCATGGCATCGCGCGCGACCTTGCCGCGGCCGACATGGGCAAGTTCAAGGATCCCGCGATCAAGCCGGTGAAGGGCGAATTCCCCTGCCCGGTGAAGGTGACGGTCGAGGACGAGAAGCTTTGTCCGGGCTTCGCGCTGCGGCTGGTGCGCGGCGTCAGGAACGGCCCGTCGCCGAAATGGCTGCAGGACCGTCTCACCGCGATCGGCTTGCGCCCGATCAACGCGCTGGTCGATATCACCAACTTCATGACATATGACCGTTCGCGGCCGCTGCACGTGTTCGACGCCAGGAAGGTCAAGGGCAATCTCGTGGTGCGCCATGCCCGCGACGGCGAGACGCTGCTCGCGCTCGATGGCCGCACCTACACGCTGGACAGTTCGGTCTGCGTGATAGCGGACGATCACGGCGTCGAATCGCTCGCCGGCATCATGGGTGGCGAGGCCTCGGGCTGCGACGAGAACACCACCGACGTGCTGATCGAATCGGCGTTGTGGAACGAGATCAATATCGCGCAGACCGGCCGCAAGCTCGGCATCAATTCGGACGCGCGCTACCGCTTCGAGCGCGGTGTCGACCCGGCCTTCATGGTGCCGGGACTCGAGCTCGCCACCCGCCTCGTGATGGAAATGTGCGGCGGCGCACCGTCGGAAACCATCGTCGTCGGCAACCGTTTCGGCGACGACCGTGTGATCGATTTCCCGCTTTCAGAAGTGAAGCGGCTCGCCGGCATCGACGTGCCGCTTCCGGAGATGCGCCGCATCCTCTCCCATCTCGGCTTCATGGTGGCCGGCAACGGCCCGGTGGTGAAGGTCGCCGTTCCTTCCTGGCGCACCGACGTCCACGGCAAGGCCGACATCGTCGAGGAGATCGTGCGCATCATCGGCGTCGACAAGGTGCCGGAGACGCCGTTCGAGCGTGGCGAGGACGCGCGCAAGCCGGTCTTGACGCCGATCCAGCGCCGCACCCGCCGCGCCAAGCGGGCGCTCGCCGCGCGCGGCATGGTCGAGGCGGTGACCTGGTCTTTCATCTCGAAGCAGGCCGCCGAGCTGTTCGGCGGCGGCAAGGCGGAGCTCGCGCTCGCCAACCCGATCGCGTCCGATCTCTCCGACATGCGGCCGAGCCTGTTGCCCGGCCTGATCGCGGCGGCGCAGGCCAATGCCGACCGTGGCTTTTCCGATGTGTCGCTGTTCGAGGTCGGCCAGGTCTTTGCCGGCGACCGTCCGGAGGATCAGTGGACCGCGGCCGCCGGCGTGCGTCACGGCTTTGCATCGTCGCAGGGTCTCGGACGGCACTGGTCGGGCTCGAAAACCGCGGACGCCTTCGACGCCAAGGCCGATGCGCTCGCGGTGCTGGCGGCTGCCGGCGCGCCGATGCAGGCGCTGCAGATCGTGCCCGGTGGCGCGAGCTGGCTGCATCCGGGGCGCTCCGGCACGATCCAGATCGGACCGCAGAATGTGCTCGGCACCTTCGGCGAGCTGCACCCGCGCGCGCTGGAAGCGTTGCGGGCCGACGGCCCGATCATGGCCTTCGAGGTCATTCTCGACCGGATTCCCGCGGCCAAGCCGAAGGTCACGCGCGCCAAGCCCGCGCTTGAGCTTTCCGCCTTCCAGCCGGTGTCGCGTGACTTCGCCTTCATCATCGACCGCAGCGTCAAGGCAATCGACATCGTGCGCACGGCGCAGGGCGTCGACAAGAAGCTGATCACCGACGTCACCGTGTTCGACGTCTACGAAGGCAAGGGCATCGATCCCGCGAAGAAATCGGTCGCGATCGCCGTGACCATGCAGCCGCGCGAGAAAACCATGACCGACCAGGAGATCGACGCGGTCGCCGAGAAGATCGTGGCCGAGGTGATCAAGAAGACCGGCGGCACGCTGCGCGCATGATCTTGGCGGGCGGCGCGGCTCGTCGGCACATCGTGCGCGGGACCGGGGGTTCATGAGTGTCCTCGGCCTGATCCCGCCTGACATCGGCATCAACACCGCGATTGCGCTTTGCGCGATCGCCTTCGTCTCAGGCACCGCGCGCGGCTTTTCCGGATTCGGCTCGGCGCTGATCTTCATGCCGCTCGCGAGCAGCATCGCCGCGCCACAGCTCGTCGCCGCACTTCTCCTGATCATCGATTTCGTTGCCGCCTTGCCGCTGCTGCCCGGCGCCTGGCGACAGGCCGATCGAAGAGCGACGGCGGTCATGGTGCTCGGCGCGCTGATCGGCGTGCCCATCGGCACCTTTCTCCTGACCCGGCTCGATCCTGTCACGACGCGCTGGATCATCTCCGGCTTCGTCGCCGCGCTGCTCGCGTTACTCGCATCCGGCTGGCGCTATCGTGGCAAGGACCACACCGCGCTCTCGGTCGGCATCGGCGGCCTGTCCGGCTTCTGCAGCGGGCTGGCGCAGACCGGCGGACCGCCGATCGTCGGCTACTGGCTCGGCCGGCCGGTCAAATCCGAGATCGCGCGCGCCAATATCCTGTTGTTCTTCGGTGCCTCCGATTTCTTCTCCGCCGCGAGCTATGCGGCCGCCGGCCTGATTACGGCGGACGCGATCAGCTTTTCGCTGGTCGTCGGCCCGGTCTATGCGCTTGGCGTCGGCTTTGGAGTGGCGCTGTTCGGACGCGCCAGCGAGAAAGTGTTCCGCACCATCTGTTACGGGCTGATCGCAGCGGCCGTCATCGTCGGCCTGCCGCTACTCGACGGCATCCTCCGCGGGCGATAGGGTTCGATCCTCGAAGAGAACCGGAGGAATGCATGATCGATCGCCGCAATGCGCTCAAGCTCGCGCTCGGCAGCGCCGCCATGTTCGCCGCGCCGCGGGTGCTGGCGCTCGACGCAAAGCCGCGCACGAGGATCGTGTTCCTGGGCACCAAGGGCGGACCGCGCGTCGGCACCGGCGCATCCAATCCGGCCAACCTGGTGATGGTCAACGAGGTGCCGTTCGTGATCGATTGCGGCATGGGCGTGAGCCGTCAGCTCGTCAACGCCGGCGTGCCGATTCCCTCCGTCAAATACATCTTCATCAGCCACCACCATTCCGACCACAACCTCGAATATGGCAATCTGGTCTACAATGCCTGGGCAGCGGGCCTGTCGACGCCGATCCATTCCTTCGGGCCGAAGGGCCTGGAGGCGATGACAAGGACCTATTGGGAACTGAACAAATTCGACGTGGAGACGCGGATCGAGGACGAGGGCCGGCCCGACCCGCGCCCACTCCTGATCGCCAAGGACATCACCGAGGACGGCGTGGTGCTGCAAACCAGCGACGTCAAGGTCACCGCCTTCCGCACCCCGCATCCGCCGATCACGGACAATTTCGCCTACAAGTTCGAGACACCCGACGGCACCATCGTGTTCTCCAGCGACACCGCCTACAACCCGAAGCTTGCGGAGTTCGCCAACGGCGCCGACGTGCTCGTGCACGAATGCCTCTACCCTCCGGCGGTCGACCAGCTCGTGCTGAAGACCAGGAACGGCGCGACCTTGAAGAAGCATCTGCTGGAAAGCCACACCACGACCGAGGATGTCGGTCGCATCGCGCATGCCGCAAACGTCAAGGTGCTGGTGCTCAGTCACTTCGTGCCGGGCGACTTCCCCGACATCACCGACGACGACTGGACGCGCGACGTGCGGAAGAATTTTGCCGGCCGCATCGTCGTGGCGAAGGATCTGATGGAGCTGAAGCTGCCGGTGTGAGACGCGGCGGCGCGTCCCGCTCAATAGCCACGTGGTGGCGCCGCCCGCCGGGCGCGGTGTCCTCGCGCCGGCGCTTCCGCGGGCTCGGTCGCCGCGAGCGCGCCGATCTTGCGCAGCGCCGCTTCGGCCGCGCGCTCGCCGCTTTCCCAGGCGCCGTCGACCGTGCCCCACAGCGTCTCGTGGGTTGCTTCGCCCGCAAGAAAGATCGAACCAAGCGGCTCGGTCAGGATTTTCCGCGACGGCTGACCGCCGGGCGAGGCCGCCGACATCGCGCCCAATATGAACGGCGCCTCGTTCCAGCGCGTCGCGCTCGACTTCTTCACCGCCTTGGTTACCTCGCTGCCGAACAGCTTTGCCAGCCACTCCATTGCGAAGGCAATCATCGCCTGCTCGCCCTGGGCGGAAAGGTCGCGCCCGAACGAGCCGCCGACGTCGATCGAGCACAATGACGAGCCGCCGATATTGGCGAGCAGGAGCGCCGTGCGCGTCGAGCTGCTCTGCTCGATGACGACTTCGTCGCGCGCGAGGCCAAGCGGATTGCCCGGCATCTGCAGGGCGATGTGATCGTAGCTGCCGAGGCTGAGCCGCGCGGCGGCATCGAGCGTGCGCTTGGGCAGATCAGGCGCGAATTTGATGTTTCCGGAAACCAGCGCGTTCGTCGAAAGTGTGATGACGGCGGCGCGCGCCGCGATTCGTCCCGCCGGTGTCTCGACCGCGACATCGCGGCTGCCCCAGACGATGCGGCTCGCCGGCGTCGACAGCGCCAGCGGCACCGTCTCGCCGAGCTTCGCGATCAGCGTGCCCAGCCCCTGGCGGCAGGCGAACACCGAGCCGCGATCCTGGCCACGGGCCTTGTCCACGGTCGAGAGATCCTTGAGGTCCTTGCCGGTCGCGCTGGCACCGAGCACGAATTCCGCGGTGCCCGCCCAGTCGCCGAGATCCTTCGGCAACGCGGCAGCGCAGGACACATCCAGCTTGCGCGAGGCGTCGTCGATCGCGTGGTTGGCGCGCACCAGCATGGCCAGAAATTCTTCGATCTCGCCGGGTCGCGCATTGCGGCGGCCGATCCGGATCTTCTGCCCTGCCGGCGCGCTCGTGATCTCGAGGCCTGCGCCGCGCGCCAGCTTGATCAGCGGATTGATGTCGGGATTGTGCATCCACCGCGCGCCGCGATCGAACGGCGCCTCGAAGGTCGTGGTGTCGGTGAGACAGCGCCCACCGGCCTGGCCGGCCGCCTCGACCACGATCACCTTGCGATTTGCCGCCATGACGCGGCGCGCTGCGGCGATGCCGGCGGCGCCGGCGCCGATCACGACAATGTCAGCCTCGCGCGACGGAGCGGCCGCAGCCGCCCCTCGCAACAAAGCCGGCGCCGACGCCAATGCCGCGGAAGCGGAAAGAAAGCCGCGGCGCGTCATTGTCATGGCATGGTTTCCAGAGCTTTGAGGAGCAGGGGAACGGCTAGTGTCCCGAATCCGACGTTCGCAACATTCGCGGCGAGGACTTTACGAACTTCGGATTCCAGACACCAGAAAACTGATGATTCCAGCGTGTTTTTGGTTCACCTTGCCGCATCCACGCGGGACCGGCAACACTCATGGTGAATCAATCATGATTGATCCGCTTCACGCATGAACCAAATTGCAACGGCTTTTGGCCATGCTAAGGAAGGAAAAAAGCGGCCGGCAAAGCCGCTGGGGGGAATGCAACTATGGGCGTCATGCTCGATAAGATTGGCCAGCTGATTGCCGGCTACCTTCAGAAGGAGGTACCGGGCTATGAGCCGTTCACGCCGAGCGACCCGGAGCACCTGCGCGGCATCATCCAGCCGGGCGATGTGCTGCTGGTCGAGGGCAACAACCGCATTTCCGGCATCATCAAGTACCTCACCCAGTCGACCTGGTCGCATGCCGCGCTCTATGTCGGGCCGGTCGACGGCGCGCGGGAGCCGGACGGCGAGCCGCATGTGCTGATCGAGGCCTATGTCGGCGAGGGCGTGGTTTCGGCGCCGCTGTCGAAATATTTCCCCTACCACACCCGCGTCTGCCGGCCGGTCGGCCTGTCCTACGAGGACCGCACCACGGTGTGCCGCTACGCCATCAACCGCATCGGCTTCGGCTACGACACCAAGAACATCCTCGATTTGATGCGCTTCCTGATTCCGATGCCGATTCCGCAGCGCTGGCGTCGCCGCATGATCGCGTTCGGGTCCGGCGATCCCACCAAGATCATCTGCTCGGCGCTGATCGCGCAGGCCTTCGATGCCGTGCGGTACCCGATCCTGCCGAAGATCACCCGTGCAGGCTCGCGCCAGGCGCGCCGCGAAATCCTGCACATTCGCGATTCCTCGCTCTACATGCCCCGCGACTTCGACATCTCGCCCTATTTCGAAGTCGTCAAACCCACCATCGTGCACGGTTTCGACTACACCGCCCTGCACTGGGCCGACAAGCAGAAGCCGCTCGAGGAGGTGGCGGGCGAATTCGGTGTGTTTCAGGAAACGTCGCCGCCGCTTGCTCCTGAAGAGATTGACGAAACGACGCCGCTTCCGGCTGAAGCTGAGGAAATAGTCGTCACCACGACCCACATCGAGGTTGTCGTGGAACAACGCATCGAATTCATTGAAACCGACCGGTCCGAGCCACCACGGCTACGACAGGCGGCGGAGTAGCCGGTCCCTAGACCAAGCCAGCAGCGTCGGTCTCGCCTCGTTACCGGTCCGACCGACCGATCACTTCCATCAATTCCACGATCTTCTGGCGCTGATCGGCCTTGTTGCCGCTCGTGATCGCATGCTCGACGCAATGGGCGACGTGGTCGCGCAGCACCTCCTCCTCGACCCGGCGCAGCGCGGCCCGCACCGCCGAGATCTGCGTGACGATGTCGATGCAGTAGCGGTCGTCCTCGACCATCCGGGCGAGGCCGCGCACCTGGCCCTCGATCCGGCTCAGGCGCTTCTGACAGGAAGCCTTGATGTCTTTTCGCATACGGCCTATATACCCCTACAGGGTATAGGTTTCAAGGGTCATTTCGAGATGTCAGAGGGTTCCTGCTGCGGCGGTCACGCCGGCCACGGCCACCATCATCACCATGCGCACGATGCGGCAACCGTGCACGATCCCGTCTGCGGCATGACGGTCGACCCGGCCACCTCGAAGCACCGTTTCGAATACCGAGGCGAAACCTTCCACTTCTGCTCGGCCGGCTGTCGCGGCAAATTTGCCGCCGACCCCGAAAAATATCTCGACAAGGACAAGGCCCAAGCGCGCCACGCCGACGCGCCCAAGGATGCGATCTACACCTGCCCGATGCACCCCGAGGTGCGTCAGGTCGGACCCGGAAGCTGCCCGATCTGCGGCATGGCGCTGGAGCCCGAAGTCGCGAGCCTCGACTCGGGTCCTAATCCCGAACTCGCCGATATGACGCGACGGTTCTGGATCGGCCTCGTGCTGGCGCTGCCCGTCATCGTGCTCGACATGGGCGCGCATCTGGTCGGTCCGCATGGCTGGGTCGATCCCGCTCTGTCGAACTGGATCCAGCTCGTCTTCGCGACGCCCGTGGTGTTGTGGGCCGGCTGGCCGTTCTTCGTGCGCGGCTGGCAATCGCTGGTGACGCGCAACCTCAACATGTTCACGCTGATCGCGATGGGCACTTCGGTCGCCTATCTCTATAGCCTCGTCGCAACGATAGCCCCGCAGCTGTTCCCGGAAACCTTCCGTGAGCATGGCGGAGCGGTTGCAGTCTATTTCGAGGCGGCCTCGGTCATCACCGTGCTGGTGCTGCTGGGACAGGTGCTGGAGCTGCGGGCGCGCGAGGCGACGTCAGGCGCGATCAAGGCACTGTTGCAGCTTGCGCCGAAGATAGCACGCCGCATCGATGATTCCGGCGCCGAGCACGAGGTCGAGATCGATCGCATCGCGGCCGGCGACCGCCTGCGGGTGCGTCCGGGCGAAAAGGTGCCGGTCGACGGTGTGGTCCTCGAAGGCCGCTCGTCGCTGGATGAATCGCTGGTGACGGGCGAATCGATGCCGGTCACCAAAGATGTCGGCGCCAAGGTGATCGCTGGCACGCTCAATCAATCGGGCGGTTTCATCATGCGCGCCGAGAAGGTCGGCCGCGAGACGTTGCTGGCGCAGATCGTGCAGATGGTCGCCGATGCCCAGCGCTCGCGCGCGCCAATCCAGCGCCTCGCCGATCAAGTCGCCAGCTGGTTCGTGCCTGCCGTGATCGCAGCCGCCGTCATCGCCTTTGCGGCCTGGGCTTGGTTCGGGCCGGAGCCGCGGTTCGCCTTCGGCATGGTCGCTGCCGTCAGCGTGCTCATCATCGCCTGCCCCTGCGCGCTCGGGCTCGCGACGCCGATGTCGATCATGGTCGGCGTCGGACGCGGCGCGCACGCCGGCGTGCTTATCAAGAACGCCGAGGCGCTGGAACGCATGGAGAAAGTCGACACGCTGGTGGTCGACAAGACGGGTACGCTGACCGAGGGCAAGCCAAAAGTCACCGCGATCGTCACTGCCGAGGGCTTCGAGGAGAACGAAATCCTCCGGCTTGCCGCCAGCATCGAGCAGGCGAGCGAGCATCCGCTTGCGGCAGCGATCGTGCGCGCGGCCGCCGAGCGCAAGCTCGCGCTCGGCAAGGTCACGGACTTTAACTCTCCCACCGGCAAGGGCGTGACCGGCAGGGTGGATGACAAGACGATCGCGCTCGGCAACAGCCGCTATCTCGGCTCGATCGGAATCGATACCCAGGCCCTCGAGACGGATGCCGAACGCCTGCGCCAGGACGGTGCGACCGCGATCGCGATCGCGATCGACGGCCGATTGGCCGGCCTGTTCGCGATCGCCGATCCCGTGAAGGCATCGACGCCAGCGGCGCTGAAGGCGCTCGCAGCCGACGGCATCAAGGTGATCATGCTGACCGGCGACAATCGCACCACGGCGGCCGCGGTTGCGCGCCGGCTCGGCATCGCGGAAGTCGAAGCCGAGGTGTTGCCGGAGCAGAAAAGCGCCGTGGTCGGCAAGCTGAAGCGGGCCGGCTGGACGGTCGCGATGGCGGGCGACGGCGTCAACGACGCGCCGGCGCTGGCCGCGGCCGATGTCGGCATCGCCATGGGCACCGGCACCGATGTTGCGATGGAGAGCGCCGGCGTCACCCTGCTGAAAGGCGATCTCAACGGCATCGTGCGCGCGCGTAAGCTGTCCCAGGCGACGATGGCCAATATCCGCCAGAACCTGTTCTTTGCCTTCGTCTACAACGCAGCCGGAATTCCGATTGCGGCCGGCGTGCTCTATCCCGCTCTGGGCATCCTGCTGTCGCCGGTGGTGGCGGCCGCCGCGATGGCGCTGTCGTCGGTCAGCGTGGTCGGCAATGCGCTGCGGCTGCGCGCGACAAAGCTCTAGCTAGGCCGCTCGCTCGGCCGTGCCTCGCGGCAGCCCGGCACGGGCGAGCCCGCCATAGAGCGGCTCGTTCGGCATAGCCTTGCGCAGGATCGCGCGCACCTCGACCAGGCGCTCGATGTCGATGCCGGTCGCAAATCCCTTGCTCTCGCACAGGAACACCAGGTCCTCGAACACGATATTGCCGGTGGCGCCGGGTGCGAACGGACAGCCACCGAGCCCGCCGAGCGAGCCATCCAGGATACGCGCGCCGCTGTCGAGCGCGGCCGATGCGTTGGCGATGCCCATGCCGCGGGTATCGTGCAGGTGGACACAGATCGGCTTTGTGCCGGCGATCCGCACGGCCGCCTTGGTCAATTCCCCCACCTGTTTCGGTCCGGCATAGCCGACGGTATCGGCAATGCCGACACCGTCGACACCCGCCTCGAAGCATTCTTCGACCAGACGCAGCACCTCCTCCGGCGCGACGGGACCTGCGATCGAGCAGCCCAGCGCCATCGAGATCGCGGCATGAACGATCGGCCTGTGTGGCGCGGCATCGCGCAGCGCGCAGAGCCGCCGGATGTTGTCGATCGCCGCCTCGCGCGAGCGGTTGGCGTTGGCCTGGCTGTGCTCCTCGGTCGCCGACACCACCGAGGCGATTTCGGCAACGCCTGACGCGAGCGCCTCGTTGGCGCCGCGCTCATTGAGCACGAGCGCAATCCCGTGCGCGTCGGGAAGCGACGCCACCGTCTGGACGATGTCGCGCACGTCAGCAAATTGCGGAAACGTCTTCGCCGGCAGGAACGAGCCTACCTCGAAATGCCGGACGCCTGCGGCATATTCCTCGCGCACCCAACGCTCTTTCGCGTCGGTCGACGGAAAGGTCTTCACGAGCTGCAGGCCGTCGCGCAGGCCGACTTCGCGCAAGGTGACGCGGTCTTGCGGATAGATTTTTTCAAGGCGGCTCATGCGCGCCTCCTTTCCGTCCTGGCGAGCTCGGCTTTGACCGCCGGCGTATCGGCGCCGAGCGCCGGCACCTTGAGTCCCTCGCCGAGATGACCGCCGTTCCACTCGATCGGCAGCGCCGGAACGCGGAACGGCTTGCCGTCGGCATTGACGTTGTTGACGAGGCCGCCGGGACGCAGCACATGCGGGTCGTTCAACAGATCTTCGGGCCGGTTGATCGGCGAGAAGCAGATGTTGAGGCGGTCGAGTCTTGCCGACAATTCGTCGACCTTCCAGCGCCTGATCTCGTCCGCCACGCGCGGGATGATCCTGGCGCGCGCCAGGATCCGGTCGGTGGTGGTGCGCAACGCCGGATCGTCCAGAAATTCCTGCAGGCCGAATTCGCGGCAAAAGCTCTGCCAATGGCCCTCGGTGACGACGCCGATGAAGATACGGCTGGCGTCCTCGGTGTCGAAGATGTCGTAGATCGGCCAGGCATGCTCGCGCTCGGGCATCGAGCGCGGCTTGTTGCCGGTCATCTCGTATTCGACCATGTGCTGCGCCACCAGGAACAGGCAGTTCTCGAACAGGCCGATGCGGATGTCGGCGCCATCAGACTTGCCGCCACGCTTCTGGTAGAGCGCGGCGAGAATCGCGATCACGCCGAACAGCCCTCCCATGATGTCGTTGGCGGAGGAGCCGACGCGCTGCGGCTTCTCGCGCGTGCCGGTCATGGCGGCAAGACCCGACATCATCTGCACGACCTCGTCGAGCGCCGGCCGGTGCTCGTAGGGACCGGACATGAAGCCCTTGTGGCCGGCGATGATCAGATGCGGATGCCGCTCGCGCAGCGCATCCGCGCCGAGGCCCTGGCTTTCGAGCTGACCGTCGCGAAAATTTTCCAGGAAAACGTCGGCACTCGCCAGCAGCTGGTGCAGCGCCTCGCGATCATCAGGTCTGGCGAGATCGAGCACGACGCTGCGCTTTCCCCGGTTGAACAGCGGAAAGAACGAGGTCCCCATGCCGCCGAGTGAGCGGGTCTTGTCGCCGGCCGGCGGCTCGACCTTGATGACGTCGGCGCCGAGTTGTGCGAGCACCATGCCGCAGCTCGGCCCCATCACCATATGGGTCATCTCGATGACCTTTACGCCGTCAAGCGGCAGTCCCGTCCCGGTCATCGTCTTCTCCCGCCATCGCTGCAGCCTTTCCCGATAGACTAGGCTTTCGGGCGCGATTGGGAAAATATAATCTGCGCCGCCAAAGCCAGAGCCCGCGGCAACGGGCCCGCTATCGGGGAGGCATTCATGAGCTCGGTCAGTATCGAGGCGGGAACCGGCGTTGCGGCCGCGGCAGCTGCGCCGGACGACATCTCGCGCCGCCTCGAAGACCTGCCGGCATCAGCCTATCTCTGGCGGCTTGTCATCCTGCTCTCGCTCGGCGGCTGTTTCGAGATCTACGACCTGTTCCTGACCGGCTACATCGCGCCGGGATTTGCCCGTGGCGGCCTGCTGACCACGACCACCCAGGCGTTCTTCGGCTTCTCGGGCGTCGGCGCCTTCGTCGCGGCGACCTTTTCCGGCCTGTTCGCCGGCACCTTCTTCCTGGGCTTTCTCGCCGACCGGTACGGACGGCGGGCGATCTTCACCTTCGCGCTGCTCGGCTATTCCGCCGCCTCCGTCGTCATGGCGCTCCAGACCACGTCCGAAGGCCTGCTGCTGTGGCGTTTCATTGCCGGCATCGGTCTCGGCGTCGAGATCATCACCATCGATGCCTATATCACCGAGCTCGTGCCGAGCTGGCTGCGCGGCCGCGCCTTTGCCATCAATCAGGCCGTGATGTTCACCGCGGTGCCGGTCGTGGCGTTCCTGTCCTGGTGGCTGGTGCCGCTGTCGCCTCACGGCCTCGACGGCTGGCGCTGGGTGGTGCTGATCGGCGCGGCCGCCAGCATGGTGATCTGGGTGCTGCGGCTCTACGTGCCGGAAAGCCCGCTCTGGCTCGCGCGCCACGGGCGAACCGAGGAAGCGCTGAAGATCATGGCGAGGATGGAGGCCGCGGCCGGAATCACGCCCGCGAAAGCTGCGAGCAAGATCGCGCCGGTGAACGTGGCGACGCAGGTCGGTTTTGCCGAATTGTTCAGGCCGCCTTATCTCTCGCTGGTCGCGCTCTTCATGGTGTTCAATTTCTGCCAGGCGTTCGGATTCTACGGCTTTGCCAACTGGGTGCCGACGCTGCTGATCGAGAAGGGCATCACCGTCACCAAGAGCCTGCAATATTCCTTCATCGTCGCTTTCGCCTATCCGATCGCGCCGCTTTTGGCGTCGAGCTTCGCCGACCGGTTCGAGCGCAAATGGATCATCTGCGGCGCCTGCACCGCGATCATCGTGTTCGGGCTTGCCTTCGCGCAGCTTGCCGAGCCTGCGCTATTGATCCTCGCCGGCGTGATGCTCACGGCGGCGAACACGACGATGTCCTATGCCTACCACGCCTACCAGAGCGAGGTGTTCCCGACCGCGATCCGGGCGCGCGCCGCCGGCCTCGTCTATTCGATGAGCCGGATCAGCGCGACCTTCTCGGGTTTCATCGTCGCCTACATGCTCAGGGTTGCCGGCGTGAACGGCGTGTTCGGGCTGATCACCGCGGCCATGGCTCTGGTCATCATTGTCATCGCGGCATTTGGCCCCAATGTGCGCGGCAAGCCGCTCGATACATGACGCGCAACGCCTCGTCGGGTCTTGCCGAAGCCATTCTCCATGGCTACCTCTCGCGGAACCGTTTGAGAGGTGAACCCGCCATGATCGACGCCGCCGTCAAGGCGCTATCGCAAATCCTGTCGCCGCCGATGCGCTCGATCCTGTGGCGATCGATCGCTCTCGCGCTGGTGCTGGTCACCGTTCTCGCGATCGGCCTGCAGCGGCTGCTGAGCTGGCTCGCCACGTCAGGCGAAGGCTGGGCCGAGGCGCTGCTCGGTCCCGGCTTCCAGACCCCGCTCAACGTGCTGTTCTGGATCATCTCGATCGCCGCCGGCCTCGGCATCGTGCTCGGCGGCATCCTCCTGATGCCGGCGATCACCTCGCTGGTCGCAAGCGTGTTCGTCGACGAGGTCGCCGACCATGTCGAGCGCGAACACTATCCGGCGGAGCCGCCCGGCGTCGCTCTGCCGCTGGGGCTCGCGATGCGCGAGGGCATCAAGACTGCGCTCCTGACGATCCTGGTCTATCTGATCGTGCTGCCCTTCGTGTTCGTCGCCGGCGCGGGCTTCCTCATCTTCTTCATCGCCACCGCCTGGCTGATGGGGCGCGAGTATTTCGAGCTCGCGGCGATGCGCTTCCGCTCGCCAGAGGAAGCCAAGGCGATGCGCCGGCAGAACGCGGCGACCGTTTTCGCCGCGGGCCTCATCATCGCGGCCTTCGTCTCGATCCCGATCGTCAACCTGGCGACGCCCCTGTTCGGCATGGCCTTCATGGTCCACATGCACAAGCGTCTGTCCGGTCCGCGGCCGGAGCTGATCGAGCCGGTCCGGCGGACCAGCGTGCCAACGGTCTAGATTTTCTTGTTATCACGCGCGAGGGGCACGAGCAGCAGGCCCGCGAGCGCGACGCAGGCAAGCATCGCCCAGGCCTCGTTGACGCTGAGCGCGAGCGCGGCCTTTTCCACCATCGGTCGCACATAGGCGATCGTGGCCTCGTCCGGTGGGCCGGGCGGGCGGTTGATCAGGAGCGACGGATCAAGTCCGATCGCCTTGGCCGCGCTGATATCACCGGCGAGCAGCCGCACGCGAAAATCCTCGGCATGGAGCGGGCCGCGGCCATAGAGGATGGTATCGATCAGCGCGATTCCGATGGCGCCGCCGAGGTTGCGCATCAAGTTGAACAGGCCGCTGGCATCGGCGATCTCGCCTTCCGGCAGGCTGCCGAGCGCGAACCTCGTCGGGGGCAACAGGCAGAACATGATGGCGACGCCGCGCACGAGCTGCGGCCAGAACATCTCGTCGAAATCGGCGGTGCGCGGCTGGAATGCGCTCATGGAAAGCCCGAGCGCGAACAGCGCGAAACCGACCGCCGTGAGTGGCCGCGCGCCGATCCGGCTTTCCAGAAGCGCGACGAACGGCGCGGCGGCGAGCTGCGCGATCCCGGTCACCAGCATGATGGTGCCGATCTCGAAGGCGTCGTGACGGCGCACAAAGGCGAGAAACACCGGCATCAGATAGACCGAGCCGAACAGGCCGACGCCTAGGCAGAAGCTCAGGCCGCAGCCCGCTGCAAAAGAGCGGCGGCGCAATGACAGCAATCGCACCACCGGATGCGATGCACGCAGTGTCCGGCGAATGAAGAGCACAAGCGCCCCCGCGCTTGCCGACAGCAGCGCCAGGCAGAACGGCGACAGCCATCCGCGCTGCGGCGCGTCCTTCAAGCCGACCTCGAGGCTTGCCAGCGCCACCGCCAGGAGCGCCAGCGCAACACCGTCGAGCTTGGCGAGTTCGGCAAGATTGGTCTTGCCGCGCGGCAGCAGGAATGGCAGCGCGAGCGCTGCGACGAGGCCGGGACCGACATTGATCAGAAACAGCCACGGCCATGACCAGGTGTCTGTGATCCAGCCGCCGATCACCGGACCAATGGTCGGCGCAAGCACTGCGACCACACCGCCGATCGTGGTCGCGACCGCGTGCAGGCGTGACGGGAACAGCAGGAACACCGCGGAAAACACCGCGGGGATGAGGACACCGCCGGCATAGCCCTGGATCACGCGGAAGCCGAGCAGCACGGCAAAGCTACGGCTCGCCGCGCAACCGATCGACGCCAGCGTGAACAGCGCGAGCGCGGCGACGAATAGCCAGCGCAGCGTCAGCACGCGGGTGAACAGGCCGGTCAGGGGGATCGCGATCACTTCCGCGATCAGATAGGCGGTCTGGATCCAGCTCATGGCGTCCGGCGAGATCGCCAACGCGCGCTGGATGGTCGGCAGCGAGGTCGCGACCACCTGGATGTCGAGGATGGCCATGAACATGCCAAGACACATCAGGAGGAAGCCGGCCCATGTCGCCAAAGCGGGACTGTCCGTCCGGGCGGCGCCGCGCTCGCTCATGAAATGCCGTGTGCCGCGCTTGCCAGTGCCCGTGATTCCGCGCGAATGCGAATGGCGAGCGCCGCAGCATTGAGAATCGAGAAGATCAGCGCGATCCAGGGCAGATGCAGCGCAAGCGGAAGCGCGGCGATTTCGCCGGCGACGACGACGTAATTGGGGTGTGCGACGTAGCGGTACGGGCCCGAGGTCACGAGCGGAGCACCTGACAGCACGATGATGCGCGTGGTCCACCGCTCGCCGAGCGTTGCGAGGATCCACACGCGCAGGCCCTGCAGCAGGATAAACACGGCGAGCGCGGCGAGGTTCACGCGCGCATCAAAGCCCCAGATCCACAGCGTGATCAGCCAGCCGGCATGCATCGACACGATGAGCGGATAATGCTGCGCGCCGATCTCGATTGCGCCGCGCGCCAAGAGCTTCGCGGTGTTGCGGCGAGCCAGCACGAGCTCGCCGAGCCGCTGCAGCGTGACCAACGACAGAATGATCGCAGCGAGGCTCACGCCGCGTGCCGCAACGCGACGCAGCTCGCGGTGAAGCCAGGCCCGAGCGCCGTGAGCAGCGAGCGTTTCGGCAGCCCTGCCGTGCGCAGCCGTTCAAGCACGAACAGCACCGTCGGCGCGGACATGTTGCCGTAGTCGGCAATCACCTCGCGCTCATGGTCGAGCGTGCCCTGATCGAGCGACAGCGCCCGCTCCAGCGCCATGATCACCTTGGTGCCGCCGGGATGACAGACGAAGCGGTCGATATCGGCGACCGAAAGCTCCATCCGCGCCAGGATTTCAGTGACGGCGTCGCCCATGTTTTCCAGGACGAAATCGGGGATCGTGCGCTGGAAGATCACGCCGAAGCCTTGCGGATCGACGCTCCATCCCATGACGTCGAGCGTATCGGGCCAGAGCTTTTCGCCCGACGCCTCGATCCGCGTGGCGCCGCCGTCGCCGGCCCGCAGTACCAGCGCAGCCGCGCCGTCGCCGAACAGGCTTGCGGCGACGATATTGGCCTTGGTCAGCTCGTCGTGGCGCACTGCGAGCGTGCAGAGTTCGAACGCGACCATCAGCACATTGCTTCCGGGGCGCGATTGCGCGAGCCGCGCGGCAGTCGCAAGCCCCGACACGCCGCCGGCACAGCCGAGGCCGAACACCGGCACGCGCGCAGCGTCCGCGCGCAGGCCGAGCTTGCCGGCAAGACGCGCCTCCAGCGTCGGCGTCGCAATGCCGGTCGAGCAGACCGTGACGACGGTGTCGATCTCGGCAGGGCTCAGGCCGGCCTCCGCGATGGCCTTGCGCGCGACCTCGAGAAACAACGCTTCAGCGCCTTCCAGAAAGGCGCCGGTGCGTTCCGGCCAGCCGCGCTGCGCGAGATACCACGCGATCGGCTTGACGCCGTAGCGGTGGCGAATCCCGGTGTTGGCGAACAGGCTCGCCAGCGTCTCGAACTGCGGATAGCGGTCGGCCAGAAGCGCGTGCGCCGCTGCCAGGATCTCGTTCTGATGAAACAGATGAGGTGGAACCGAGGTCGCGAGCGAAACCAGTGCGGCCGTTTGGTCCATTTGGTGTCCTGCCGTGAAGTCCCCAAAGGGGTAGAACCGCGCAGCAAGACGAATATTTCGAGACCGCGCACGGCCCGAGGGGCGACGCGCAGTCACTATAAGTTGAATAATGTTGGAATCGGACCACTAGGCCGGCAGCGCTGCGGCCAAATGGGGAGAGATTCAGACCGTCTTTTCCGGCCAGCGGCAGAGGTCGTTGATCAGGCACACCTCGCAGCGCGGCTTGCGCGCGAGACAGGTGTAGCGGCCGTGCAGGATCAGCCAGTGATGTGCGTGCAGCATGAACTCAGGGGGGATCACCCTTTCAAGGCCGAGCTCGACCTCGAGCGGTGTCTTGCCGGGCGCAAGTCCGGTGCGATTGGCGACGCGAAACACATGGGTGTCGACGGCCATGGTGTGCTCGCCATAAGCCATGTTGAGCACGACGTTGGCGGTCTTGCGCCCCGCACCGGGCAGCGATTCGATCTCGGCGCGCGTGCGCGGCACCTCGCCGCCGAAATCGCGGATCAGCTTCTCCGACAGCGCGATCACGTTCTTGGCCTTGTTGCGGTAGAGGCCGATGGTCTTGATGTAGTCGCGCAAGCGTTCCTCGCCGAGCGCGAGCATTTTTTGCGGTGTGTCGGCCACCTCGAACAGGTTGCGCGTCGCCCGGTTGACCCCGGCATCGGTCGCCTGAGCCGACAGCACCACGGCAACCAGGAGCGTATAGGGATTGAGATGTTCGAGCTCGCCCCTAGGCTCCGGGTTGGCCTTGCGGAAGCGGCCGAAAGCCTCCCGCACCTCGGCCTCCGTCCAGGGTTTTATCGGTTTGGATTTGGCAGCTTTCGGCGAGCGCTTCGACTTCGACGGAGCCGTCGACCTGGCCTTGGCCTTGCCTGCTGCTTTTTTGGGCGCCGATCGAACGGCCGGATTTTTCGCGCGTTGGGGACGGATGATTTTGGCCATGGCGGGGATATACTGATACGTGATGACCGCAGGCAACGATTTTGATCCAGGTGCCCCCGAGCCGATGCTGTTCTCGGCGCTGCTGACGCCGCACCGCTCGCTGAACCGCACCGGCTTCGTGGTGCTGATGGTGCTGTTGAGCGCGATCAGCTTCGCCGCCGGCGTGGTGTTCCTGATGATGGGCGCCTGGCCGGTCGTCGGCTTTCTCGGGCTGGACGTGCTCGCCATCCATTTCGCGTTCAGGATCAATTTCCGCCGCGCCGCAGCCAGCGAGGAGATTTCGGTGACGCCGTCCGAATTGCGCGTGCGCCGGACCAGCCACCGCGGCCATGTGGTGGAGTGGGTGCTCAATCCGCTGTGGGTGCGCATCGACCGCAAGGCGGACGAGGAATTCGGCATCGAGCGGCTCTATCTGGTCTCCAGAGGACGCCATTTGTCGATCGCCAGCTTCCTGGGGCCTGACGAAAAGGCAAGCTTTGCCAATGCCTTAAGCGCCGCGCTGGCGACCGCCCGGCGCGGCGTCACCTATAATCCCGTCTCCTGAGCTTGTCGGGAATCGGGTGGTTTGGGCGTCCAGTGAGCGCTACATCCGATACCATGATGACCCTCGCGATCCATGACATCAGACTGACCAGGCCGGGCCCACAGCAGGCCGCGCTGCGCGACTATGATTCGGTGCGCCGCGCGATCGCCTTCATATCCGAGCGCTGGCGCGACCAGCCGACCATCGAGGCGATGGCGGACGCCGCCGCCGTGACACCGGACGAGTTGCATCACCTGTTTCGCCGCTGGGCGGGGCTGACGCCGAAGGCTTTCATGCAGGCGCTGACGCTCGACCACGCCAAGAGCCTGTTGCGCGGCTCCGCCAGCGTGCTCGACGCGGCGCTGGATTCCGGCCTCTCCGGTCCCGGCCGGCTGCACGACCTGTTCGTCACCCACGAGGCGATGTCGCCGGGCGAATGGAAGAACGGCGGCGCGGGCATGACCATGCGTTACGGCTTTCACCCCTCGCCGTTCGGCACCGCGATCGTGATCGCGACCGAGCGTGGGCTCGCAGGACTTGCCTTCGCCGACTCCGGCGAGGAGCAGGCCGCGCTCGCCGACATGAAGGGACGCAGGCCGAATGCGACCTATGTCGAGGATTATCTGAGCACGGCGCCGCTGGCGCAGCGCATCTTCGACCCGAAACTGTGGCGGCCGGACCAGCCGCTGCGCGTCGTGCTGATCGGCACCGATTTCGAGGTGCGGGTGTGGGAGACGCTGCTGAAGATCCCGATGGGCCGCGCCGTCTCCTATTCGGACATCGCGAGCAAGGTCAACAATCCGAAGGCCTCGCGCGCCGTTGGTGCGGCGGTGGGACGCAA
This sequence comes from Bradyrhizobium sp. NP1, assembly GCF_030378205.1. Lineage (NCBI taxonomy): Bacteria > Pseudomonadati > Pseudomonadota > Alphaproteobacteria > Hyphomicrobiales > Nitrobacteraceae > Bradyrhizobium > Bradyrhizobium sp. NP1. The sequence goes on from NZ_CP127385.1 coordinate 160,219, forward strand.
TCCGGTGTCGTTCGTGGTGCCCTGCCATCGCGCGCTCGGCAAGGACGGCAAGCTGACCGGCTATCACTGGGGCATCACCCGCAAGCAGGCGATGCTGGGCTGGGAAGCCGGCCGGGTGGAATCTCAGGCGGCGTAAGGCGGCCATAGCGTTTTCGAGCGAAGTGGCTGCCGGTTCGCGTGAAGAAAACGCGTCGAAACAAGAATCTGGAGCATCGGTTCTGATTCGATCGAACCGATGCCGCCTCAATCGGCGAGATCGAGCTTCGAGGCGACCGTCGAATCCGCATTGAGGCGGTAGATGACAGGCGCCCCGGTCGCGAGCTCACGCTTGAGGATCGCCTCCGGCGACAGCTTCTCCAGCACCATGATCAGCGCGCGCAGCGAATTGCCGTGGGCCGCGACCAGCGTGCGCTCGCCGCGCAGCACGTGGGGCAGGATCTCCTGCACGTAATAGGGCAGCGTGCGCGCCAGGGTATCCTTCAGGCTCTCGCCGCCCGGCGGCGGGACGTCATAGGAGCGGCGCCAGACATGCACCTGCTCCTCGCCCCATTTCTTGCGCGCTTCGTCCTTGTTCAGCCCCGAGAGATCGCCGTAGTCGCGCTCGTTGAGCGCGAGGTTCTTCTCGGTGCGAAGGCCGGTCTGTCCGATCTCGGCAAGCATCAGGTCGAGCGTGCGCTGCGCGCGCTTGAGCACGGAGGTGAAGGCGATGTCGAACGTGAAGCCCTGCGCCTTCAGCTTGCGCCCGGCGCTTATCGCTTCCGCGACACCCTGCTCGGTGAGATCGGGATCCTTCCAGCCGGTGAAGAGATTCTTCAGGTTCCACTCGCTCTGGCCGTGGCGCACGAGCACAAGGAGACGTTCGCTCATTCGAAATCCGTATCGTGTTGATTGCTAGAAATCGGCAAGCCCGAGCACATCGGCCATCGAATAGAGGCCGGGCTTCTTGCCATGCGCCCACAGCGCCGCCTTCAGCGCGCCGTGGGCGAAGATCATGCGGTCCTCGGCATGGTGCGACAGCGTAAGGCGCTCTGAGGGGCCGGCGAAGATCACGCTGTGGTCGCCCGCCGCGGTGCCGCCGCGCAGCGAGGCAAAGCCGATGTCGCCGGGCTTGCGCGCGCCGGTATGGCCGTCGCGGCCGCGCGCCGAATGCTGGCCGAGGCCGATGCCGCGGCCGTCGGCGGCGGCTTCGCCGAGCATCAAGGCGGTGCCCGAGGGCGCATCGATCTTGGCGCGGTGGTGCATCTCCACGATCTCGATGTCGAAGCTCTCATCGAGCGAGCGGGCCACGCGTCTGACCAGGGCGGCGAGCAGGTTCACGCCGAGGCTCATATTGCCCGACTTCACCACGATGGCGCGCTGGGTCACGCTCTTGATCACCGCATCGTCCGAGGCCGAGAGGCCCGTGGTGCCGATGACATGGACGAGGCCGCGTTCAGCCGCGATCGCGACATTGGCGATGGTGGCGGCCGGCACGGTGAAATCCAGGATGCCGTCGGCATTGGCCGAGAGCGCCCACAGGTCGGCCGACAGCTTGACGCCGTTGGCAGGCAGGCCGGCCAGCATGCCGGCATCCTGGCCAAGCAGGTCGGAGCCCGGCGCTTCCAGGGCGCCGGCAAGCACCGCGCCCGGGGTTTCCGAGATGGCGCGCGTCAGCGCCCGGCCCATCCGGCCGCCAGCCCCCGCCACGATCAAGCGCATGTCAGCCATCGCTCACCTCTTTGCAGGCGGTATAGCCGCCGGAGCCAGTTCCGGCAACCGACCGCGGACCCGATATCAGGGCTGCGGGCCGTCATAGCCCTCGACGATGATGAGGTCGGCTATCGAATGCGGCCGCCGCACCTTGATATTGGCCTGATATTCCGGCGACCGATAACAAGCGAGCGCGGTTTCATAGTCGGCAAACTCGATCACCACGTTGCGTGCGCGGCTCTGGCCTTCGACGCCCTCATGCTTGCCGCCGCGCACCACATAGCGGCCGCCAAATTTCTTGAAGATGGCCGGATTGGCCGCCGCATAGGCCGTGTAGCCTTCATCGTTGTGAACGTCGACGCGTCCGATCCAGTAGCCTTTTGCCATGCTGCTTGGTCCTTTCGTGCTTCGTCACCCCAGCGCTTCTCTGATCTCGGCCTGGATCGCCTCCGCCGCCGCCCTGGGATCGCTGGCTTCGACGATCGGCCGTCCGACAACGAGATAATCCGCGCCGGCCGCGATCGCGCGCGCCGGCGTCATGATGCGCTTCTGGTCGCCAGTGGCAGCACCCGCCGGACGGATGCCCGGCGTCACCAGCCTCATCTGGTGGCCGACGATCTTGCGCAGGCCGGCCGCCTCCTCCGGCGAGCTCACAAGGCCGTCGACGCCGAGCACCTGCGCCTGCTGGGCGCGCGCCGCGACCAGATCGGCGACGTTGAGGCGATAGCCCGCCGCGTGCAGGTCGTCGTCGTCATAGGAGGTCAGCACGGTGACGGCGAGGATCTTCAGGCTCGAGCCGGCGCGCGCTTCGACGGCCGCTTTCATCGTTTGCGGATAGGCGTGCACGGTGAGGAAGGTTGCGCCGAGCTTTGCGACGCTCTCGACCCCGCGTCCGACCGTGTTGCCGATATCGTGCAGTTTCAGGTCGACGAAAACTTTCTTGCCGGCGTCCGCAAGCTGTTTCGCCAGCGCGAGCCCGCCGGCAAAGCCGAGCTGATAGCCGATCTTGTAGAAATTCACGCTGTCACCGAGCCCTGCGATCATCGCTTCGGCCTGCGCCACTCCGGGCAGGTCGAGCGCGACGATCAGGCGGTCACGTGGCGGGATCGTTTGTGGTTGCATCTCACCTCACATCATGTGCTGGGCGGTTTCGATGAGCTGCCGCACCATGGCCGTCATCGCATCGATGTCGGCCGGATGTTTCAGCCGGTCGTTATCGTCATAAGCCTGGTCGGCAAAGGACAGGCCAAGCTGGTTGGCGACGACGGTCGCGCGGCAGGCGGTCAGGATCAGCCGCAGCGCGGCGAGCGCCCGCGTGCCGCCGAGCCGGCTTTCGGAAGCAGCGGCAAGCGCGAACGGCGTGTCGCGGAACACCTGTCCACGCACTTCATGCGGATCCTGGACCCGGCTGACCCAATCGACGGTGTTCTTCACCAGCGCCGGCACCGAGGAATTATATTCCGGCGTCACGATCACGACGCCATGATGGCTGCCCATCATGCGCTTCAGGTTGACGGCGTTCTTCGGAACGCCGGACTTGTTTTGCAGGTCGCCATCATAGATCGGCAGCGGAAAATCGGCGAGCGAGATCCGGGTGACGTCGGCGCCGGCCTGCGCGAATTCATAGGCGGCAGCCGCAGCCAGCTTCGCATTGTGCGAGCCGGTGCGCAGCGAGCCGGGAATGACCAGGATTTTCAGTGCAGACATGAAACGCATTCGGGGCTAATCCACCCGGCGAATGCGCCGGACGGGTCAATCCTTGCGATACACCCAGACACGGGCGGGCGGAAGGTTCATCCAGATCCGTTCGGACGCCTCGGTGGATACGCCGGGCAGCGATTTCGGGATCGGCGGCGCCACCGAATAGGTGAACTGGATGAAGGGCGCGCCGGGCGCGAGCGCCACGAAGGCATCGCGGATCAGCTTCATCCGGATCAGCATCGGCTTGGTCACCAGCGGCAGGCCCGATACGACGGCGGCGGCCGGATCGTCGAGCACATTCCACAACGTGTCGCGCAGGCGATAGGCGTCGCCCTGTACCACCTTGGCTTGCGGATAGCGGTCGCGCAGCAGCGCGCAAAAGGAGGGGTTGTATTCGACCAGCACCAGCCGCTTCTGATCGACGCCGCGATCGATCAGTGCATTGGTGATCGCGCCGGTGCCGGGCCCGAGCTCGACGACAGGCCCGGTGGCCTTGACGTCGACATATTGCGCCATGGTGCGCGCGAGCAGCCGGCCCGACGGCATGACCGCGCCCATGTGAAGCGGCTTCTCTATCCACGAACGGAGAAAACGAACCTCGTCGTCAAGACGAAGAGGCTTTTTCGACGCACGCACGGACGACTGCAATGGCATTTCGCTACCAGACGGGGCGCGCGCGTTCGCGCGGCAATGTCAGAAAACAGTCACAAAGAGGTATAGGGCGGCAGCGATACGGTCAAGCCGAACGTAGTCCGGGCGCATATGCGATTCGGCGGTAAAGCCATGCGTCTTCTTGAATTTTGCGTGCTGGACAAATCCGCAGCCACCCTCGCCGCGCCTCAGTTCGGACGACTGCCAAAGAAGTCCTTGACCTTGGCGAAGAAGCCCACCGCCTCGGGCTGCGTAGCGCTGTTCGATAATTTTTCGAACTCGGCCAGCAATTCCTGTTGCTTCTTGGTGAGATTCTGCGGGGTCTCGACCACGACCTGCACATACATGTCGCCGGTCTGGCGCGAGCGGAGTACCGGCATGCCTTTTGATGCAATGCGAAAACGCCGGCCGGATTGCGTGCCGGCGGGGATTTTGACCTTGGTCTTGCCACGATCGATGGTCGGCACCTCGAATTCGCCGCCGAGCGCTGCCGCCACCATCGAGATCGGCACGCGGCAGTGCAGGTCGGCACCGTCGCGCTGGAAGAATGCATGCGTCGACAGCGACAGGAAAATATAGAGGTCGCCGGGCGGGCCACCGCGGACGCCAGCCTCGCCCTCGCCGGCGAGACGAATGCGGGTGCCGTCCTCGACGCCTTGCGGAATGTTGACCGACAGCGAGCGATCGCGCGTCACCCGGCCCGAGCCTGAGCAGGACGGGCAGGCGTCCTCGATCATCTGGCCGCGGCCCTGGCAGCCGGGACAGGTGCGCTCCAGCGTGAAGAAGCCCTGCGCCTGGCGGATGCGTCCGGCGCCACCGCACATCGAGCAGGTCTTCGGCTTGGTGCCGGCCTTGGCGCCGATGCCTGAGCAGGATTCGCAGGTGACGGAAACCGGGATTTCGATCTGCGCGGTCTTGCCGAGATACGCCTCTTCGAGCGTGATCTCCATATTGTAGCGCAGGTCGGCGCCGCGCTCGCGGCCGCCGCGGCCGCGCTGGCTCGCCATGCCGAACAGGTCTTCGAAAATATCGGAAAAGGAAGAGGCGAAGCCGGCGCCGAAGCCGGCACCGCCGCCGCCGTTCATGCCGCCATGTTCGAAGGCGGCGTGGCCGAAGCGGTCATAGGCGGCGCGCTTCTCGCCGTCCTTCAGGACCTCATAGGCCTCGTTGATTTCCTTGAAACGGACTTCGCTCGTGGCATCGCCCGGATTCTTGTCCGGATGCCATTTCATCGCGAGCTTGCGGAACGCCGCCTTGAGCTTTGAATCGTCTGCGTTGCGTTCGACTTCAAGGGTTTCGTAGTAGCAGCGCTTGGTGGACATCTCTCAAAATCCGCCCGAAATTTCGCTCATTCCGAAGCCATGCGCCAAGAATGCAAGGCTCGGCTTAACGAAAAATGACCCCCACCCATCGAGACGCGCTGCGTGCTCTTTGGCATGAGGGTCATTGGTTGCAAGCCCGCTTAAGCAGACTTCTTCTTGTCGTCGTCGACCTCGGTGAATTCCGCGTCGACCACATCATCCTTGGCAGCGTCCTTGGCGGCATCGCTTTCGGCCTGCTGCTTGTACATGGCCTCGCCGAGCTTCATCGAAGCCTGCGCCAGCGTGTTGGTCTTGGCCTTGATCGCCTCGGCGTCGTCGCCCTTCAGCGCTTCCTTGAGGTCGCCGACCGCGTCCTCGATCGCGCGGCGCTCGCTTTCGGCGATCTTGGAGCCATGCTCGGCCAGCGCCTTCTCGGTCGAATGCACCAGCGCGTCGGCATGGTTCTTGGCGTCGACGGCTTCGCGGCGCTTCTTGTCCGCGGCCGCGTTGACCTCGGCCTCCTTGACCATCTTATCGATGTCGGCTTCCGACAGACCGCCGGACGCCTGGATGCGGATCTGCTGCTCCTTGCCGGTCGCCTTGTCCTTGGCGGAGACGTTGACGATGCCGTTGGCGTCGATGTCGAAAGTCACCTCGATCTGCGGCATGCCGCGCGGTGCCGGCGGAATGCCCATCAGGTCGAACTGGCCGAGCATCTTGTTGTCGGCCGCCATTTCACGCTCACCCTGGAAGACGCGGATGGTGACCGCGTTCTGGTTGTCCTCGGCGGTCGAGAACACCTGGCTCTTCTTGGTCGGGATCGTGGTGTTGCGGTCGATGATGCGGGTGAACACGCCGCCCAGCGTCTCGATGCCGAGCGACAGCGGCGTGACGTCGAGCAGCAGCACGTCCTTGACGTCGCCCTGCAGAACGCCGGCCTGGATCGCAGCGCCGATCGCCACGACCTCGTCGGGATTGACGCCCTTGTGCGGCTCCTTGCCGAACAACTGCTTCACCACTTCCTGAACCTTGGGCATGCGGGTCATGCCGCCGACCAGCACCACCTCGCCGATTTCGCCGGCCGTGAGCCCGGCATCCTTCAGCGCCTTGCGGCAGGGCTCGATGGTCTTCTGCACGAGGTCGTCGACCAGCGCCTCGAACTTGGCGCGCGTCAGCTTCATCGTCAGATGCTTCGGTCCGGTCTGGTCCGCCGTGATGAACGGCAGGTTGATCTCGGTCTGCGTGGTCGAGGACAGCTCGATCTTGGCCTTCTCGGCGGCCTCTTTCAGGCGCTGCAGGGCGAGCTTGTCGTTGCGCAGGTTGATGCCCTGCTCCTTCTGGAACTCGTCGGCCAGGTAGTTCACCAGGCGCATGTCGAAGTCTTCGCCGCCGAGGAAGGTATCGCCGTTGGTCGACTTCACCTCGAACACGCCGTCGCCGATCTCCAGGATCGAGATGTCGAACGTGCCGCCGCCAAGGTCGTAGACGGCGATGGTGCCGGATTTCGACTTGTCGAGGCCATAGGCGAGCGCAGCCGCGGTCGGCTCGTTGATGATGCGCAGCACTTCAAGGCCGGCGATCTTGCCGGCGTCCTTGGTGGCCTGGCGCTGGGCGTCGTTGAAATAGGCAGGAACGGTGATGACGGCCTGTTCGACCTTCTGGCCGAGATGCGCCTCGGCGGTCTCCTTCATCTTCTGCAGGATGAAGGCGGAAATCTGCGAGGGGGAATAGGTCTTGCCGTCGGCCTCGACCCAGGCGTCTCCGTTGGAGGCCTTGACGATCTTGTAGGGGACGAGCTTCTTGTCCTTCTCGACCATCGGATCGTCATAGCGGCGGCCGATCAGGCGCTTGACGGCGAAGAAGGTGCGCTCGGGATTGGTGACGGCCTGGCGCTTGGCCGGCTGCCCGACCAGCCGCTCACCATCATCGGTGAAAGCGACGATCGAGGGCGTCGTCCGCATGCCCTCCGCATTTTCGATGACTTTTGCTGTTTTGCCGTCCATTACGGCAACGCACGAATTCGTCGTGCCGAGATCGATCCCGATGACCTTTGCCATGGTCGTGATGTCCTTCCGTTTGCGGCAGGTCGGCTGGGCCCTGGCGGCACCCAATCCAAAACCCCCTAAGATCAAAAACCCGCGATATTGCGACGGTCAGCCTCATATAGGAGGGGGGTATGGGCCCGCAAGGACCGGACGCAACCTTGAGGCATGAAATCATTGGACCTTTGAAAGATCATACCGCCCGAATCGTTGGGCATCGCCCGCCTCCCGAGGGAGGAACGCAAGGCGAAAGGGGACGTCGGCCTGCCCTGTTGCAGGGCCCGCAAAACCGTTAAAAGCGGCCCGGTCCGAATCCCGCGAGGGGCTGCGGCCGACCACCGGCCAAGGGATTCGGGCCAAAGATCCCGCAAAGGATCGCGCAAAGGATCAAGCCAGACAGGTTCTTCATGATGCCCTTTCGACTATTGACCGCGGTCGTTCTTCTCGTCGCCGCCGCTTCGACCGCATTTGCAGCCGATCCCGTTTTTCCCCCGGGGTCCCGGATCGGCATGACGCCGCTGGTCGGCCTCGCCCCGGCCAAGGGCTTTGCCGGCTTCGAAACCGAGGATCACGGCGTGAAGATCCTGATCGCGGAGCTTCCGGCCGAGGCCTATGGCGAAGTGACGAATGCGTTCAAAGCTAATCCGGCAGGCACGGGGGGCATCCGTCCGGAGAGCCTCGAGACCGGATCGGGCCTTGCCTACTACACCGTCGAGAATGGCAAGGACGGCGCCACCAATGTGCGTCGCTATTCGATGATCCTGTCGGGCGGGACTTTCTCCGGCTATGTCGCCGCGCAGGTCCCCGAGAATGCCGGCAAGATCTACACCGACGATGCGATCCGGCAGATGTTCGCCTCCGCCACGGTCCGCAAGGAAGTGCCGGTCGACGAGCAGCTCGGCCTGATGCCGTTCAAGGTCACCGAGCTCGGCGGCTTCAAGAACGTCCGCACGCTGGCCACCGGCGCCGCCCTCATTCTCGCCGACAATGACGAGGTCAAAGGCTTCGAGCCGGCGCCCTTCATGGTGATCGGCATCATCGGCGCGACCGCAGCCCAGCCCGACGATCGCGGGCGCTTCGCAGCGCAGGCGGCGACGCAAATCCCCGGCGTGCGCGACGCGCGGATCACGATGTCGGAACCGATCCGCATTGACGGTCAGCCCGCCTACGAGACGCGGATCGACGCCATCAGCGGCAAGGACAACACCCAGGTGACTGTGGTGCAGTGGCTGAAGTTCGGCTCATCGAGCGCGCTGCGCATCATCGGCAGCTCGCCGCGCGATCAATGGTCGAGCGCCTTCCCGCGGTTCCGTGCCGTCCGCGACGGCATCCAGCCGCGGAGCTGATGGGCAATCGCACGCGGCTGCGGCCGGCGCGATCCGCTTTACGCCTGGTGTGTCGGTTCAGAAATTCGCTTCATTTATCGGCGAGTGCGTCAGGAGAATTTCTGAACCAAAACCACACTAGAATCTTAGGATTCCTGGTGTCCTTCGAATGCGAAGTTCGCTTAAGAGGTTGCCGCGAAATGATGCGAACTTCGGATTCGGCACACTGCCGGGTGAGCTGATTCGCTGACGCCGCGCTGAACCGGACGGGGAGACGCAACATGTGGGATCGAAGACGGATTCTGGCAGGTCTCGGCGTCGGCGCGGCGTCAGGCGTATCGCGGCGGGCGTGGGCGGCAACGCCGATCAGGCCGGACGAGGCGTCAGCGCTGCTGGTGATCGACGTGCAGAACTGCTTCCTGCCCGGCGGCAGCCTTGCAGTGAAGGACGGGGATCAGGTCGTTCCCGTCATCAACAAGATCGCCAGAAGCTTCGCCAATGTGGTGCTCACGCAGGATTGGCACACGCAAGCGCATGTCTCCTTCGCTTCCAGCCATCCCGGCAAGAAGCCGTTCGAGACCATCGATCTGCCCTACGGCAAGCAGGTGCTGTGGCCGGACCACTGTGTGCAGGGCTCGGAAGGCGCGGCTCTGTCGAAGGATCTCTCGATCCCGCAGGCGGAGCTGATCATCCGCAAGGGCTTTCACAAGGACGTCGACAGCTATTCGGCCTTCACCGAGGCCGACGGCAAGACCACGACGGGGCTCGCCGCCTATCTGAAGGCGCGCCAGGTGAAGCGGGTTTTCGTGGCCGGCCTCGCCACCGATTTCTGCGTCGCCTGGACCGCGCTCGATGCCCGCAAGGCGGACTTTGAAACCTATGTGGTGGAGGACGCCTGTCGCGGCATCGACACCCAGGGCTCGCTCGCCAAGGCCTGGACCGACATGGCCAAGGCCGGCGTCAAGCGCATCCAGTCGAGCGACCTCGCGGCCTGAAGGCGCGCCGCCGGCGAGCGCCGGATCAGTTTGCGGTATCGACCGCCGGCGCCGCTTTCGCGCCGCCCTTGGCGACGCCGACCATTGCCGGCCGGAGCACCCGGTCGCCGATCATGTAGCCGGCCTGCACGACGTGAACCACGGTGCCCGCGGGGACCGACGGATCGGGAACCTCGTACATGGCCTGCTGGAAGTTCGGGTCGAACTTTTCGCCCATGGGATCGAACTTCTTCACGCCGTGTTTCTCGAGCGCATTGAGCAGCGAGCGCTCGGTCAATTCGACGCCTTCGATCAGCGCCTTCAGCCCGGGATCGGCGGCCGCCTTGGCCTCGGCGGGAACCGCATCGAGCGCGCGCTGCAGATTGTCGGCGATATCGAGCACATCGCGCGCAAAACCGGTAATGCCGTAGGTCCGCGCATCGGCTACCTCGCGGCTGGTGCGCTTGCGCAGGTTCTCCATCTCCGCCAGCGTCCGCAGCATCCTGTCGCGCGCGTCGGCCGCTTCCTTGGCGAGCGCTTCGACCGACGCCGGCTCGGGATCGTCAGGCATCACATAGGGCTTGGAAACCCTGGGCTCGTTGGCCTGCGCCGGATTGTCCGGATCATTCTTCTGCAGGTCGGGATCGGTCATGACTGGCCCTTTTGAAAATCGCCTGGATCAAGCTCATCGTGAATGGATGTCGGCCGGGATATCGTGCTTTAGCCGAAGAAAATCAAGCGCCATGGGTCCCGATCCGGGGACCTCAGCCGCCGAGCAGCCGGCTGACGATGCGCGCAGCATAGTCCACGGTCGGGATCACCCTGGCATAATTGAGACGCGTGGGCCCGATCACGCCGAGCACGCCGACGATGCGGCCGGCGCCGTCGCTATAGGGCGCCACGATGGTGGAAGATCCCGACAGCGAGAACAGCTTGTTCTCCGACCCGATGAAGATCCGCACGCCATCGGCATGTTCGGCGCGCCCCAGAAGGTCGACCACGCCGCGCTTGGTCTCGAGATCGTCGAACAGCGATTTGATCCGCTCGAGATCGTCAAGTGCGTGCAGATCCTCCAGGAGGTTGGCGTGGCCGCGCACGATCAACTGGCGGTCCTCGCTCTCGCCGCCGGACCAGCCTGCAACGCCGGCCGCGATCACCTTTTGCGTCAGTTGGTCGAGCTCGGCGCGGTCCTGCGCCAGCGCGGTTTCAAGCTCCAGCCGCGCCTCTGCCAGCGTGCGTCCGCGAATCCGCGCATTGAGGAAATTGGTCGCTTCCGTCAGGGCCGAGGAGGGAACGCCGGGCGGCAGCGCCAGCACCCGGTTTTCGACCTGGCCGTCTTCGGCCACCAAGACCGCCAGCGCACGCGCAGGTTCCAGCCGCACGAACTCGATGTGCTTGAGCCTTGCATTCGATTTCGCGGTCAGCACCACGGCGGCGGCCCGGGTCAGGCCGGACAGCCGGGTCAGCGCCTCGTCGAGCGCCGCCTCCACCGATTGCGCCCGGCCGACGGAGGCCAATTGCCCCTCGATCGACTGCCGCTCGGCTTCGCTGAGATCGCCGAGCTGCATCAGGGCATCGACGAAGAAACGCAAGCCGAGCTCGGTCGGCAGCCGGCCGGCCGAGGTGTGCGGCGCATAGATCAGGCCGAGCTGCTCGAGGTCGGCCATCACGTTGCGCACCGAGGCCGGCGACAGCGGCACGGTGATCAGGCGTGAAATATTGCGCGAGCCGACCGGTTCGCCGGTCGCGAGGTAGCTTTCGACGATTTGACGAAAAATGTCGCGCGACCGCTCATTGAGCTGGGCGAGCCCAGCGCGCGGTGTGATCAGACCAATCGGATCGTGTTGGGCCACTGAACAACTTGCTCCCTCGCAAACACCCTCGGAGCGCGATGGGCAGGGACGATATCGCCGTCGCGCTTGGGCGCCTCGCCTCGGTTCCGGAAACCGACCCGCAGCGTCCGGATCAGGCTGTAATTTGTCGATCCTCCGGCCCGCTGACAAGCAGGCATCGGGCTTAACGGTCTTGCCGCTGGCCGTTCTCCCACCTACAAGCACCGCAGGCAAAGCGCCCTTTGCCGCACTTTCTGGAGGATTCCCATGCGGCCAAGCCGCCGTGCACCCGATGAACTGCGCGCCGTGTCGCTGGAGCGGGGCGTCGTCAAATATGCGGAGGGTTCCTGCCTCGTCAAATTCGGCGACACGCATGTGCTGGTCACCGCGACGCTGGAGGAACGCCTGCCGCCCTGGCTGAGGGGCCAGGGCCGGGGCTGGGTCACGGCCGAATACGGCATGCTGCCGCGCGCGACCCTGGAACGCACGCGCCGGGAGGCCACCGCCGGCAAGCAGGGCGGGCGCACCGTCGAGATCCAGCGCCTGATCGGCCGATCGCTGCGCGCCGCCATCGACCTCGAGGCCCTGGGCGAGCGCCAGATCACCATCGATTGCGACGTGCTGCAGGCCGACGGCGGCACCCGCACCGCCTCGATCACCGGCGGCTGGGTCGCACTCGCCGACTGCATCGGCTGGATGAAGGCGCGCAATATGATCAAGGCCGAGGTGCTGCGCGCCAATGTCGCAGCGATCTCCTGCGGCATCTACGACGGCACGCCCGTGCTCGACCTCGACTATGCCGAGGACTCGGACGCCGACACCGACGCCAATTTCGTGATGACCGGCGACGGCCGCATCATCGAGGTGCAGGGCACCGCGGAGAAGACCCCGTTCACGCAGGAGGAGTTCCTGGCGCTGATGGCGCTGGCCAAGAAGGGCGTGACGCGGCTGGTCGACCTGCAGAAGCTCGCGGTCGCATAATCTTTCCAACCATGCACCGCAAAATCACAGGCAGGCTCGTCATCGCGACCCACAATCCCGGCAAGCTCGCCGAGATGCAGGAGCTGCTGGCGCCGCACGGGGTCGAAGCGGTCTCCGCCGGCGAGGTCGGCCTGACCGAGCCGGAGGAGACCGGCGACAGTTTCCGCGCCAATGCAATGATCAAGGCGGTGGCGGCGGCGAACGCGGCGCGGCTTCCCGCCTTTGCCGACGATTCGGGGATCGTGGTCGAGGCGCTCGATGGCGCGCCCGGCATCTTCTCGGCGCGCTGGGCCGGGCCGGACAAGGATTTTGGCGCCGCCATGACACGGATCGAGCGGCTGCTGCAGGAGCGCGGCGCCTCCACGCCGGACAAGCGCAGGGCGCATTTCGTGTCCGCGCTGTGCGTCGCCTGGCCCGACGGGCACCTCGAAGAGGTCGAGGCCCGCGTCGACGGAACGCTGGTGTGGCCGCCGCGCGGAACGGCCGGATTCGGCTACGATCCGATGTTCATGCCGGACGGTTTTGCGCGTACCTTCGGCGAGATGACCAGCATCGAGAAACACGGCCTGCCGCCGCTGGGGCTCGGCCTCTCGCACCGTGCCCGCGCTTTCGTCAAGCTTGCGGAGATCTGCCTTGAGCCGCGCTGACCAGGAAGCCTTTGGCGTCTACGTGCATTGGCCGTTCTGCCTGTCGAAGTGTCCGTACTGCGATTTCAACAGCCATGTCCGCCATGCCGCGATCGACGAGGACCGCTTCGCGCGGGCTTTTGCCGCGGAGATCGAAACCATGGCCGCGCGCACGGGTGCGCGCACGGTGACCTCGATCTTCCTCGGCGGCGGCACTCCGTCTCTGATGCAACCGAAGACGGTCGGCGCGATCCTCGATGCGATCGGCAGGCATTGGCAGGTCGCAAGCGACGCCGAGGTGACGCTGGAGGCCAACCCGACCAGCGTCGAGGCGACGCGCTTTGCCGGCTATCGCGCGGCCGGCGTCAACCGTGTCTCGCTCGGCGTGCAGGCCCTCGACGATGCCTCGCTGAAGGAGCTGGGACGGCTGCACAGCGCGCGCGAGGCGCTGGACGCGGTTGCGATCGCGCGGAAAGCCTTCGATCGCTACTCGTTCGACCTGATCTATGCCCGGCCCGGCCAGACGCCGGCAATGTGGGCCAGTGAGCTGAAGCGCGCGATCGACGAGGCGGCCGAACATCTGTCGCTCTATCAGCTGACGATCGAGGAAGGCACGCCGTTCTTCGGCCTGCATGCCGCAGGCAAATTGCGAACGCCGGACGAGGCGGCCGCCCGCGCACTCTATGACGTGACGCAGGAGATTTGCGCGCAGCTTGGACTCCCCGCCTACGAGATCTCCAATCACGCCCGGCCAGGCGCCGAATGCCGACACAATTTGGTCTATTGGCGTGGTCAGGAATACGCCGGCATCGGCCCGGGCGCCCATGGCCGCCTGGATATCGACGGCGTCAGGCACGCGATCGCGACCGAGAAGCGCCCCGAGAGCTGGCTGATGCGCGTCGAAGCGAACGGCCATGGCGTGGTGGTCGATGACGACCTCAGCAGCGAGGAGCGTGCCGACGAGTTCCTGCTGATGGGGTTGCGCCTCGCCGAAGGCATCGACCCCCGGCGTTACGCGGCCTTGGCGGGACGCCGGCTTGATGCGGACCGGATCGCGTCGCTGCGCGAGCAGGGCGCGATCGCCGTCGATAGTGACGGCCGGCTGCGCGTGACGCAGGCCGGCTTCCCCGTGCTCGACGCGGTCGTGGCGGATCTCGCAGCCTAGAATTTCGAGCTATAGCGTTTTCGAGCGAAGTGGGTGCCGGTTCGCGTGAAGAAAACGCGTCAAAACAGGAACCTGGAACATCGGCTCTGATTGAATTCAGAACCGATGCTCTAAGCGCCAAAGCTTTTCGGCGAACCGGCGACCGCCGTGCCGCCGCCCGTTGCGACGCGCATCACGGCAAGTCCCCGTTCATTGGTGCCGTCGGAGCGGAAGCGGAACAGGCCGTCAATGCCGGCAAAGCCGGACGGATTGGTCAGCGTTTCCGACGCGAAGCGCTGCCCTCCTTGCGTCCGCGCCAGCGCCGCGACCAGCGCCACGGCATCATAGGCGAGCGTCGCGGTGCGCACCGGCTCGCCGCCATATTTGGTGCGGTAGCGGCTGGAGAACGCGCGGAAGCCGGAAGGGTCCGGCGCCGCGTAGAGGCCGCCTTGCAGCGCCGGGCTCGCATAGACCCGCGGATTGTCCCACAGCCCTGTGCCGAGCAACTGGATGTTGCGCAGGTTCGCACCGGCGGCGGTCAGCGCATCGGCGGTGGCGACAACCGAATCGCCGTCATCGGCAAGCAGCAGCGCGTCCGCCGAGCCGAGCGCGGAGGCCACCGTTCGCGCCGGGGCCGCGCGGTCGGCGCCATATTTCTCGAACGCGACGATGCGGCCGCCCTTGCGGCCGACCGCCTGCTTGAACGCGGCCTCGACCACGCCGCCATAGGCGTTGTCGGGCAACAGCGCCGCGAAGGATCGCTTTCCGATGCTGACAGAATATTCGACGATGCGGTTGACGTCGGACTCCGGCAGGAAGCTGAGGAGGTAGACGCCGCGGCCGGCGACGCTCGAATCGGTGGAGAAAGCGATCACCGAAACGCCGCGCGTCCGCGTCAGTTGCGCGGTCGCCGGAACCGACAGGGCGAACAGCGGCCCGAGGATGATCTCGGCGCCCTCGTCGAGCGCCTGCTGGGTGCCCTGCTGGGCGCCTTGCGGGCTGCCGCCATCGTCCTTGATCAGGAGCTGGATGTTGGGGTTCTGGAATTCGGCGAGCGCCATCTCGGCGGCATTCCGCATCGACTGCGCCGCGACACCCGCGTTGCCGGCGGCCGACAGCGGCAGCACCAGCCCGACCTTGACCTGGCCGTTGCCCGCGACAACGGGCTGCTGCGTCGGCCCGGCCGGCGCAGACGCCGACGAATCGAATGGGTTGGAAAACTGGCTGAGGCCCTGTTGCACCCCCGCGCAGGCCGAAAGCAGGGGTGCGCCGAGCAGCAAGCCAACCACCGCCCGCCGGGTCGTACCCGAGGGCTGTGACTCCGATACCGGAGTCGTGGGATCGTGCGGGGCTACCATCTCATCTCTTCTCTTGACCGACCGAAATCGGCCAGGACACCCTCCTTCACTGATAGGGAAGGCGGATTCAGGCATATTGTCGGCGAATAGTTAAGCAGACAAAAGGTTTATCATCTCCTCGCGCCGCTGTCGGTTGCCAAATCCGCTCCTTTGCCGCGTTGTCCCGTTGCATGCCACGAGGCCTGAGCGACCCCGCCGTAGCGCGAGCGCCATTGTCCCCCTAAGATTGGCATTATGCGCGCAAAAACCACCACCGTACATGGAACCGAGAGCGAGAGCGGAACCGCCAACAGGACATTTTCGGTCGCGGGTCACCTCCTGCGCGCGCCACGACCCGCGGCTGGTCTCTACCTCGTGGCGACCCCGATCGGCAATCTCGGCGACGTCACGCTGCGCGCGCTCGAGACGCTGGCGGGCGTCGACATGATCGCCTGCGAGGACACCCGTATCACCCGCCGCCTGACCGAGCGCTACGCGATCGCGGCGGAGCTCTCGCCCTATCATGAGCACAACGCCGAAGCCGCGCGGCCGAAGATTCTGGCGCGGCTCGCGCAAGGCGCAGCGATCGCGCTGGTCTCCGATGCCGGCACGCCGCTGATTTCCGATCCCGGCTTCAAGCTGGTGCGCGAGGCGAGCGCGGGCGGCCATGCCGTGATTGCGGTACCCGGTGCCTCTTCGGTGCTCGCCGCGCTTTCCGTCGCAGCGCTTCCGACCGACCGCTTCTTCTTCGAGGGTTTTCTGCCGCCGAAGGAAAGCGGACGCCGCGCCAGGCTCACCGAGCTCGCGCGCATCGAGGCGACGCTGGTGCTGTTCGAATCCGGCAGCCGCATCCAGGACACGCTTGCCGCACTCGCCGAGATCATGGGCGAACGGGACGCCGCGATCTGCCGCGAGCTGACCAAGCTGCATGAAGAGATCACGCGGGCGCCGCTCGCCGCGCTCGCGCGCCGTGCCGCCGAGCTGGAGACGCGCGGCGAATTCGTGGTCGTGATCGGTCCGCCGGCCGCGCATGCCCATGCCATGACGACGGACGCGCTCGACGCGCTCTTGCGCGACGAGCTCGCGCGCGGCAGCGTCAAGGACGCGGTCGCCCATGCGGTCGAATTGTCGGGACGTCCACGGCGCGAAATCTATGCCCGTGCCCTCGAGCTCGACCGCCAGATCAGGGGCAGCGATGACGAAGCCTGACGACGGCCCGGCGCAGCACAGTGCGGCCAGGCCCGCTTCGCCGGAGCGGCTGGCGGCGTTTCGCACCGGCCTGTCCGCGGAAGCCCGCGCCTGCGCCTATTTGATGGCCAAGGGCTACCGCATCCTGGCGCGACGCTTCCGCACCCCGCATGGCGAGATCGACATCGTCGCGAAACGGCGCGACCTGCTCGCCTTCGTCGAGGTCAAGGCCCGTGCGTCGCTGGATGACGCCGCCTTTGCGGTGACGCCGCGCCAGCAGATGCGCATCGTCAATGCCGCCCAGATCTGGCTCGCCGCACATCCCGACCATGCTAATTTCGAGCTGCGTTTCGACGCAATCCTGATTGCGCCGCGGCGCCTGCCGCGCCATGTGTTGGCGGCATTCGACGCCAGCAGTTGAGAGTTTCCTCCAGACCCCGGGCCGCCCATGAAATTGAATGTCGCCGTCCAGATGGACCCCATTGCCCGCATCAACGTCCGCGGCGATTCCACCTTCGCGCTGCTCCTCGAAGCGCAGAAACGCGGACACGGGCTGTCCTATTACACCCCCGACAAGCTCTCGCTGCGCGGCGATGAGCTGGCGGCGCCGGTGCAAGTGCTCACGGTGCGCGACGAGGCGGGCGATCACTTTACCCTCGGCGAGCCCCGGCGCGAGCCCCTGTCGAATTTCGACGTGATCCTGCTGCGGCAGGATCCGCCCTTCGACCTCGCCTACATCACCTCGACGCATTTCCTGGAGCGGCTCCACCCGAAGACGCTGGTCGTGAACAACCCGGTGAGCGTCCGCAACGCGCCGGAAAAACTGTTCGTGATGAATTTTCCGCAATTGATGCCGCCGACCTTGATCTCGCGCGACCTCGACGAGATCAATTCGTTCCGCGACCAGCACGGCGCCGTCGTCATGAAGCCGCTGCACGGCCATGGCGGCGCCGCGGTATTCCGCGTATTGCCGCAGGACATGAACTTCGGCTCGCTCTACGACATGTTCTCGGTGACCTTCAAGGAACCCTGGGTGATCCAGCGCTTCCTTCCCGAGGTCAAGGACGGCGACAAGCGCATCATCCTGGTCGACGGCGAGTTCGCGGGCGCCGTCAATCGCGTGCCGGCGGCGGACGATCTGCGCTCCAACATGGTGCGCGGCGGCGCCGCACAGGCGACAGAGCTGAGCGAGCGCGAGCGCGAGATCTGCACGACCATCGGGCCCGAGCTGAAGCGGCAGGGCCTGCTGTTCGTCGGCATCGACGTCATCGACGGCTACCTGACCGAAATCAACGTGACATCGCCGACCGGCATTCGCGCCATCGCCCGCCTCGGTGGGCCCGACATCGCGGCAAGAATCTGGGATTCGATCGAGGCGAAGCGGAAATCCGGCACTTGAGGCGGGCGCGCCGGGCTCGCATGACGATCGCGTCTTAGCTTTTTGTTCAGCATGATGCGCAAGGACGCGAATGCGCGCGCCCGCATGGCGGCTCGAGCGACGACCGGCATTGTTTTGCCGCTTCATGGCGCCGGCACCCTCACGTTGCACATCGCGCCGATGCGCAACTGTCGCCCTTGAACGATAACGTCTCGTTCACCATGCGGATGAATCCCTGAGCCGATCGTCCGATCTGTTCCCGGCCTCAAGCCGGCTTATACCTTTGGTGCTTAGTTCTGCTCTGGGTGGAACCTCAAGGTTCCGCCGCGTTCGCGTAAGAGCAGATAGTAAAGCGTATGGTCACCGCCAGCACTGTTGAACTGGTCACCCCTCGTGGCGCCGGCGGCGTCATCCTGCCGAACGGCTCCTTCGACGTTCCGGCCCGCTACCTCACCAAACCGAACCCACAAGAGGTCCCGATGCTGGCGATCGCGCGCCGGCATGGCCGGCCGCCGCTTCGCCGCACCGTCGATGCCGACGCGCCCGCCAACATTCGCAGACAGCCCCGCCCCGGCGTGAGCTCCCGTGCCAGCAGGCACGGCCTCACCGACCAGTCGACCGCACAGAAGTGACGATAGGAAACCCACATGAAATGCTGGGAAAACAACCCGACGCGGGCATCTCTGGTCCATGCGCTGCCGTTTGCGGCCATTTTCGCTTTGACGTTCTTGTCCATGCAGTTACCGGCCTCGGCGGCGGACGACGAGATTGCTGCGGCTCCGGTCGTTACTCCGAGCGTGTCCGCTAAGACGCGCTTTCTGCCGCTCGGCATCGGCAAATCCGTCGTCGTCGACATGCCGCGGGAGGTCAAGGACGTGCTCGTCGCGGACCCGAAGATCGCCAACGCCGTGATCCGGTCGCGCCAGCGCGCCTACATCATCGGTGCGGGCGTCGGCCAGACCAACGTCGTGTTCTTCGATGCCGACGGACAGCAGGTCGCCTCCTACGACATCGCGGTCAAGCGCGATCTCAACGGCGTTCGCGCGGCGCTGCAACAATCGCTGCCCGGAGTTCAGATCGAGGGCGTCGGCGACGCCGTGGTGCTGACCGGTTCGGTTTCGAGCCCGGTCGAGGCCCAGCAAGCCGGCGACGTCGCCGCGCGGCTGGTTGGCGGCGCCGAGAAGGTCGTCAACTCGATCGTCGTGCGCGGCCGCGACCAGGTGATGCTCAAGGTGCATGTGGCGGAAGTCCGCCGCGACATCATCAAGCAGCTCGGCGTCGATCTCGGCGCCAGCATGAACTACGGCACCGCGGTCGTGAACTTCAACAACACCAACCCGTTCACCGCGCTGGGCAGCCCGCTTGTGCCGAGTAACGGGCTTTCTGCTTCTTCCGTCCTCAAGGGACTGCCCACGGTCAACGCGACCATCCGCGCGATGGAGCAGGCGGGCGTGATCCGGACGCTGGCCGAGCCAAACCTCACGGCGATCTCGGGCGAGGCGGCGACCTTCATTGCCGGCGGCGAGTTTCCGATTCCGGCCGGCTATTCCTGCGATCCCACCACGCATGTCTGCACCACCCAGATCACCTACAAGAAATTCGGCATTTCGCTGAACTTCACGCCGGTCGTGCTGAGCGAGGGACGGATCAGCCTGCGGGTCATGACCGAGGTGTCCGAACTGTCGAACGACAACGCGATTACGGTAACGCAGGCATTTTCCGCCGGCTCGGGCAACTCGATCACGATTCCCGCGATCCGGACCCGCCGCGCCGAAACCACGCTGGAAATTCCCTCCGGCGGCTCGATGGCGATGGCCGGCCTGATCCAGCAGCAGACCAAGCAGGCCGTCAACGGCTTGCCGGGCCTCGATCAATTGCCTGTGCTGGGACAACTCTTCAGGAGCCAGGACTACGTCAACAACCAGACCGAGCTCATGGTCCTGGTGACGCCCTATGTCGTGCGCGCGGTTGCCCAGAAGGAGCTGTCGCGGCCTGACGACGGGTTTGCACCTGCAAACGACGCCCAATCGGCCCTGCTCGGCCGCATCAACCGGATTTACGGGCTTGCGACGAATATCGGACCGGTCGGCAGCTATCAGGGCCACTTCGGGTTCATCATTGACTGAGATCGCACGGCGTGAGGAACGCAGGCACAGGGGCATGACAATGACAAACGGACAGAAGGTCGGTCGCTCTCGAACACTGCGCGCCATCGGCATGCTCGCCGGCCTGTCAGCCGTGCTCGGCGGGTGCGTCTGGGGACCTCAAGCAAGCGTGACGGCGGCTGTTCCCGAAGACTACCGCCTGCGCCATCCGATCGCGATCACGGAAGGCAACCGTTCGATCGTCGTTTTCATCGGCCATGGCCGCACCGGCCTTACCGTCGCGCAGCGCTCCGACGTGATGGGCCTGGCGCGCACCTGGGTTCAGGAAGGGACCGGCGCTGTCGTGGCCGAGGTGCCGGTGGCAACGCCGAACGCAAGAGCCGCGGAGGCCACGCTGCAGGAAATTCGCGGCTTGCTGATCGCCGGCGGCGTGCCCTCGCGCGGCATCACGCTGCGTCGCTATCACCCCGACGACCCCCGGCTGCTTGCGGCGATCAGGCTGAGCTATACGCGGATCGAGGCGGTCGCGGGACCGTGCGGCCTGTGGCCGGAGGATCTCGGTCCCTCGATCAACGATCCCAGCTACGGCGACAACAAGCCGTACTACAATTTCGGCTGCGCGACCCAGCGCAACCTCGCCGCGATGATCGACAACCCATCGGATCTGGTGCAGCCGCGCGCGGAGACGCCGCCCTACACGGCGCGCCGGACCATCGCGTTCGATCACTATCGCAAGGGTGAGTCGACCACCACCAGCTATCCGGAAGCCGACAAGGCCAAACTCAGCGACGCTGCCAAATGACCCGCCCGCCCCGTCAGGATATCGAAGAATCATCGGCCGCCGCGCCGCCGGCGGCGAACGATCATATCGCCCCCGCGCCCCGCATCTCGGTGCAGGCCTTCTGCGAGACCGAGGAGAACGCGGCCGCCGTGCGATCGGCCGGCGAGGATCGCCGCCTGGCCAAGGCGCATCTCACGGTCAAGCTCGGCGGCATGGCCGCCGCCATCGAAACCTATGGCGACGCGCCCACACCGAACGTGATCGTGCTGGAGAGCCAGGGCAGCGGCGACATCCTCGCCAATCTCGACGACCTTGCGGGCGTGTGCGATCCGGGCACGCGCGTCATCGTCATCGGCAACGAAAACGACGATGTGCCTTACCGCGAACTGGTGCGGCGCGGTGTCAATGATTACGTGGTCGGACCGGTCGGGCCGCTCGACGTGGTGCGCTCGATCTGCAGCCTGTTCTCGGCATCGGAAGCGGTGACCGTCGGACGGGTCATCGCGGTGGTCGGCGCCAAGGGCGGCGTCGGCGCATCCACGGTCGCGCACAATGTCGCCTGGTCGATCGCGCGCAACCTCAAGCTCGATTCCGTCGTCGTCGACCTCGACCTCGCCTTCGGCACCGCGGGCCTCGACTACAATCAGGATCCGTTGCAGGGCATCGCCAACGCGGTGTTCCAGCCCGACCGGCCGGACAGCGCGTTCATCGATCGCCTGCTCGCGAAATGCACCGACCATCTCAGCCTGCTCGCGGCACCGGCGACGCTCGACCGCGTCTACGACTTCGGCCTCAACGCGTTCGACGCGATCTTCGACACCCTGCGCATGACGACGCCGTGCATCGTGCTCGACGTTCCCCACCAATGGTCGGGATGGACCAAGCGCGTGCTGGAAGGCGCGGACGATATTTTGATCGTCGCCGAGCCTGATCTCGCCAACCTGCGCAACACCAAGAACATCCTGAACATTCTGAAGGCGTCGCGGCCCAACGACCGGGTCCCGCTCTACTGCCTCAATCAGGTCGGCATGCCGAAGCGGCCGGAAATCGACACGCGCAGTTTCGCCAAGACGCTCGAAAGCCAGCCGGTTGCGGCGATCCCGTTCGACTGTCGCCTGTTCGGCACCGCCGCCAACAACGGGCAGATGATTCCGGAAATCGCGGCCAGTCACCGCGCCAGCAGGATGTTTCACGAGCTCGCCCAGCGGCTGACCGGCCTCGGCGAAACCAGGAAGAAGGCGCGCGGCTCGTTGTTCGCGCCGATCATCAACAGGTTGCGGACGCGATCAGCGCGCGGCTGACCGCCGGCTGCTGGTCAGGGATCAGTCGGAGCCCGCTGCGGCCGCAACCGACTTTTTCGCCGCCGGACCGCGCGCAGCCTCTTTTCGGGACAACAGCCGCTTCAGCTCGGCGACATTGGCGGTCGCCTCCTCGACCGGCAGATCAGCCTTCGCGATCTGCTCGGCCTCGGCGGCGCGGCCCTGCAACCCAACCGCCACCGCGAGATTCATCCGCACCCGCGGGTCCTTGTCCGTGTGGTTGTAGGCGCGACGCAACACCTCTTCGGCCTTCGCGAGATCCTTTGACAGGATGTAGGACAGGCCGAGATTGGACAGCACGGACGGCTCGTCCGGCACGATTCGCAGGGCGCTGGCATAGTATTGCCGCGCCTCCTCATAGCGGCCGAGCTGATCGAGCACAGCTCCCTGCACCGAGAGCAGCCGCCAGTCCGGATCTTCCGGCGAGTGGGCCTGGCCCAGCACGTCGAAGGCCTGCTGGAAATTTCCGTTGTCCGCCAGCGCCCGCCCGTAGCCGGCGCGAAGCGCCTTGTCGCCGGGATTGGCCAGCGTGGCCTGTTCGAGCACGGCGACAGCCTGTGACCGCTCGCCATTGGCCCGCAGCGCCTTGGCGTATTGCAGCGCGAGGTTCGGGTCGTTCGGATTGGCGCGGTAGCGCTCGCGATAGGCGTCGACTTCCCGCCGCGGATCGGCTGGGCGGCTCGCCGGAGCCGCATCACCCAGCGACCCCGTGACATCGGGCGGCGCCGTTGTCTGGCAACCGCAGAGGCAGAGCAGGAGGATCGCGGACGACAGCGGGGTTGCAACCAGTCGCGGGTAGCGACCTCGTCTGGGAAATTGCCGGAACATGTACTTCTTGGCCTGTGGGTCGCCGACTGGCCAATAAATGGTTGCAGCTTAACCCTAAGTTCCGGTTAACCGGGCCGCATTCCGCGCCTTGCGGACGCGGTGCGCATCAGGCGAAGCGTGCCGTGTCGCCCGGCCCATCGATATCGCTACGTCGGTGAATTCAGCGGTTTCTCTTCGCGCTAGGCGACGAATTCGGCGCCGAACTCGCAACCGATCCGCCAGACCAGGCGGCAGTGGCGCGGCAGGCCTTCCGAGAAGATGAGGGTAAACTCCGGCGGCACTTCGAGATGTTCGGCAACGACCTTCACGCCGCCGACCGAGATGTCAGTGATCACGCAATCGCGCGGCAACGACCCCGTCCCGAATTGAATCTTTGCAAGCCTTCTGCAAACAACACGCTCGCTTCTACGACGGTTCGCCAACATCTTCGATTTCACCCCGTACGATCCCGAAACATCCGGCATCAGTGTGGGAATACAGGAGAACCCTTGCGATAGGCCTAGCGGGACTCCCGCAATCTATCGTTTGTTTTCGCGCTCATTTTACCGGTTGGCTCAAGGCGTGAGAAACCGTGACATGACGATCATGCTCGAGAGCCGCAGCGAACGCGCCCCGAGCAAGGGCGGCCAGGAGTTTTTACCCTGCGCGCAGGCGCTCGTTGCACCCGGGAGCACAGCGATCGCCGAGTGATGCGGATGGTGCTTCAAAAGACGACAGGGCCGCCGCAAAGGCCGCCCCCTTTCCTGCCGTTGGCACAATTCGTGCGGCGATCAGTCTTCGTCGGCCGTCTTCAGCATTCGCGACGCAGCGTTCTGCTCGCCCGAAGCCGTACGCGGCACCGCCGGCAGCTCGCCGATCGCATCAAGCCCGATCAGGAAATCCATGCCGGCGCGCATCACATGTTCCGCCGCGAGCGAGGCGGCTGATCGCTCGTCGCCTTCGATGATGGCGCGCAGGATCGCGGCATGCTCGTTCCAGGAACGCGACTGCCGCGCCGGATCGGTCGGCGCGAACAGCATCGCGGTGCGGTCGCGCAGCCGCTGCAGCAGCTCGCCCAGCACGCGGTTCTGGCCGGCGGCTGCAAGCTCGCTGTGGAATTGCTGGTTGAGCTCGAACAGCTGATCGAAATGCCCGGCCGCCACCGCCGCGGTGCCCTTGTCGAGCACGGCCTGGATGCGGTGGATGATCCGCTGGTCGTGGCGCCGCGCCGCGAGCCTTGCATTCTGCCCTTCGAGCAGCGCGCGCACCTCGATGGTTTCGCGCGCTTCCTGTTCCGACATCACCGCAACGGACGCGCCGCGGCGCGCGGCAACCTCGATCAGGCCTTCGGAGGCGAGCGCGCGGATTGCCTCGCGCACCGGATTGCGCGAGACGCCGAGCTCGTCCGCAAGCCGTTCCTCGACCAGGCGCTCACCGGGCTTCAGCCGTCCCGACAGGATCGCCTGTCGCAACTCGTTGATGACCTGGCCGTGCAGCGACGAATGCTCCTCGCCGAGCCGGCGCTTGGATGATCCGGTGCCCAAAGCCATGATGCCTAACCTGTCCAGAAAACAGCGCGGGGTCTGTGTTTCACACTGCGCAAAGCCTGCAAATCCAGATGGCGATCCTTCCACAGTTTACAAGGATTCGCGGCGCTTGGCATTTGACTTGCCACTCGCTCGCCGCACAGCCGTCAGGTGCCGACCACCAGCGGTGCGCCGAGCTTGCGCAACGCCGCGATAACCGAGAGCGCCGTGATGCGGCCGGTCCGCGGGTTTTCCGAAGGAATGTTTTCGATGGTCATCGAAAAGCGCGCGGAATCCGCGTCCACCTCGATGTGATGGCAGTTCCGCGTCACCGCGGGGTCCGCCCAAACTTCGATGACGGTGCGGTCCGGTCCGATGCCGGCGAGCGACAACGCGGCGACCACGTTGACATTGGCCGGGAACGCGGCCGCAGCTTCGCGCGCGGAGCCCTTGAACACGCGTTTGGCGTCAGCGAGGCCGTCGACCGAGATCGCGTGCTCGACCAGATAGGGCGCGCCGGCAAGGCCCTGCGGCGGCTTGCGGGTCACGACCTGGACGCTGTGAATGGTGCCTTCGGCCGCGGCGACCACGGCGTCGAGCCCGATCAGCGCACCGGTCGGCAGGATCAACTGGCCGCCATGGACGCGCGCCAGCTCGACGAGCTCGGGCCGCGGCAACAGCGCGCTCGCGCTCAGCACCATGACTCGCTTGCCGGCTTTGAGCATCGGCGTGCAGATCTGGCCGAGGATCGCCGCCGGCGCACATTCCACGGCAAGGTCCGCGACCGAAGGCAGCGCGTCGAGCGGCACGACCGGACAGGCGATGCGCTCGCCTTCAAGCCACGCGCGCGCCTTGTCGCGGTCGCGCGCCGCAACGGCGGAAAGTGAAAGGCCGGGAAGGCCGTCGGCGAGCTTGCGGGCAACGGTACGGCCGATCGCGCCGAGACCGGCAATGGCGACACGAATGGACAACGATCAATGCTCCTGACAACGACGCAGGCAGTGGAGCATTTTTTCGTCGGCATGAACATCCACGCGTCGTGCAGGGTTGTCCCCACTTTGTTGCCCGGCGCTACTCGCCGCTCCGGCCTTCGGACACCGCCTCGCTGGAAGCGGCCGGTTCGGTGGGACGCGCGGCCTGCGCGCGGCGCTCGGCCAGCGGCACCCATGACACGCTGACATCGCCGGTCATGAAGGTCTGGCAGGCCATCCGGTAGCCCTGGCGAAACTCCTCCTCGGTGAGGTGCTTGCGCTCCTTCGGCTTGATCGCGTCGGTGTTCTCGAGGCCCTGCTCGATGCGGCAGCGGCAGGTGCCGCACAGCCCGCCGCCGCATTTGAAGGGGATGCCGCCCTGCTCGCGCAGCGAGACGCGCAACAGGTTGCTGTTCTCGGGTGCGCTGACCGTCTTGCCGCCGTTGGTGATGAAGGTGACCTGGATCATCGTGCGCCGAGCCGATCCGTCAGCCCGCGACCGCGGTCTTGCGCAGCGCGGTCTGCATGTGCCCGAATGTGGTGAGGTGCTCGAGCTCCTTGTAGGCGCGCTCGCTGGTCTCGAACTTTTCCAGGAATTTGCACGGCACGTCGTTGACGATCTCGGTCTCGTCCTCGACCACGCGGATCTTGGTGGAATCCTTGACGAGCTCGGCGATGACGAAATGCGCCTTCTTCTGTCCGTAGAACAGGTAGTCGTAGGCTTCGAGCGCGCGCAGCCCGTCGCCGATCTCGGTCCTGAACTGTCCGGGCTTGCTGGTCAGGATGACATACATGACGGACTCCTGTGGGATCGCTTCACCGTTCGGCCGGCGCGGCCTGCTGCGCGGCGGCTTGCGCAACATCGGGCTTGAGCGGCTCGAGCGGAACCTTGTCCTGCTCGAGCTCGATGTCATGACTGAGCCAGAGCTGGCAGATCAGGCGATAGCCTTGCTCGAGCCGCGGGCCCAGCCGCTGCTTTTCCTTCCAGTTGGGCTCCGGCAGATGCTCGGCGCCCTTGAGCACGCGGCACGCGCATTTGGCGCATTTCCCCATGCCGCAGCCGTAACGCAGGTTGGGATGGGGAAACTGGCGGATGCCGGCCTTCACGACGAGATTGGTATTTTCCGCAATCTCGCCCTGATAGGTGTTGCCGTCGCGATGCAGGGTGACGGTCGGCACTGATCAGGCCTGCAGCAGCTGGCGTTCGTCGGCAGGAACCTTCTGGCCCACGTTCTCGATCTCGCTCATCGGGATGTCCTTGGCGACATAGTCCCAATAAAGCGCGGTGGTGTAGAGCAGCCGCATCTGGGCGCCGACCTCGCAGATCTTCAGGCAGCGCTGCTGCAGGTCGACGGTGTTGGCGTGCTCCAGCACGATCTGGTAGCCGCGCTCGCCGTGGATCTCGTCGGAGACGATATGCAGGTCGAAGAACTCGACCTCCTCGTCGGTGAACTTGTATTTTTCGCGCAGCGTCGGCGTCTGCCGGCGATAGATCGACGGCACCTGCGATTCCAGTCCGACCACGAGGCCGGCGACCGCGACGATCGGGTCCTCGCGCATGGCAACCGCATAGCACCAGCTCTGCAGGCCGCGGGTGGTCGGCGTCATGTTGTCGGGGTCGATCACCCGCTCGCGTGTGGTGCCGCAGGCTTCGGCGAAACGGATCAGGAGATCGGTATGGCGGTCGCCGCCGATCTCTTCCTCGTACATGTTGGCGAGCAGGAAATCCTTGGCCTCGGTGAAGCGCTCGGGCATCCGCGCATAGATGCAGGCGAGGTAATCGGCGAACGGGCCGACATAATGGTAGTGATTCTCGGCCCAGCTCGCGAGATGCGCGCGGCTGAGCTTGCCGCTGGCCCAGGCGATGCTGAACGGCGCCTTGTTGGCGCTTTTGCCCTTGATGGCGTTTTCGAGCGCGGTGCGGAATTCCACGTGATTCATCAGCTCAGGCATCGGTTCGCTCCCTGTGGTGGCCACCCGCTCGTGCAGGCAGGAAATCTTCCATCAGCTATTGTATACTGCATACAATTGATGTAAGTCAATGACAGAAAATGAGACGCTCGACGGCCGCAAAGTTGCGGAACTAGCCACGATAGAAGCCCAAGCGAGCGCAAAACCAGATTCGATGCATTGTATACAATATCGGGTCAATCATCGTCAACCGGTCTCGGGGGGAGAGCCATGACAGGACAGATTTCGATCACCGCCGCCCATTGGGCCTATCTCGCCGGCGTCGCGGCCGTGGTGCTGACCATGATCCTGCGCGCCAATGTCGTGGTGCCCTCGATCGCCGCGACCTTCCTGGTCGCGCTTGCCTGGACCGCAAGCCCGGTGGCCGCGCTGTCCAGCATCTTCAATGCGAGCTTCGTGGCGGCCAAGGAGCTGTTCAACATCTTCCTGGTGATCGCGCTGATCACCGCGCTGCTGAATGCGCTGAAGACGCTGCGCTCCGACGTGCGCATGGTGCAGCCGTTCCGGCTGATCATGACCAACGGCCATTCGGCCTTCTTCATTCTCGCGGCCGTCACCTACGTGATCTCGCTCTTCTTCTGGCCGACGCCGGCGGTGCCGCTGGTTTCCGCGGTGCTGCTGCCGGCTGCGATCGCGGCGGGGCTGTCGCCGCTCGCCGGCGCCATGGCGATCGCGATCGCCGGCCAGGGCATGGCGCTGTCGTCGGATTATGTGATCGGGGTGGCGCCCGGCATCAGCGCCAAGGCGGCAGGGGCTGCGATCAGCGCGGCGGCGGTTGCCGATCGCGCGCTGGCGCTGTCGCTGATCACGGGCGGCGTCGCGCTGGTGCTCGCCTATTTCTCGATCCGCAAGTCGATCAAGCCCGGCAGCGAGGCGCTGCTCGACGCCTGGCAGCGGCAATCCGGCAATGGCGAGGCCGCGCGGCTGGAGACGGCCGGCAGTTTCGACAAGGCCGAGATCGCCCGCGGCACCAGCTATGACGAACCGCTCGCGATCGACGCCAGGCTGCGCCAGCATCTGCCGCTGAACGAAAAGCGCCGGGCGTTCAGGTCAAAGCTGTTTGCGATTCTCACGCCGCTCGGCTTTGCCGTGGTGATTGCGCTGATGGTGCTGCCGAAGCTCGGCGTGCGCGGCTTGCCGGAACTCAAGGGCGGCGATGCGGCCGCGCTGGTCGGCGGCATGGGCACGGCGCTGATGATCCTGGCCACGATCGCCGCCGAAGGCGCGCGCAAGAGCCTCGATGTCTGCGCCGACCACATCACCGACGGCTTCGTGTTCGCCTTCAAGGCCATGGGCTCGGTGCTGCCGATCGCCGGCTTCTTCTTCCTCGGCGCCGGCGGCGAGCTTGCTTCCGGCATTCTCAACGTGCCCGCCGCGCAGGCGCCGCCGCTCTTGTTCGACCTGATCCAGACCGCGCAGGCCTTCATTCCGCACAACCACTACCTGGTCGCCTTCGGCGTGCTGATCGTCGGCATGATCACCGGCATCGACGGCTCCGGCTTTGCCGGGCTGCCGCTGACCGGCTCGCTTTCGGGCGCGCTCGGCCCGACTGTCGGCCTCGATGTCACGACGCTCTGCGCGGTGGGTCAGATGGGATCGGTATGGACCGGCGGCGGCACCTTGATCGCCTGGTCATCCCTGATCGCGGTGGCCGGATTTGCCCGTGTCCCGGTGCTCGACACCGTGCGGGTCCTGTTGGGGCCGGTGCTGGCGGGCCTGTTCGTCGCCACCACCTGCGCCGTTCTGTTCTGGAGCTAGAAACAATGGCAGAGATGATGGCAACGCGTGCGGCGGCGATCGCCGCGGACAAGATCGAGGCATTCAGGAATTACATCGACGGAGAATGGGTCGACGGCGGAAGCGGCGAGTGGCTCGACAACGTCAATCCCGCCGATACGAGCGATATCGTCGGCCGCTTTCCCGCCTCGACTGCTGAGGACGCGGAGCGCGCCGTCCGCGCCGCCGCCGCAGCCTTTGCTGCCTGGCGCAAGACGCCGGTCACCGCGCGCGCGAAAATCCTCAACCAGGCGGCCGGCTATCTCGAAGCCAACGCCGAGCGCTTTGCCGCCGAGTTGACGCGCGAGCAGGGCAAGGCGCTCAACCTTGCCAAGGACGAGATCCTGCGCTCGGCGCAGACGCTGCGCTTCTATGCGGTCGAAGGCCAGTCCTTCACCGGCGAGATCTTCCCCCAGGACGACGCCAACATGACCGTCTACACCGAGCGCGAACCGCTCGGCGTGGTCTCGATCATCACGCCCTGGAATTTTCCGGTCTCGATCCCCGCGCGCAAGATCGCGCCGGCGCTGATCACCGGCAATACGGTGGTGTTCAAGCCGTCGTCGGATGCTCCGCTGTCGGGCTACCGCCTCACCGAGGCATTCGTGCAGGCCGGCATCCCGAAGGGCGTGCTCAACTTCATCAGCGGCCGCGCCGGCGATGTCGGCGCTGCGATCACCACACCGCCTGTGGTGCGGGCGATCTCGTTCACCGGCTCGACCGCGGCGGGCGAGCAGATCCATCGCTCGGTCGGCATCACCACCCGCACGCAGATGGAGCTTGGCGGCAAGAACCCGCTGATCGTCATGGACGACGCTGATCTCGACCAGGCAGTCGACCTCGCGGTGAAGGGCGGGCTGTCGCTGACGGGCCAGGCCTGCACCGGCACCAGCCGCGTGCTTGTCATGCGCGAGGTCAAGGCGGCGTTCACGGACAAGCTGATCGCCCGGGTCAAGGCGCTCAAGATCGGCAGCGGCATGGCTGCCGGCACCGACATCACCCCGCTGGCGACCGCGCGCCAGCTCGAAACCGTGCTGCGCTATATCGAGATCGGCAAGCGCGAGGCGCGCCTGCTCTATGGCGGCGAGCACCTGCGCGGGCCCGGCTATGACAGCGGGTACTATGTATCGCCGGCGATCTTCAGCGACGTGACGCAGGAGATGCGCATTGCGCGCGAGGAGATCTTCGGCCCGGTGCTCGCGCTGATCGAGGTGACGAGCTATGAGGATGCGATCCGGAAAGCCAACGACAGCGAGTATGGCCTGTCCGCGGCGATCGCCACCCGCAACCCGAAGCTGATGCACGCCTTTGCGCGCGACATCGAATCCGGCACGGTGAAGATCAACCGCACGACGACGGGCAACCTGATCAACGCGCCGTTCGGCGGCCTCAAGCGCTCCAGCACCTCGACCTTCCGGGAATCCGGCCGCGCCGGGCTCGAGTTCTACACCCAGATCAAGACGATCTATCGCGGCGTTTGACGCCGCCAACAAACGGAAACAACGACATGCGATCCTTTCTCAAGCTCGAACGCACCGAAGCTCGCCTGATGGCGGAGGCCGCCTTGCGCAAGGCCGCAGACATCAAGGTGCTGGAGACGGTGTGCATCACCGACGATGGCGGCTTCCCGCTTCTGCTCGAACGCATGGACGGCGCGCGGGTGACGGGTCCTCAGATCGCCTGGAACAAGGCGTTCACCGCGGCAGGACACAAGCGCTCGACCCATCTGTTCAACCAGGCGCCGAACGGCCCGGCGCTGCCGGGCAACGAGGCGTTCGGAATTCAATGGAGTTTTGAAGGAAAATTCGCAGTGTTCGTCGGCGGCTTTCCCATCGTGGTCGATGGCGAGGTGATCGGCGGCGTAGGCCTCAGCGGCGGCAATGGCGAGCAGGACACGGCCTGTGGACTTGCCGCGCTCGCCGCACTTCAGGAGCATCTCGGCACCAGCCATAAGGTGCTGGTTCAGGCCGACCTCAAGCTTTGAAGTTTCGCAAGTAAATCGAGAGGGTTAGATAGGCGAATCAGCGCCGGCGCCTGGCAGTCCGCCCGGCCTCCGCCCTCGATGTTCTCGCAATGTTCTTGTCCTCTTCCATGCTTTCCGCTACCGTGGATTGCGGAAGAAGGGGCAGCATGGTCCAGCGCGTTTCCACCGTCGCCTTTGAGGGGATCGAGGCCCGCGCGGTCGACGTGCAGGTGCAGGTGTCGCCTGGCCTGCCGGCGTTTCACGTCGTCGGGCTTGCCGACAAGGCGGTCTCGGAGGCGCGCGAGCGGGTGCGCTCGGCCCTGATCGCCTCGGGGCTGGCGCTGCCGGCGCGGCGAATCACCGTCAACCTCGCGCCCGCCGACCTGCCCAAGGAAGGCAGCCATTATGATCTGCCGATCGCGCTTGGCCTGATGGCGGCGATCGGCGCGATTCCTTCCGACGCGCTTTCCGGCTTCACCGTGCTCGGCGAGCTCGGGCTCGACGGCTCCATCGCAGCAGTCGCAGGCGTCTTGCCGGCGGCGATCGGCGCCAATGCGCGCGAGGAGGGCCTGATCTGCCCGGCGGCCTGCGGCAGCGAGGCGGCCTGGGCGAGCCCGGACATCGAGATCATTGCCGCCAGCTCGCTGATCCAGATCGCCAACCACTTCAAGGGCACGCAGGTGCTGTCGCGGCCGACGCCGCGGGTGCACGAGGCGGCCTCCGAGACGCTCGACCTGCGCGACATCAAGGGCCAGGAAAGCGCCAAGCGCGCGCTCGAGATCGCGGCTGCCGGCGGCCACCACCTGCTCATGATCGGCGCACCCGGCGCCGGCAAGTCGATGCTGGCGGCGCGGCTGCCCTCGATCCTGCCGCCGCTGTCGCCGTCGGAGCTCTTGGACGTCTCGATGATCGCCTCCGTGGCCGGCGAGATCGAAGGCGGAGCGCTGACCGCGCGGCGGCCGTTCCGCAGCCCGCATCATTCCGCGAGCATGGCCGCGCTGACCGGCGGCGGCATCCGCGCCAAGCCAGGCGAAATCTCGCTTGCCCATCACGGCGTGCTGTTCCTCGACGAGCTGCCGGAGTTCGATCCGCGTGTGCTGGATTCGCTGCGCCAGCCGCTGGAGAACGGCGAGGTCGCGGTCTCCCGCGCCAATCATCGCGTCACTTACCCTGCGCGCTTCATGCTGGTCGCGGCGATGAACCCGTGCCGCTGCGGCAACGCCTTCGAGCCGGGCTATTCCTGCAAGCGCGCACCGATCGAGCGCTGCACCTCCGACTACCAGATGCGGATCTCCGGCCCGCTGATGGACCGTATCGACCTGCGCATCGAGGTGCCGGCTGTCACCGCCGCCGACCTGATTCTGCCGCCGCCGGCGGAAGGATCAGCGGAGGTCGCCGCGCGCGTGGCCGCGGCACGCGATGTTCAGACGGCGCGCTTTGCGGCGGCCGGCCTGCCGCATGTCCGCACCAATGCAGAAGCGCCCGCGGCGCTGTTGGAACAGATCGCGCAGCCCGACGCGCAAGGCGCCAAGCTGCTGCGCGAGGCCGCCGAGACCATGCGGCTGTCGGCGCGCGGCTATCATCGCGTGCTGCGCGTGGCGCGCACCCTCGCCGACCTCGACGGCGCCGAGAAGGTCGGTCGCCTCCATCTTGCCGAAGCGCTGTCCTACCGCGCGCTCGCCGAGGACGCGCGGCGGGCGGCATAAGCACGCGCCGACGCAGGCGCCATCAACGAGGCGGTAACGAGTTTTCTTTACCCTCCGCAAACCATAAGCGCGGGCCTGTCGCCGGCGCCGGTTTTGCGAGTGGCGTATCATGTTGCGTTTCAAGGTCCTGGTCTCGGCGGTTCCCTTGCTTGCTGCAGCGATCCTGGCCCGGATTGAGTTTTTTCCAAGCCGGCAACCCTGCATCGCGGTCGGGCAGGATACGCTCCAGATCGCCACGGCTCCCTGGCACGCTGACCTGCGCGTCAGCTTCACCGATGATCCCGCGCTTGCCACCGTGCGGGTGGCGCTCGCCGACAGCGCGGACACCGCCGACTTCGCCGTGGTCGACGACATCGCCGACCCCAACGACAGCGCCTGCGAAGCCACGCCGGCGACCCAGTTCGTGGCCATGACCGCCGTCCCGTCCACCGCGGCACCGGTCATCTATCTTGCGTCGACGGGTCCGGCCGACTTCCGCATCTTCGTCCGCTCCAGCAGGTTCACCCCCCGCGAGGCGGCGGCGCTGATCGTCGGCGCCCGCGGCGAGCGGCTGCATCTCGCCCAAGCCTCGCTCTGAAGCAGCGGATTAACCGTTCATCAACCCTGTTCGCAGCGGTTGCGCGAAACAGGACAGGCTTCAAGCACTTCGCAAGATCGGCCGCGCATCGTCGTCGCGGCCAGCGAACCGCAAACAGAAAAACAATCCCGAGGTAATCAGCGATGAATCGCCTGTTCCGGGTCAAACGACGCTTGCGCCGCTTCGCACGACGCCATCCCTCGATCGCCTTCGCCGTCCGCTGCCTGGCCGTCTTCTCCGCCGTGTTCGGCAGCGCCGCCGGTTTCGTCATCGGCGCCCGCGACAGCCAGTCCGGCTACAACCCGCAGGCCTTTGCGTTTGGCGTGAGCTTCCTGTTTGCGATCGCCTGTGTCGCGATCGCCGTCATGAGCATGCGGCTGCGCTGGGTCGGCCGGCGCTTGCGAAAGCTCGCAGCTCACAACGAGGCGCTGGTCGACCGCAACTGGGAACTGAAGGAAGCCGAGGAGCGCGCGCGCAGCCTGTTCGAATCGCAGGGCGATCTGATCGTGCTGCGCGACGAAGCGGGCGACATCACCTTCGTCAACGACGCCTATTGCGAGCTCGCCGACCGACCGCGCAGCGCGCTGATCGGCACGCGCTTCACCTTCAAGCTGCTGGAGCAGGGCGACGCTGCGCTCGAGC
This sequence comes from Bradyrhizobium sp. NP1, assembly GCF_030378205.1. Lineage (NCBI taxonomy): Bacteria > Pseudomonadati > Pseudomonadota > Alphaproteobacteria > Hyphomicrobiales > Nitrobacteraceae > Bradyrhizobium > Bradyrhizobium sp. NP1. The sequence continues at coordinate 194,532 of NZ_CP127385.1, forward strand.
CGAACGGCACCCGCGTCCACGACCAGCGAATCGAGACCGCGCTCGGGCCGCGCTGGATCGCCTGGCGCGAGGGCCTGGTGCGGTCCGACGCCGGCCAGCCGGCGGAGCTGCGATGCGTCGGGCGCGACGTCACCGACCGCACCGAGGCCGAGCACGCGCTGAGCGACGCGCGGGACCAGGCCGATGCCGCAAACCGCGCCAAGTCGCGCTTCCTCGCGATGACCAGCCACGAGATCCGCACCCCGCTCAACGGCATCATCGGCATGAGCTCGCTGCTGCTCGATACCGCGCTGACCGCCGAGCAGACCACCTATGCCAAGGCGGTGAAGACATCGGGCGAGGCGCTGCTGTCGCTGATCGAGGAGCTGCTCGACTATTCCAAGATCGAGGCCGGCAAGATCGACCTGGAGCACCGCCCGTTCGCGCTGGCCGGGCTGATCGAGGAGATCACCGAGCTGCTCGCGCCGCGCGCGCAGGCCCGCCAGATCGAGATCGCGTCCTATGTCGACGAGCGGCTGCCGGCGCAGGTGATCGGCGACGCGGCGCGGCTGCGCCAGGTGCTGCTCAACCTCGCGGGCAACGCCATCAAGTTCACGGCAACCGGCGGCGTGGCGCTGATCGTCGAGCCCGGCATCTGGCCGAACGAGATCAGCTTCCTGGTGCGCGACACCGGCATCGGCATCGCGCCCGAAGCGCAGGCGCGCATCTTCCGCGAGTTCGAGCAGGCGGACGAGCGGATCGGCCGCAACTATGGCGGCACCGGCCTTGGCTTGAGCATTTCCGAACGCATCGTCAAGCGGATGGGCGGCCGCATCACGCTTGAGAGCAAGCCGGGCGAAGGCTCGACCTTCGAGGTTGCGATTCCGCTTGCAGCTTCGGACGCGGGTGGCGATGCAAAACTCTTCGCCGCCCCCGATCTGGGCGGCCGGTCGATCATGCTGGTCGCGCCGCAGAGCATCGAGGCGTCGCTGGTCGCGCGGCGGCTGCAGCGCTGGGGAGGCCAGACCTGCGTGGTTTCCGATGCCGCCGTGGCGCTGGCGCTCTTGCCCGAGCGCGACTGGCACGCCGTGCTGATCGACCGCGCGCTGGGCGCGGCCGAAGTCGACGCACTCGGCGCCGCGGCCCGCGCCCACGCCGCCCAGCGCATCGTCATGCTGACGCCCGCGACGCGGCACGAGCTGCCAACGTCGGCCGCCTTCACCGGCTATCTGATCAAGCCGCTCCGAGCCGCCTCGCTCGCAGCACGGCTCGCGGCAACACCGGATGTTGCCGCACCCAGCCTCGCGAGCGAGCTGCCGCCCGAGCCGGCCGAGCCCAAACAGGCATCGGCGGCCGAGCTGAATCAGGGGTTGTCGGTGCTGGTCGCCGAGGACAACGAGATCAACGCGCTGTTGATGCGCTCGCTGCTCACCAAGCTCGGGCATCAGGCCGTGATCACGACCGACGGCGAGATGGCGCTGGAATCCTGGCTCGCGGCGAAATCCGCCGGCAGCCCCTACGACCTGATCCTGATGGACGTGCAGATGCCCAAGCTCGACGGCATCGAGACCGCCAAGCGTCTCCGCGCCGCGGAGGCCGGCCAGGCCGGCCGGCGCACGCCGATCCTGGCGCTGACGGCAAACACCCTGATCGAAGACCGCTATGCCTGTTTCGAGGCCGGCATGGACGGCTTCCTGATCAAGCCGCTCGATCGGGAGAAGCTCGTCGAAGCGCTCGCCGGCCTTGCCGCCGCGCGGCACCTTGCGGCCTGAGCCGATAGATCGTCGTTTCCGTCCTGGCGAGGAGCCCAACCCAGACGGCATCTCACGTTGAAATCGACGACCCCGCGAGACACTATCGCGCAGTGGGATCCAATCCTGGCGTGCGAGCCATTTCATTGGGAGAAGAGAGATGAGAGCGCTCTGCCTCGCTTGTGCGGCCGTCCTCCTTCTTGCCAGCGGCGTTCAGGCCGCCGGGGCCGATCCACGAGAACTCTTTTCGTCGCTGGAGCAAGGAGGGTACGTCCTTGTGTTTCGTCATGTCGCGACCGACGACAGCCAGAAGGATGTCTATCCCTTCAGATTCGACGACATGACGGCGCAGCGCCAGTTGAGCGACAAAGGTCGAGAGATGGCCCGCCAGATGGGAGCTGCGATCAAGAAACTCGAAATCCCCATCGGCGAGGTCTACACCAGCAGGCTCAATCGGGCGATCGAGACCGGCAAGCTGCTCTCGGGTCAGGATGTGAAACCCGTCGATGCCCTGACCGACAGCAGCGCCGCGAGCACCTCGGGGATGGCCAACCCTTCCGGGGCGAACGCAAAAGCCGGAGCCGCGCTGCGCCAGCTCGTCGATACGGCGCCCCGCCCCGGCACGAACACGCTGATCATCACTCACAAGACGAACATGGCCGATGCCTTCGGCAAGCAGGCGGGCGACGTGCAGGAGGGCGAAGCCTTCGTCTACAAATCCGCCGGGTCAGGACCTTCGACGTTTGCCGCACGCATCAAGGCGGAAGACTGGCCCACGCAAGCCGCCAATTGAAGGATAGCGGGCGGCTGTAGCCTACAGCCGGCGCAGCGCAACCGTCTCCACCACATGGTCGGCGCCCTTCTTCAGGATCAGCGTCGCACGCGGCCGCGTCGGCAGGATGTTGTCCTCGAGATTGGCGCGGTTGGTGCGCTCCCAGATCGCTATCGCGGTCGCGGTCGCTTCTTCATCTGACAGCAACGCATAGCGATGGAAATAGGAGCGCGGATCGTGGAAAGCCGTGTCCCGCAGCGCCAGGAAGCGTCTCACATACCACTCCCGCAATACCGGCTCTTCGGCATCGATGTAGACCGAGAAATCGAAGAAGTCCGATACCACCGGCACCGCCTTGCCGTCGCGCGGCAAGCGCCCGGTCTGCAGCACGTTGACGCCCTCGACCACGAGGATGTCCGGCTGGTTGATCTCGACCCACTGGTTCGGAACGATGTCGTAGGTCAGATGCGAATAGACCGGCGCGCGCACCGGACGGCGGCCGGACTTGATGTCGCTGAGGAAGGCGAGCAGGCGTTGGGTGTCGTAGCTTTCCGGAAAGCCCTTTTTCTGCATCAGTCCCTGCCGCTCCAGCACGGCATTGGGGGACAGGAAGCCGTCGGTGGTGATCAGCTCGACCTTCGGCCGCGGCGACCAGCGGGCCAGCAGGGCCTGCAGCACGCGCGCGGTGGTCGACTTGCCGACCGCGACCGAGCCTGCGACCCCGATGATGTAGGGCATCTTGCGGTCGCGAATCCCCAGGAACTGGCGCTGCGCATAATAGAGCCGTTGCATGGCGTCGACATAGATCGACAACAGCCGCGACAGCGGCAGATAGATGTCCTCGACCTCCTTCAAGTCGAGGCGATCATGCATCGAACGCAACCGATCGAACTCGCCGGGCTCCAGCGTCATCGGCGTGTCGTCGCGCAGCCGGGACCACTGCTCGCGCGAAAAGAGCCGGTAGGGATTATATTGCTGATCTGCGGCCTGGATATCCATGAGGCATTCCCCTAGGCCATCTCATCGTGGCGCATGATCATAGCTCCCTCGCCCGCGATCACACCTGGTCGCGCTTGCGCGACGCCTTCTCTTCCAGTCCGGACATGCCCGTGCGCTGCGCCAGCACCGCCTCGACCTCCTCGAGCCGGATGCCGCGCGCCTTCAACAGCACCAGCAGGTGAAACAGGAGATCGGCGGTCTCGGCGACAAGATGGTCGCGACTGTTCTCGACCGCGGCGATCACGGTTTCCACCGCCTCCTCGCCGAGCTTCTTTGCGCAATGCTCGGCGCCCTTGTCGAGCAACTTGCGGGTATACGACCCCTCTCCGCCCGACGCCGCGCGGGCGTCGATGATGGAAGCAAGATCATGGATCGTGAAACGCGACATTGACACTACTCGACAGGGCGGCGACACGGCCCACCGCACCGCCGATGTAGCATTTTTGTGACCCTGAGTCGTCAAGGATCGAGCCGCATCGGCAGACCGGCCCGCGCCATGTGGTCCTTGGCTTGTCGTATGGTAAATTCGCCGAAATGGAAGATCGAGGCGGCCAGCACGGCGGTGGCGTGGCCCTCCCGAATGCCGTCCACCAGGTGGTCCAGATTGCCGACCCCGCCGGAGGCGATGACGGGGACCCGGACGCTGTCCGCGACCGCCCGGGTCAGCGGCAGGTCGAAGCCCTGCCGGGTGCCGTCGCGGTCCATCGAGGTCAACAGGATTTCGCCGGCGCCAAGCGCGACCACCTCCTGGGCATATTCGATGGCGTCGATCCCGGTCGGCTTGCGGCCGCCATGGGTGAAGATCTCCCAGCGCTCCGAGCCGCCGGCACGGGTCACGCGCTTGGCGTCGATCGCGACCACGATGCACTGATCGCCGAATTTTTCGGCACCTTCCTTGACGAACTCGCGGCGGCTGACCGCCGCGGAGTTGATCGACACCTTGTCGGCGCCGGAGCGCAGCAGGGTGCGGATATCGTCGATGGTGCGCACGCCGCCGCCGACCGTGAGCGGCATGAAGCAGGCTTCCGCGGTGCGCCTGACGACGTCGAGCATGGTGCCGCGGTTCTCATGGGTCGCGGTGATGTCGAGGAAGCAGAGCTCGTCGGCGCCGGCGGCGTCATAGGCGATCGCGGCTTCCACGGGATCGCCGGCATCGCGCAGGTCGACGAAATTGACGCCCTTGACGACCCTGCCGTCCTTGACGTCGAGGCAGGGAATGACGCGCACCTTGAACATTCGATATCTCCTAGGCGCGGGCTTCGCGGATCAGCGCCAGTGCGGCCTTCGGATCGAGCCGGCCGTCATAGAGCGCACGGCCGGCGATCGCGCCGGCGAGCTTTTGCGCCCGCGGCGCCAGCAGCGCCTTGACGTCCTCGATCGAGGCGAGCCCGCCGGAGGCGATCACCGGAATGGAAATGCGCTCGGCAAGCGCAATGGTCGCGTCCAGATTGAGCCCCTTGAGCAGGCCGTCGCGCGCGATGTCGGTGAAAATGATGGCGGCGACACCGGCGTCCTCGAAACGCTGGGCGATCTCCAGCGCGGTGACCTGCGAGGTCTCGGCCCAGCCTTCGACCGCGACCTTGCCGTCGCGCGCGTCGAGGCCGACCGCGACGCGGCCCGGGAATTTCCTGGCCGCGTCCTTGACGAGCGCGGGATCGCGCACCGCCGCGGTGCCGATGATCACCCGCGCGACGCCCTTGGCGAGCCAGGCCTCGACGGTTGCGAGATCGCGGATGCCGCCGCCGAGCTGCAGCGGCATCGTGACCGCCTTGAGCATCGCCTCCACGGCGTTCGCGTTCATCGGCTTGCCGGCAAACGCGCCGTCGAGATCGACCACGTGCAGATATTCGAAACCCTGCGCGGCGAACGCGCTCGCCTGCGCGGCGGGATCGAGGTTGAACACGGTGGCGCGCGCCATGTCGCCCTGTTCAAGGCGGACGCACTGGCCGTTCTTCAGGTCGATCGCGGGAAAGAGGATCACGGCTTCCACTTCAGGAAGTTGGAGATCAGGGCGAGGCCGAAGCGCTGGCTCTTTTCCGGGTGAAACTGGGTGCCGATCGCGGTGTCCCTGGCGACGATCGCCGTCACCGGGCCGCCGTAGTCGGCGCGCGCCAGCACGTCCGCAGGGCTTGCGGCTTCCAGATGATAGGAGTGCACGAAATAGGCGTGGCGGCCCTTGGGCCCCAACGGCAGGCGTTCCAGCACCGGATGCTCGGCGAGCAGGTCGAGCGTATTCCAGCCCATATGCGGGATCTTCAGGCTTTCGTCGCGCGGGGTGATCTTCACGACGTCGCCGGGGACCCAGTTGAGCCCGTCGGTCGTGACATGCTCCTTGCCGCGGGTCGCCATCAGCTGCATGCCGACACAGATGCCGAAGAACGGCCTAGCCTTCACCCGCACGGCCTCGGTCAGCGCTTCGACCATGCCGTTGAGCGCATCGAGCCCCTTGCGGCAATCGGCGAAGGCGCCGACCCCCGGCAGAACGATACGGTCGGCACGATAGACCGCCTCGGGATCGCGGGTGACCACGATCTTCTGTGGCTCCTCCAGGCTGCGCGCGGCGCGCTCAAACGCCTTTGCCGCCGAGTGCAGATTGCCCGAGCCGTAATCGACGATGGCAACCGTCATCGCGTGCCCCCCGGTTCGGGGAACAGGCCGATGATCCCGCCTTGCGGCAGCGGCGGCGGCTTGGAGAACGGCTGGCCTGGAACTTGGCGGGTCGGTGGCGGCGCGCCGCGGTCGACCGACAACGGATCGTTGCCGGGGGGCCGCTGCTTGGTCCAGCGATCGAAGAACTTCCGCTCGGCCGCCTCCTCGTCGTCGGCCACGACGATATCGAGCTGTCGCCAGTTGCGCCGCGACAGGGTCCAGCGCTGCAGGCTCGCCGCCTCGAATCCCATCAGGAGAGCGACAACCAGTTCGGCCAGGAAGATCGCCGCCGTCCCGGCGCCGAGTTTGGCCAGCACGAGCTCAATCGCGATGACGGCGATGACCCAGCCGACCAGCGCAAGCCAGAGCCGGTTCCAGATCAGCCACAGCGGTCCGAGCAGCATGGCCCAGAAATGGAAACCGTCGCGGACGAACATGAACCGGTCCGTGGCGCGGAAATCGACGCCGTTCGCCCTCGGGGCATGTACGGTATACACCGGCATTATGTCTCTCCGAACAAGAGATCAGCCGCCGAGCTGACCCTTGGTAGACGGCACTTCGCCCGCGGCGCGCGGATCGACCGCGACCGCCGCGCGCAGCGCCCTTGCCAGACCCTTGAAGCAGGACTCGGCGATATGATGGCTGTTCTCGCCATATAGGGTCTCGACGTGCAAAGTCACCCCGGCATTCATCGCAAAGGCGTTGAACCATTCGCGCACCAGCTCGGTGTCGAACTGCCCGACCTTGTCGCGCGGGAAGTCGACCTTGAACACCAGCACCGGGCGGCCTGAAATATCGATCACGACCCGCGACAGCGTCTCGTCCATCGGCATGTGGACCGAGGCATAGCGGGTGATGCCTGCCATGGTGCCGAGCGCCTGCTTGACCGCCTGCCCAAGCGCAATGCCGACATCCTCCGTGGTGTGGTGGTGGTCGACATGCAGGTCGCCATTGGCCTTGACCGCGATATCGATGCGGGAATGCCGGGCGAGCAGGTCCAGCATGTGATCGAAGAAGCCGATCCCGGTCGCAACGCTGGCCGCGCCCGTCCCATCGAGGTTCACCGTGACCTCGATGTCGGTCTCCTTGGTCTTGCGCTTGATGGTGGCACTGCGCATGGAAATCGCCTTCTTTAATCGACCTTTGGCCGAAAACGCGGCCCTTTTAACAGGCCGGGGTTGCCTTCGCTACTGCGGGATGGCCGTTTGGGGGTCGAACTTCCAGCTATGGTGAGCGGATTTGGCGCGAACAAGCGAGATTGTAACCAGCCGTCCCAAGGCCTAAATCAGACCGCAACGAGGTATCCATGCAGCCTTCATCCAGCGACCCGTCGGTCTGGCACGGCACCACCATCCTGACCGTCCGCAAGGGCGGCAAGGTCGTGATCGGCGGCGACGGCCAGGTTTCGATCGGCCAGACCGTGATCAAGTCCAATGCCAAAAAGGTGCGCAAGCTCGGCAAGGGCGACGTGATCGGCGGTTTTGCCGGCGCCACCGCCGACGCCTTCACGCTGTTCGAGCGGCTGGAAAGCAAGCTCGAGCAGTATCCGGGCCAATTGACCCGTGCCGCGGTCGAGCTTGCCAAGGACTGGCGCACCGACCGCTACCTGCGCCGGCTGGAGGCGATGATGATCGTTGCCGACAAGGACGTCTCGCTGGTGCTGACCGGCACCGGCGATGTGCTGGAGCCGGAGGCCGGCGTGATGGCGATCGGTTCCGGCGGGAACTATGCGCTGGCGGCAGCCCGCGCGCTTGTTGACACCGACAAGGACGCGGAAACGATCGTCCGCCGTTCGCTCGACATCGCCGCCGACATCTGCGTCTACACCAACCGCAATGTGACCATCGAGACGCTCGGCGGCTGACCCGGATGCCGCCGGCCTATCGCGTCCGCCCGATGACACAGATCGACCTGCCTGCCATCCGCGACTGGCTCGCGACGCCTCACGTCAGGGAGTGGTGGGGCGATCCGGACGAGCAATATGTGCTCGTCAGCGGCGACCTCGAAGAGCCGGCGATGGACCAGTATATCGTCTCGCTCGGAAACGACGCCTTCGGCTACCTGCAATGCTATGCGCTGACCGCCTGGAATACGGGTTTCGGCGAACAGCCCGCAGGCACGCGGGGCATCGACCTCTTCATCGGCGATCCCTCGATGATCGGGCGTGGTCATGGCTCGGTGCTGATCCGCGCTTTTACCGATGCGCGCCTCGAGGACGGCGTGCCTCGGATCGTCACAGATCCCGATCCCGCCAACAAGCGCGCCATTCGTGCCTATGAGAAGGCTGGCTTCGTCGCCGACCGCACGGTCGATACGCCGGACGGCGTGGCGCTTCTGATGGTGCGCAATCCGTGAGCGGACAGCGCGAGAAGGAAGCGTTGGCGCCGCTCACCCCGGCGCATTGGGTCGTGATCGCGGCCGGCCTGCTCGTGCTGCAGGCCTCGATCCTGTTCGCGATGGGACGCCTGCCGATCTGCGCCTGCGGCTACGTGAAACTGTGGCACGGCGTGGTGCAGAGCTCGGAGAACTCCCAGCACATTACAGATTGGTACACCTTCTCCCATGTCATTCACGGTTTCCTGTTCTATGCGGCGACGTGGCTGCTGTTTCCGCGCCTCTCCTGGCCGGGCCGCCTGATCATCGCGATGCTGGTCGAAGGCGGCTGGGAGATCCTGGAGAATTCGAACTGGATCATCGAGCGCTATCGTAGTGCCACGATGTCGCTGGACTATTTCGGCGATTCCATCATCAACTCGGTTTCCGATACGCTGGCGATGATCGCGGGCTTCCTGCTGGCCAGGACGCTGCCGGTCGCCGTGACGGTGCTGCTCGCGATTGCCTTCGAAATTGTCGTCGGCCTCCATATTCGCGACAACCTGACGCTCAATGTGATCATGCTGATCCATCCATTCGAGGCAATCCGGCAATGGCAGACAGGACCGCCCATCATTTGAACGCAAAATGCGGCTTGCCTCGACAACCCCGAAATCCTAGCTAAAGCCAATGACCGACTTCTCCCCCCGCGAAATCGTTTCCGAGCTCGATCGCTTCATCGTCGGCCAGGCCGATGCCAAGCGCGCGGTCTCGATCGCGCTACGCAACCGCTGGCGGCGGCTGCAGCTGTCCGGCCCGCTGCGCGAGGAAGTGCTGCCCAAGAACATCCTGATGATCGGGCCGACCGGCGTCGGCAAGACCGAGATCGCGCGGCGGCTCGCCAAGCTCGCAGCCGCGCCGTTCCTGAAAGTCGAGGCCACCAAGTTCACCGAGGTCGGCTATGTCGGCCGCGACGTCGAGCAGATCATCCGCGACCTCGTCGAGGTCGCGATCGTGCAGGTGCGCGAGCGCAAGCGCAAGGATGTGCGGGCCCGCGCCCAGCTCGCCGCCGAGGAACGCGTCCTCGACGCGCTGGTCGGAGCGAACGCGAGCGCGGCGACCCGGGATTCCTTCCGCAAGAAGCTGCGCGCCGGCGAGCTCAACGACAAGGAAATCGAGATCGAGACCCAGACCTCCAGCGGCATGCCGATGTTCGAGATCCCGGGCATGCCGGGCGCGCAGATGGGCGCGATCTCGATCGGCGACATCTTCGGCAAGCTCGGCGGCCGCACCAAGACGCGGCGGCTGACGGTTGTGGGCTCGCACGAGATCCTCGTCAACGAGGAATCCGACAAGCTGCTCGACAACGACCAGCTCGTGCTGGAGGCGATCGGGGCGGTGGAGAACAACGGCATCGTGTTCCTGGACGAGATCGACAAGATCTGCGTGCGCGAGAATCGCCTGGGCGGCGACGTCTCCCGCGAAGGCGTGCAGCGCGACCTGCTGCCGCTGATCGAGGGCACCACGGTCACGACCAAGCACGGCACGGTCAAGACCGACCACATCCTGTTCATCGCGTCCGGCGCCTTCCACATCGCAAAGCCGTCCGACCTGCTGCCGGAACTGCAGGGCCGCCTGCCGATCCGCGTCGAATTGCAGGCGCTGACGCGCGACGACATGCGGCGCATCCTCACCGAGCCCGAGGCCTCGCTGATCAAGCAATATATCGCGCTGATGCAGACCGAAGGCGTCACCCTCGACATCACCGACGACGCCATCGACGCGCTGGCCGACGTCGCGGTCGCCGTCAATTCAAGCGTCGAGAATATCGGCGCGCGGCGGCTGCAGACCGTGATGGAGCGCGTGCTCGACGAGATCTCGTTCCTGGCGCCCGACCGCAACGGCGAGACCATCAGGGTCGACGCCGACTACGTGCAGAAGCATGTCGGCGATCTCGCCAGGAACGCCGACCTCAGCCGGTTCATCCTGTAACGCGCGACCGGCTGGCCCGCTCGCCTAACCGCGCGAGCGCCTGACCCGAACGTAAAGCGCGCCCTCGCCGCCATGGCCGATATGCGCTTCGTCGAAGCCGACCACGAGCGCACGGAATTCCGGCAGGCTCAGCCATTGCGGCACCTGGCGCCGCAGCACGCCGCGCTCGCCGTCGGCCGTGCCCTTGCCGGTGATGACGAGCACGAAGGTGAGGCCGTCATGATGCGCGCGCTGCAGGAAGGCGTGGAGCGCGCGATGCGCGCGCATCTGGGTCATGCCATGCAGGTCAAGCCGCGCGTCGATCTCGGCGCGGCCGCGCGACAGTCTCGCGCGCTCGCGGCGGCCGATTGGCGCGAGTGGCGGCGCCGCCGGCTTCGGCGGCAGCGGCGCCTTGGCCGAGGCAATCGGTCGCGGCGTGGCGAGCGCCTTGGCCGCAATCGGCGAGGTTTCTGATGCCGCGGCCGGCTTCACAACCCGCGGGCTCTTGCGCAACGGCTTGACCTGGCGGGCGACGCTGTCCCAGAGCGCGCGCTCGTCCTCGCTCAGCGTACGCCGATGGCGTGGCGAAGGCGTCTCGTCCGATGGCACGCGTTTCATCAGCCGCGCCGCTCGGAGCGGTGGCGTGGACGCGGCTCGTCGCGAGCCGGCGCAAGGCTCGGCCGCGGCTCGGGCAGCGGTACGGCGGCCGCGGTGGGCGGCGCGCTCTGCGCGGTAGTCGTCGCAGGCTGCGCCGGCGCGGACGCCTTCTGGTCCTTGGCCGGCTCCTTGACCGGCTCCTTGGCGGGATCAGTCTGCGGAAACAGTTTTGCGATTTTCGCCGAGGGCCGGGGATCCGGCACCGGCAGCTTGCGGCCGCGTTCGGCGGGATCAAGGCTCTTCGGCACCAGCATGACAAAGCGCATGGTGTGGCGCAGCCGGCCGGAAACCTTGCCCGCATCCGCGCCCGCGCCGAAGTACAGGTCGGCGCGCGCCGGCCCCGTGATCGCCGAGCCCGTATCCTGCGCGATCATCAATCTTTGAAATGGCGTCTTCGACCGCTCCGATTCGATCGGCAGATCACCGGCGATGAAGAACGGCGTGCCGTAGACATGCAGCGACTTGTCGACCGCGATCGAGCGGCCCGGCGTCAGCGGCACGCCCTGCGCGCCGACCGCCTCGTCCTTGTCGGCAAGCGGCACGATCCGGAAAAACACGTAGGCGCGGTTCTGCCGCCGCAGATCCTTGGCGCCATCGGGATTCTGCTCCATCCATGCCCTGATCCGCTGCATCGACATCTCCTCTTTCGGGATGATGCCGCGATCGATCAGCACGCGGCCGACCGCCGTATAGGGGTAGCCGTTATGCGCGTCATAGTTGATGCGCAGCGTTGTGCCGTCCTGCAGGTGAATGCGCGCCGAGCCCTGGATCTGCGCGAACAGAAGGTCGGTCGGGTCCTTGAGCCAGCAGATCTCGAGCCCGCGGCCGGCGATGGCGCCGTCCTCGATCTCGGCCCGGTCGTAATAGGGCACGAGCTTGCGGCGGCCGATCTTGCGATAGACCGGGCCCTTGTTGGGCAGATCGGGCGCGTCCTGGGCGTAGCCACGCACGAACAGGTTGGAAGGACGGCGATAGACCGGCACGTTGAAGACATCGCTCTGGGTCCGCGATCCCTCCAGAACCGGCTCGTAATAGCCGGTCACGAAGCCCGCATCTTCCCCAAGCCGCGAGATCTGCAGCGGCACGAAATGCGTTTCGAAGAACGCGCGCGCCCGCGCCGGCTCCGTGATCTCGCCGGCGCGCGCCGCCTGGCATGGCTCGCGCAGCGACGCGCCGAGCGCCTTTGGCGCGGAGGCCGATGCGGCAGGCTGCGCCACGATCGGCCTGCAGCTCACGCGAAACGCCTTGAAGGCGGCGACGTGATCGTCGCTGCTCCAGCCGGGAACGTCGGCCCAGGCCAGCGGAATGTACTGGCTGCCGGCGACCTCGAGCGGAAGGGCAAGGGATGGATAGGGCAGATGGCGCGGGGCCGGTGCGGGTTCGGCCTGGCGTGCGTGATGCAGACGCCGCGCACCATAGGCGACGAGCGGAACGAGCGACAGCACAACCGCGATCGTGCAAAATGCCGCGGCATATCGTCCGAGGCGAACCGAACCGATGCTAGTGGGCGCTACCCGTCCCAACCAGCTTCCAATTCGGGTCGCGCGAATTCGTGTCGCGAGCGAATGTCCAGACATCGGTGATATCGGCAACCTTGTCCGGATTGCCGTCGACAATGGTGCCGGCCTTGTCGCGGGTGACGGAAATCATCTGCGACACGAAACGAACGGTGAGCTGGACGGTGCGGTCGCGGGCTTCCGCGCCCACGAGCTCCGCCTTGTCGATCGAGACGAAGCGCGTCTCGGTCTTCTGCTCGTGCTTCTCGCGATCCTTGATCGCGGCGTCGAAGCTTTCATAGACCTCCGGCGACAGGAGATCGCGCAGCGCGCGGCGATCCCCGTTGGCAAAGGCGAGCACGATCATCTCGTAGGCGCTGCGCGCGCCTGAGAGGAAATGCCGCGGATCGAACGAGGAATCGAGCGTTGCGACGGCGTCGAGCCCCTGGGCCAGCGACGTGCCCGGCTCGGCGATGCTCTTCCACCGGTCGGTCGGCGGGGTGACCTCGGCGCTCGGCGCCAGCGGCGCCTGGTCGATCACCTTGCCCGGCATCGGCACGACATTGGCGTCCTGCGCGCCTTGCACCGCATTGCGGGCGGCGCGATCGAACGGCGGCCGCTCGCTGCCGGTGCGCTGCCCGAGGACGCTGCGCAGGCGCAGGAAAATGAACACGGCCAGCGCCAGGAAGATGATCGTATAGATGTCCACGTCGTTTCGCTTTCTGGTCTCTACCGGCAACGGGCTCGGCGTGAGAAGCGTTCCCCGCATTACAAGGGAACGGCAGAGATTACATCATCGATTCAAGTCCGCCCGATGTAGGCACGAAATCTTGCTCGGCCAATGGCGTTTATCGTCACGGGATTGTAGCGCGTTTTAGGCGTGAGGGGAAACCCGTTCCTGCCTGGAAATCGCGCATATTCAATCATTTAACCTTGTTGCATCGTGAGCATTCCGGCATTCCGGCCGCTGATAACCGTTAGGGCATTTAAGCGGCCAAGCGACGCGGGCTTAGCTTGTGGAGCAAGGCGGGCCTATGATAGCCACTCGCCCCGACGGCCGCATTTTGGCCTCCCGCGCGCCCTTCAAAACCGAAAACGGGCCTGATGCCCGCGCCCCAGGAGACATTCGATGACCAACGGCAACGGCACTTCTCCCGAGGCGGCCCCTCCTCCGCAGCTCAACGTGCTGGCGCAGTACACCAAGGACCTGTCGTTCGAGAACCCGAACGCCCCGGCCTCGCTTTCACCGCAGCCGCAGCCGCCCCAGATCAACATCCAGATCAATGTCGGCGCCAACAACATCGCCCAGAACGAATATGAAGTGACGCTCTCGGTCGAGGGCAAGGCCGAGAACGCCGGCAAGCTGATGTTTTCCTTCGAGCTGATCTACGCCGGCGTGTTCCGGATCGTGAACGTGCCGCAGGAAAACCTGCATCCGCTGATCATGATCGAATGTCCGCGGCTGTTGTTCCCGTTCGCCCGCGAGATCATCGCAACTGCGGTGCGCGACGGCGGTTTCCCGCCGCTGATGCTGGACCCGGTCGATTTCGTCGGCCTGTACCGCCAGAATATGGAACGGCAGGCGGCCGCGCAAGGTGTCGGCGTCAAGCCGAGCTGATTGCCCGGCGCGATTGCGGCCGAAAAAAGCCGGACACCCGTTTATCGAACGTCAGATCCGCTCCACCAGGAACTCGTTCCAGATCGGCTTGTCGCCGAGCGTGGCGATGAAGGCGCGGTGCGCCTCGCGCTCGGCGTCCGTGAGGCGAGGAACAAGAGGCGACGGCCGCTGCCGGCGCGGCATGTCGCCGGACATGCCGATGCGGATCTCGCGGGTCTCCGCTGCCAGGATGAGCTGCGACTGCCGCGCCCCGATCAGGTCGATATAGACTTCGGCCAGCAGCTCGGCGTCGAGCAAGGCGCCATGCTTGGTGCGGCGGGAATTGTCGATCGCATATCGCGAGCAGAGATCGTCGAGCCGGTTCGAGACGCCGGGATGCTTGCGCCGCGCCAACAAAAGGGTGTCGACCAGCCGGTCGCGGGTGATCGCCGGCCGCTTGATCCGATCGAGCTCGGCATTGATGAAGCTGATGTCGAACGAGGCGTTGTGGATCACCAGCGGCGCGTCGGCGATGAAGGCGAGAAAATCCTCGACGATCTCGGTAAACAGCGGCTGGCCGGCCAGGAATTCGGTCGACAGCCCGTGCACGGCGAAGGCTTCCGCCGGCATGTCCCGCTCGGGATTGATGTAGCGGTGAAACGTCTGCCCGGTCGGCATGCGGTTGAAGATCTCGATGCAGCCGACCTCGACCAGGCGATCGCCCCGCAGGGGATCGAGGCCGGTGGTTTCGGTATCGAGGACGATCTCGCGCATGGGTCTTTCGAAAGATACTAGTGTGGAGGTTCGGAAGTTCTCTTCATTTGTGCAGCGAGTTCGTCAAGAGAACTTCCGAACCACCAGAATTATAAGCTTGCCAGTGTCCCTTCAAATCCGAAGTTCGCAAGAGAGCCCGCCGCAAAATGATGCGAACCTCGGACTTGGGACACTACCGACGAATCAGTTCCGCCGCCGCGGCATCTTAGCAACCTCGCGCAGGATGTCGCGGATTTGCGCCCGCACGGGGTCGAGCCCGTGCGACGTATCCACGACGAAATCCGCGCGCTGGCGCTTCTCGGCATCTGGCATCTGCCGCGCCAGGATCGCGTCGAGTTTCGCATCCGTCATGTTGTCCCGCGACAGGATGCGCTGGCGCTGGTTTTCCGGCGATGTCGTCACCACCGCAACCGCATCGACCCGCTTCTCGCCGCCGGTCTCATAGAGCAGGGGAATATCGACCACGGCGACCGCCGCGCCGGAGCGCTCTGCTTCGTCGAGAAACTGCTGGTGATGCGCGCGCAGCATCGGATGCACGATCGCCTCCAGCCGCTTCATCGCCGCGGGATCATGCACGACCTTGGCCGACAGCAGCGCGCGGTCGACCTTTCCGTTGACGGTGGTTCCGGGAAAGGCGGCCTCGATCGCCGGCGCCGCCTCGCCTTCGTAGATTTTATGGACGGTGGCATCGGCGTCGTAGACGGGAACGCCCGCCTCCGCGAACAGTTTTGCGGTCGTGGACTTTCCCATCCCAATCGACCCGGTCAAACCAAGTATTCGCATTCCCTTCTCTCTGCTCATACCGCCAGCAACCCCTCGCTGCGCAGGAAGCCGAGCAGCGGCAGAAGCGGCAGGCCGAGGATCGTGAAATGATCGCCTTCGATCCTCTCGAACAGATGCACGCCAAGTCGCTCGAGCTGATAGGCGCTGACACTTGCCGTGACTGCTTCGCCCGCCGCATCCAGATAGGCCGCGATTTCGCCTTCGGTCAGCGATCGCATGGTCATGCGTGCCACCGCAACCGTTTCGAACAGGATCGCGGTATCGCGCGCCACCGCAACCGCGGAGTGAAGCTCATGAGTCCGGCCGGCTAGGTCGCGCAATTGCGCCGCGGCCTGTGCGCGGCCGCCTGGCTTGTTGAACAAGCGACTGCCCAGCGCAAGCGTCTGGTCGGCGCCGACGACATGACGTCCGGGTTTTTGCGCACTTACGGCGAGCGCCTTTTCGCGCGCCAGCCGCGACGCAACTTCGCCTGGACCTGACAAGCCTGCCGACTGCTCAATCGCACGCTCGTCGATATCGGCCGGCACGGGCTCGAAGCGGATGCCGGCATCGGCGAGCAGCGTCTGCCGTGCCCGGCTTTGCGATGCCAGGATCAGGGGCTCGGTCCCGCGCCAGATCGTCATCGGCTGGTACCCGGTTTCCGAAGTTCGCGAGTCACTGCGGCAATCTCTGTGGTGGACTTCAAATCGGCGGTGCCAGTCACTCTACCGATGCCGCTGCCGGTCGGTATAGAGCTTCAGGATGGCCGCCGCGGTTTCCTCGATCGAGCGGCGAGTGACGTCGAGCTGCGGCCAGTTGAATCGCGCGCTCAACCGCCGCGCATAGGCGACCTCGTCGGTCACGGCCTGCTTGTCGATATATTCATCGCTGCCGGAACTCGCGCCCATGCTCAACAGCCGGTTCTGCCGCACCTGGATCAATCGTTCCGGTGTCGCATGCAGGCTGACCACGAGCGGCTTGGTCAGGCTCTCGAGCTGCCGCGGCAGCTGAATACCCGGCACCAGCGGCACATTGGCGGTGCGGATGCCGCGGTTGGCGAGATAGATCGAGGTCGGCGTCTTGGAGGTGCGCGACACTCCAACCAGCACCACGTCGGCGTCTTCGAGGCCTTCGACATGCTGACCATCATCATGAATCATCGTGTAGTTCAGTGCGTCGATGCGCTTGAAATATTCGGCGTTGAGCACGTGCTGCGCGCCGACCCGGCCTGCGGTCGCGGCACCCAGATAGGCCTCGAACAACTGCATCACCGGCCCGATGATCGACAGGCTCGGGATGTTGATCTCCTTGCACTTCGATTCCAGTCGGACCACGAGATCCTTTTCCAGCAACGTGAACAGCACGATGCCCGGCGCCTCCTCGATCTCGTCGAGCACGCGGTCGAGCTGCTTCTGGCTGCGCACCAGCGGATAGACATGCTCGACCGGCGTCACATTGGCGTATTGCGCGGCCACCGCGCGCGCCACCGTGATCAGGGTTTCGCCGGTCGAATCAGAGACCAGATGAAGGTGAAAATAGTTGCCTGTCGTGGGCACGCTGAACCTGTATCCGCTGTGAATCCTTGTGGAGCTCGGTGATGAGAATCGACCGCATCCTCGCTGCTTTGGGACAACCCCGTCCGTTCTTCACACCGCCTCGGGAAAGGAAAACGCTGCGCGGCTTCGGAATGATAGTGGGGTTACCCCGACTTGTCTCTGTATAAGCTCTGGATGAAACGCGGCAAGCCGCTGATTGCAGGATGGTTCTCCGGCTCGTCGCCGGCGGGGATGGCGCCGTTGAAGGATGTGAACAAGCGACCGGCATCGATCGGGCTGTCTTGCGCGAGTGCAATCCACCGTCACTAAAGACTCAAACTTCAAGATTCTAAATTTAGTTAAGGAAGGCTTGCATTGGGGACAGGCCTCGGCACAAACGGATGGTGAGGTTGCGGCATCGATCGCGATGCGCCGCGCCGGCGAGGTACCCATGTACGAGTGGATCAAGGCGCTGCACATCATTGCCGTCATCTCCTGGATGGCGGGCATGCTCTATCTGCCGCGGCTGTTCGTCTATCACTGCGAGGCCGAGCCCGGCTCCCGACAATCCGAAACATTCAAGGTGATGGAGCGTCGCCTGCTCAAGGCGATCATCAATCCCGCGATGATCATGACCTGGCTTGCCGGGCTTTACCTCGTATGGGCCGGGCACTGGTATCTGTCCGGCTGGTTTCACGCCAAATTCCTGCTGGTGCTGGTACTATCCGGCGTTCACGGTTTTTTTTCTCGCTGCGTGAAGGACTTCGCCGCCGACCGGAATACCCGAAGCCAGAAATTCTACCGTATTATCAATGAGGTGCCGACACTGCTGATGATCTTCATCGTGGTCTTGGTGGTCATCAAGCCGTTCTGACAGGCAAACCCGCTCAAAGCTTCCGCACAGCGGCTGCTTGCGAAGCGAAAGGCGATTTTCTATATTGAGGCTATCCCCACCCCACGCAGGCGGATGTGGTCGCGTTCCGGTTCCTTCAAGCGAGCCGGCCGCCGCATCAGGTTTGAAGCCTCTCCGGCGCTTTCCTTGCTTAGACCTGCGGACTCCTCACCTTTTGTGTCCGCTTTTCCCTAAAGCCACCTCGCAAATCTCCCTACCAGTTACCCCACAGGACCACCCCAATGCGGGAAATTAAACTCCAAGACCTCAAGACCAAGACGCCGGCCGAGCTCGTGACGTTTGCGGAAGAAAATGGGGTCGAAAACGCCAGCACCATGCGCAAGCAGGAGCTGATGTTCGCCATTCTCAAGAACCTCGCCGCCGCCGAGACCGACATTGTCGGTGAGGGCGTTGTCGAGGTGCTGGCCGACGGTTTCGGCTTTCTCCGATCACCTGATGCCAATTACCTGCCGGGACCCGACGACATCTATGTCTCGCCCTCGCAGATTCGCCGCTTCGGGCTTCGCACCGGCGACACCATCGAAGGCCATATCCGCAGCCCGAAGGAGGGCGAGCGCTATTTCGCGCTGCTGAAGGTCAACACGCTGAACTTCGAGGATCCCGAGAAGTCCAAGCACAAGGTCAATTTCGACAATCTGACGCCGCTGTTTCCGGACGAGCGCTTCCGGCTCGAGATCGAAGACCCCACCCGGAAAGATCTTTCGGCACGCGTGATCGACATCGTGGCGCCGATCGGCAAGGGCCAGCGCGCGCTGATCGTCGCGCCGCCGCGCACCGGCAAGACGGTGCTGATGCAGAACATCGCGCATTCGATCACCGCCAATCATCCCGAGTGCTACCTGATCGTGCTTCTGATCGATGAGCGCCCCGAGGAAGTCACCGACATGCAGCGCTCGGTGAAGGGCGAGGTGATCTCGTCGACCTTCGACGAACCGGCGGTGCGCCACGTCCAGGTCGCCGAAATGGTGATCGAGAAAGCCAAGCGCCTGGTCGAGCATGGCCGCGACGTCGTGATCCTGCTCGATTCGATCACGCGGCTCGGCCGCGCCTACAACACGGTTGTGCCGTCATCCGGCAAGGTGCTGACCGGCGGTGTCGACGCCAATGCGTTGCAGCGACCGAAGCGCTTCTTCGGTGCGGCGCGCAACATCGAGGAGGGCGGCTCGCTCACCATCATCGCGACCGCGCTGGTCGATACCGGCAGCCGCATGGACGAAGTCATCTTCGAAGAGTTCAAGGGCACCGGCAACTCGGAGCTGATCCTCGACCGCAAGGTTTCGGACAAGCGCACCTTCCCGGCGATCGACATCTCGCGCTCCGGCACGCGCAAGGAAGAGCTGATCACCGATCCGCAGGTGCTGAAGAAGATGTATGTGCTGCGCCGGATCCTCAATCCGATGGGCACGATGGATGCGATCGACTTCCTGCTCGACAAGCTGCGCAACACCAAGAACAACTCGGAGTTCTTCGACTCGATGAACACCTGATTCGCTTGTCGCGAGCGATTTTGGCGGGGCGCCTCTCGATCGGGAGGCGCCCTTTTTCGTGGATCGAGGGTGGCTGCCTATGCTGCAAAAAAGATGCAGCAATCGATGCCCCGGCCTGGTGCCATCAGTCGTTCAAGACTTTGATTTGTTTATATATTTTGCGCGTTCGTTTAAACCGCGAATGATATCAGCCGCTGCCCTGTGATGTTGCAGCGCAATACGGGACGAAAGAGGCGATGCGGACGCTTCCTCAAATCGCATTGCATTGCCTTGAGGCCGCGGACAAATAGGCCATGCATCCACGCGACCAGACGATCTTTGCGCTGTCATCCGGCCGGCCGCCGAGTGCGATCGCCGTCGTTCGCATATCAGGGCGCGAGGCCGGTACGGTGCTCGCGAAGCTCATCGGCAAAATTCCGGCATCGCGCAGGGCGACGCGTGCCGTGTTGCGCGACGCCGATGGCGAACCGATCGATGATGCGATCATGCTGTGGTTTCCGGCACCCGCCAGCGCCACCGGCGAAGACGTCGCCGAGCTTCATGTCCATGGCAGCCGAGCGGTGCTCGCAGCGCTGTTCGAGCGGCTCGCGCGAATCGAAAATGTCCGCGCCGCCGAGCCCGGCGAATTCACCCGCCGCGCCTTCGAGAACGGCAAGCTCGATCTCACCGAGGCCGAAGGGCTGGACGATCTGATTCACGCCGACACCGACCGACAACGCCGCCAGGCGCTGCGTCAGTTGCAGGGACTGCTCGGTGACAGGGCGCGCGACTGGCGCGAGCGCATCATCGCAGCCCAGGCGTTGTTCGAGGCCGGCATCGATTTTTCCGACGAGGGCGACGTGCCTGCTGCGTTGATCGCGCCGGCCATGGCAAAGGTCAAAGCGCTGCTCGGTGAGATCGAAGAAGTGCTTGCGGCGCAGGGGCGGGGTGAACGGCTGCGCGACGGCCTCGTGATCGCAATCGCGGGTCCGCCGAATGTCGGCAAGTCGACGCTGATGAATCAACTGGCGCGGCGCGAGGTGGCGATCGTCTCGCCGCATGCCGGCACCACGCGCGACATCATCGAGGTGCAGCTCGACCTCGAAGGCTATCCGGTGATCGTGATCGACACCGCCGGCATCCGCGAGACCGATGACCCCGTGGAGCAGGAGGGCGTGCGGCGGGCGAGGGCACGCGCGGCGGAAGCCGACCTCGTGCTATGGCTGACCGACGCGACCCGGCGCGCGGACGCGGCGATCGCAGGACATGCGCCGGCCTGGATCGTGCGCAACAAGATCGACCTTGATCCGGAGGGGGCTCGCGAAGGCTTCGCGATTTCCGCGAGCCGAGGTGACGGGCTGTCCGAACTGATGGCGGCCCTGGTTCGCTTTGCCCACGATTTCTTCGGAGAGATTGAGAGCGGCGTGATCACCCGCCAGCGGCAGCGAGACTTGCTGCAGCAAACGGCCGACGCGCTTCGGCGCAGCCTCGGGGCGATCGACCAGGGCGAGGAGCTGGCGGCGGAGGAATTGCGGATCGCGGCCTACGCCCTGGGGAGGTTGCTCGGCCGGGTCGACGTCGAGGACATCCTGGACGTGATCTTCCGCGAGTTCTGCATTGGAAAGTAGCACTATCGCTTCGTTCAACCGATTGATGAGTGGTTAAGGGATATGGTTAACGCCGTGTTTCACGTGAAACATGGAACCGGTGTTTCACGTGAAACAGCCGCGCGGGTCACGAAATTCATCCGTTTCACGTGAAACGTCTTCCGGCCTTTGCCTCCGCGCGATAGAAGGGCGCCATGCGCGCCAGTTCGGATTCCTTTGACGTCATCGTTATCGGCGGCGGCCATGCCGGCTGTGAGGCCGCGGCGGCGGCTGCGCGCATGGGCGCCCGAACGGCGCTGGTCACCCACCGCTTTGCGACCATCGGCGCCATGTCCTGCAACCCCGCGATCGGCGGCTTGGGGAAGGGCCATCTGGTGCGGGAGGTCGACGCGCTCGACGGACTGATGGGCAGGGTCGCGGATGCCGCAGGCATCCAGTTTCGCCTGCTCAACCGACGCAAGGGTCCGGCGGTACGCGGTCCTCGGGCACAGGCCGATCGCAAGCTCTATGCCGCCGCCATGCAGGCCGCGCTCTCGGAGACCGCCAATCTCGCGATTGTCGAAGGCGAGGCGGATGACCTCATGCTTGTGGACGGGCGTGTTGCCGGCGTTCGGCTGGTCAAGGGCCGTGAACTGAGGGCGGGCGCGGTCGTCATTACCACCGGCACCTTTTTGCGGGGCCTGATCCATCTCGGCGAGAAGAACTGGCCGGCGGGACGGGTTGGCGAAGCGCCGTCGCTCGGACTTTCAAAATCCTTCGAGCGCGCCGGCTTTTCGCTCGGCCGGCTGAAGACAGGTACGCCGCCACGGCTCGACGGCACCACGATCGACTGGTCGGCGGTGGAGATGCAGCCGGGCGACGATCCGCCGGAGCCGTTTTCGGTGCTGACCGAGCGCATCACGACGCCACAGATTCAGTGCGGCATCACGCGGACCACGGAGCAAACGCACCACGTGATCCGGGCCAACGTGCATCGCTCGCCGATGTATTCCGGCCAGATCAAGAGCACCGGTCCGCGCTATTGCCCCTCGGTCGAGGACAAGATCGTCCGCTTCGGCGATCGCGACGGTCACCAGATCTTTCTGGAGCCGGAGGGGCTGGACGACACCACGGTCTATCCCAACGGGATCTCGACCTCGCTTCCGGAGGAGGTGCAGCTCGCGCTGCTGCCGACCATCCCGGGGCTGGAACGGGTAAAGATGGTCCGGCCGGGCTACGCGATCGAATACGACCACGTCGATCCGCGCGAGCTTGATCCGACCCTGCAGACCAGGCGCGTGCCGGGGCTTTTCCTGGCTGGCCAGATCAACGGCACGACCGGATACGAGGAGGCGGCGGCGCAGGGAATCGTTGCGGGTCTCAACGCGGCGCTGGCTGCGGGCGGCGGAGCGCCGATCGTGTTCGATCGCGCCGACGGCTATCTCGGAGTGATGATCGACGATCTCGTCACCCGCGGGATCACCGAGCCCTATCGGATGTTCACGTCGCGCGCCGAGTATCGGCTGACCTTGCGCGCCGACAATGCCGATCAGCGCCTGACGGAGAAGGGCATCGCGCTGGGCTGCGTCGGCACCGCCCGCAGCCGATATCACCGGACCAAGATGGCGGCCCTGGACGCGGCAAGGCAGCTGGCGAAGTCTCTCACCATCACACCGAACGAAGCCGCCAAGTTCGGGCTGGCGCTCAATCGCGATGGCCAGCGTCGCTCGGCCTTTGAACTACTGGCCTATCCCGAGGTGGGCTGGATCGACGCTGCCAGGATCTGGCCGGAGCTCGCGGCGATCGAACCGGGCATTGCCGGCCATCTCGAGATCGACGCCAAATATGATGTCTACCTCAAGCGCCAGTCTGCCGATGTCGATGCCTTCCGGCGCGACGAGGGCCTGCTTCTTTCGGACATCGACTACGCCGAGGTGCCTGGGCTCTCCAACGAGGCGCGCTCGAAGCTCCAGCAAGCGCGACCGCACACGGTGGGGCAGGCGGGCCGGATCGACGGAATCACGCCGGCTGCACTCGGCATTCTCGCCGCCTATCTCCGTCGCGAAGCCCGGCGCAAGTCAACGAAGGCGACCGCCTGAGGGCGTCGGCGTTTCACGTGAAACACACATCCTCAGGTCCAGCCGCATCCGACAAAGCTACCGCGCTGGCGCTCACCCCCGTTTCACGTGAAACAGAGGAGCGCCTCGATCGCTATGTTGCCCTGCTGCTGGAATGGCAGGCCAAGACCAACCTGGTCGCGCCCTCGACCCTGCCTCATCTCTGGACCCGGCATGTCGCCGACTCACTTCAGCTTCTCTCGCTCGCGCCGGATGCAAAGAGCTGGGTCGATCTCGGCAGCGGCGGCGGCTTTCCCGGCGTCGTGCTTGCCTGCGCCATGGCCGGGAAGCCGGGCGCGATGGTTCATCTGGTCGAGCGCAACGCCAAGAAGGCGGCCTTCCTGCGCGAAGCCGTCCGCATCACAGGCGCGCCTGCGACGGTGCACGCGGGCGACATCGCGGATATTGTGGATAGAATCAGTGG
Source organism: Bradyrhizobium sp. NP1 (assembly GCF_030378205.1). Taxonomy (NCBI): domain Bacteria; kingdom Pseudomonadati; phylum Pseudomonadota; class Alphaproteobacteria; order Hyphomicrobiales; family Nitrobacteraceae; genus Bradyrhizobium; species Bradyrhizobium sp. NP1. Next base: position 218,293 of record NZ_CP127385.1, read on the forward strand.
CCGGATCGATTGCGTCACCGCCCGCGCGCTGGCTCCGCTACATCAGCTTATCGGCTTTGCCGAGCCGCTGGTCGGAGAGGGCGCCAAGGCGTTGTTTCTCAAGGGTCAAGATGTAGAGGCTGAATTGACCGAGGCCACTAAATATTGGAAGATCGAACCAAAGCTTCATGCCAGCCGCAGTGGCGGACAAGGCTGGATCGTTGAGCTCGACCGGATCGAGCGACGCATTCCCTCCGCCAAGTAACAATGGCGATCGCCCATGACTGTAATTGACAAGGTTTATCAAGAGGATAGAGCGCCACAAGCCGCCGGCCATCCGCGCATCCTGGCGCTCGCCAACCAGAAGGGTGGCGTCGGCAAGACCACGACCGCGATCAACCTCGGGACGGCGCTGGCCGCGATCGGCGAGCGCGTGCTGATCGTCGATCTCGACCCGCAAGGCAACGCCTCGACCGGGCTCGGCATCGATCGCCGCAATCGCAACTGCTCCACCTATGACGTGCTGATCGGCGAAGCGGCCCTTCGCGAATCGGTGGTTGCGACCGCGGTGCCGCGGCTTCATATCGCACCCTCGACCATGGACCTGTCGGGACTGGAGCTCGAGCTCGGCACGACGCCGGGCCGCGCCTTCCGTCTGCGCGATGCGATCGCGGCGCTGAACACCAATGCGAGCCCCGACTCCGACTACACCTATGTGCTGATCGATTGTCCGCCCTCGCTCAATTTGCTCACGGTGAACGCGATGGCGGCGTCGGACGCGATCCTGGTGCCGCTGCAATGCGAGTTCTTCGCGCTCGAAGGTCTGTCGCAATTGTTGCAGACGGTGGAGCAGGTGCGCACCACGCTCAACCCGAACCTGTCGATCCACGGCATCGTGCTGACCATGTTCGACTCCCGCAACAATCTGTCGAACCAGGTGGTCGCCGACGTCCGTCAGTTCATGGGAGCCAAGGTCTACAACACCATGATCCCGCGCAATGTGCGGATCTCGGAGGCGCCGTCCTACGGCAAGCCGGTGCTGGTCTATGACCTCAAATGCGTCGGCAGCGAAGCCTATCTGAAGCTTGCGACGGAAGTGATCCAGCGCGAGCGCGAGCTGCGCACGCATTAGCCGACATGACGTCCTTCCGGACGAGCCGCGCAAGCGGATCGATCCGGAATCTCGAGATTCCGGGTTCGCGCTTTGCGCGTCCCGGAATGACTGAAGCAGATGGGAGTACTGCGAGTGAATCCGAGGGAGCTGGCGATGGCCGATGAAGCGCGTTCGCGTCTGGGTCGCGGTCTTGCAAGTCTGATCGGCGATGTCGGCGGCGAGGCGGCCCATGTCGAGCGGCCGCGCGCGCAACGCAAGGTTCCGATCGAATTCCTGAAAGCCAATCCGCGCAACCCGCGGCGCAGCTTTTCCGATACCGAGCTCGGCGAGCTCGCCGATTCGATCCGGCAGCACGGCGTGATCCAGCCGATCGTGGTGCGGCCGGTGAAGGGCGCGCAGGACCGCTACGAGATCATCGCCGGCGAGCGCCGCTGGCGCGCCGCGCAGGCCGCCGGCCTGCACGAGGTGCCGATCGTTCCGCTCGATGTCACCGAGAGCGTCGCGCTCGAGCTTGCGATCATCGAGAACGTGCAGCGCGAAGATCTCAACCCGATGGAGGAGGCGCAGGGCTATCACGCGCTCGCCGACGAGTTCAAACGCAGCCAGGAAGACATCGCCAAGATCGTCGGCAAGAGCCGCAGCCATGTCGCCAACATGATGCGGCTGACCAAATTGCCGGCGGAGGTGCAGGCCTATATCGCGTCGGGAAAATTGTCGGCCGGACACGCCCGCGCGCTGATCGGCGTGCCCGATCCGCTGGCCGCCGCCAAGCGCATCGTCGAGGAAGGCCTCAACGTGCGCCAGACCGAGGCGCTCGCCCATGAAGAAGGCGTACCGGAGCGCAAGGCCCAGAAGCCGCGCGGCGCGACAGCCGCCAAGACCAAGGATGCCGACACGATCGCGCTCGAGAAGCGGGTCAGCGACGCGCTCGGGCTTGCCGTCAGCGTCAACCACCGCGATCCCGGCGGCACGGTGCAGATCAGCTACCGCAACCTCGAGCAGCTTGACGAGGTGATGCGGCGGCTGGCGCGGAGCAGCTAGCGTCATCGGCCCTTGCGTTGCGGCACATCTTCAACCTCGCCGTCTCGCATTGACCGCGATCGAGAGCAGCGCGCGCTGCGCGATCGCGGCGGCAAGTGCCGGCTGCTTGCGCATGTCGAAAGCCGATGTCGCAAGCTGCTCGATCACGGTGGCGAGGCGCGGCGCGCTGAAATTGCGCAGCGCCGTTTCGACCGCGCCTTTCCTGGAAAAATGCAGCCGCGGGTAGCCGCCTTCGAGTAGGCTTGAGAGCGGCGTGCCGTCAGCAAGCGCCAGCGCCGATTTGTGCAGCCACGCCGCCTGGCGCTGCGCGGCCGAGATGATCACCCCGGGATAGGTGCCGGCGACCATCGCCTTGGCAAATTCGCTCTCGACCAGCTCCGGCTTGCCGGCGAAGGCGCCGTCGACGATCGGATCAAGCTTCAGCTCGGAGGCGTCGGCGACGACCGCCATGACATCGTCGAGCGTCACTTCGCCGCGGCCGTGCGCGAACAGCGTGAGCTTGCGCAGCTCGTTGCGCGAGGCCTGGCGGTCGCCGCCGAGCGAGGCCATCAGGGTCGCGCGGGCGTCCGGCGAAATGCGCAAGCTGGCGACCTTCAGTTCGTCGTCGATCAGCTTTGTCAGATCGCGCTCGGTGTCGGGATAGCAGGCGATCGCGACCGCGTTCTTGGCGCGCTCGCAGGCCTTGCGCAGCGGCGATTCAGGCCTGAGCTCGCCGGCCTCGATCACGATGCGGCAGTCCTTGACCGTCATCTCGGCCAGCGTGTCGACGCCGCCGGCGAAACTGCGCGAGCCGGCGCGCACGCGGATGGCGCGGCGTCCGCCGAACAGCGGCACGGTCATGGCCTCGTCGACCAGCCGTGACGGCTCGGCCGCGAGCTCGTCGCCATCGAGCTTCACCAGCGAGAACGGATCATTGGGATCGTCGACCGCATCGGCCAGCAGCGCGTCGGCGCGCTCGCGCACCAGGCCGGCGTCGGGTCCGTAGAGCAGGACGATCGGGCGGCCGGCGTCGGGCCGGGCGAGGAAGGCGTCGATCTCCTTGCCGCGCAGCGCGACCACCGTGTTACGTGCCGGCGGTGAAGAACGAAGCGAGGCGGGTGCCGATCTTGTCCGCGATCTCGTGCGAAGCGCGATCCTCGGCGTCGCGCAGGGCGCGGGCGCGGGCGAAGCGCTGGTAGGAGCCGGGCATGTCGTAGGACACGCGCGAGAACGTCGTGCCTGACATCACCGATTTGTCGGTCGCAAGCTCGACCAGATTGTACTGCAGGTCGATGCCGACGGTTTCGCTGGTCGGCAGGCCGGTGGCGAGATCGATCATCAGCGAGGTGCGGCTGGTGGTGAAGCGCATCACCAGCTTGTAGAGCGGCGGCGCGCCGGTCGCGGTGCCGTAGAGCTTGAAGGCGAGCGCATTGCGGATCTCGACCTGGATGCGCGCCTCACGCGACGCGTTGGGCTTGTCGACCGGCGGCAGGTCGACGGTCATCAGCTTGTCGCGCAGCGCCGGCGTCCCGTCGCTGTGCTCCGCATACATCGGCTGGAAGCAGCCCGCCGTCAGCGCCGCCAGGGCGGCCACGGCCAGAAGCCGGGCGGCGATGCGGAAGCTGGCGCCCGCTTTCCGAAGTTCGTCAATCATCGCGGCATCCCCTGGCACGAACTTCGGAAAGCGAAGGGCACCAGCAGATTTTTGATGCCAGTGCCGCTTTCGATTTGAAGTCCCCGATCACCGATTCGCGGAAGCCCCTGCCGGGACTTCAAATCGGCGGCACTAGCCAACGACATTCACGATCCTCATGGGAACAATGATCACCTTGCGGACAGCCTTGCCGCCCAGGGCGAGTTTTACCGCATCGAGCGCCAGAACGGCAGCCTCAATCTCCGGATTTTGGGCACCCCGTGGCACGGTAACATCACCCCGTTTCTTGCCGTTGACCTGAACGACCAGGGTTACGCTGTCTTCAACCAGCAAATCGCGTTCGATTTGCGGCCAACCGGCCTCCGAAACCAGGCCCGGCTGGCCAAGCAGAGCCCAGCACTCCTCGGCGAGGTGCGGCATCATCGGCGCGACCAGATGGGTGAGGATCAGCGCGGCCTCGCGGATCGCCCAGGCGAGGTCCGGCGACGGCTTGTCCCCCCGCGCCAGCACGTCGGCGAACGCGTTGGTGAATTCGCGGATATGGGCCAGACAGACGTTGAAATGCAGCCGCTCGATGCCGCCGGATACCTTGTCCAGCGCGCCATGGGCGGCCTTGCGCAGGGCGGTTGCTTCCGGGCCGAAGCTGGCCGGCCGGGCCGGCGGCGCCGCCGTGCCGATTTCGGCGGCCTCGTTGATCAGCCGCCACAGCCGCTGCACGAAGCGCGCGGCGCCCTGCACGCGCTCGTCGCTCCAGATCACGTCGCGGTCGGGCGGCGAGTCCGACAGCATGAACCAGCGCGCCACGTCGGCGCCGTAGGTCGCGATGATGTCGTCGGGGTCGACGGTATTCTTCTTCGACTTCGACATCTTCTCGATCGGCCCGATCGAGACTTCCTCGCCGGTCGTCAGGAGCGTCGCGCGGCGGGCATCGCCCACGGTCTCGACCTTGACCTCGGCCGGCGTCACATAGCTGCCGTCGGCCTTCTGATAGGTCTCGTGCACCACCATGCCCTGCGTGAACATGCCGGCGAACGGCTCTTCCATGCCGATGTGGCCGGTCGCCTTCATGGCGCGGACGAAGAAGCGGCTGTAGAGCAGATGCAGGATCGCATGCTCGACGCCGCCGATATACTGATCGACCGGCATCATGCGGTCGACGACATCAAGCGTGGTCGGCGCCTGCTCGTTCCAGGGATCGGTGAAGCGCGCAAAATACCAGGACGAGTCGACGAAGGTGTCCATGGTGTCGGTTTCGCGCAGCGCCTTGGCCCCACATTTCGGACAGGTGACGTGCTTCCAGGTCGGATGATGGTCGAGCGCGTTGCCCGGCTTGTCGAAGGTCGCGTCGTCAGGCAGCCGCACCGGCAGGTCCTTGTCGGGCACCGGCACCACATCGCATTTCGGGCAGTGGATGATAGGGATCGGGCAGCCCCAGTAGCGCTGGCGCGAGATGCCCCAGTCGCGCAGGCGGAAATTGACCTGGCGCTCGCCGACGGGTGCGTTGCCGCGGATTTCCTTCTCCAGCCGCTTCGCCACATCCTCCTTGGCCTGATCGATGGTCATGCCGTCGAGGAAGCGCGAATTGATCATGCGGCCGTCGCCGTCATAGGCGGTGTCGGTGATCACGAACGTCTTCGGGTCCACCCCCTCGGGGCAGACCACCGGCGTGTTGCCGAGCCCGTATTTGTTGACGAAGTCGAGGTCGCGCTGGTCGTGCGCCGGGCAGCCGAAAATCGCTCCGGTGCCGTACTCCATCAGCACGAAATTGGCGACATAGACCGGCAGCTTCCAGGTCGGATCGAACGGGTGGAGGGCGCGGATGCCGGTGTCAAAACCCTGCTTCTCCGCGGTGTCGATGATCTCCTGCGCGGTGCCGTGGCGCTTGGTCTCGGCGATGAACTCGGCAAGCTCAGGGTTCTTCGCGGCGGCGGCTACCGCCAGCGGATGATCGGCCGAAATCGCCATGAACTTGGCGCCGAACAGCGTGTCCGGTCGCGTGGTGAAGATCTTCAGCTCACTCTCGCCCGCGGGCGTCGTCGCCGGATCGAGCGCGAAGCGCACCAGAAGACCTTCGGAGCGGCCGATCCAGTTGCGCTGCATCAGCCGCACCTTGTCGGGCCAGCGGTCCAGCGTATCCAGGGCGTCGAGCAGCTCCTGCGAGTATTTGGTGATCTTGAACACCCACTGGTTCATCTCGCGCTGCTCGACGACGGCGCCGGAACGCCAGCCGCGGCCGTCGATCACCTGCTCGTTGGCGAGCACGGTCATGTCGACCGGGTCCCAGTTGATCTTGCGCTTCTCGCGCTCGGCCAGCCCGGCGCGCAGAAAATCCAGGAACAGCTTCTGCTGGTGTTTGTAGTAGGCGGGATCGCAGGTCGCGAATTCTCTGCTCCAGTCGAGCGAGAGCCCGATCGACCGCAGCTGCTTCTTCATCGCGGCGATGTTGTCGTAGGTCCAGGCCTTCGGCGCGACCTTGCGCTCGATCGCGGCGTTTTCCGCCGGCAGCCCGAAGGCGTCCCAGCCCATCGGGTGCAGCACGTTGAAACCCCTGGCGCGCATGTAGCGGGCCAGCACGTCGCCGAGCGTGTAGTTGCGGACATGGCCGATATGGATGCGCCCGGACGGATAGGGGAACATCTCGAGCACGTAATATTTCGGCCGCGGATCGTCGTTTTTCGAAACGAAGATCGCCTTTTTGTCCCAGGCGGCTTGCCAGCGCGGCTCGGCTTCTCGGGCGTTGTAGCGTTCAGAGGTCATGGAATCGCGTGGTTTTACAGGTTTTCCGGCCGCTTTTGGGAGGACGCGAGAAGTCCGCATGGCGGGCTTCAAATCGGCCGGACTAGGCCACAAAAGGCCATGCAGGGTCAATGGTTTGAAGGCTCGGAAGCAGGCCGCGGCCTCGCGATCTCGCGGCGCGAATAGTGCCCGAGTTGTTCGGAATTTCGTGTCCCTCGATAACAGAGGGCGCAGGGAAAGCCGGGCGCTTGACCGCACCCGCGGCCTCGCGTGCAAAGTAAAAAGCACACGAGTTAGTCACCACAGGTTTGGCCGCAACATCCGGCCTTCCCTGCGCGATGGTTTTAACGGCTTGCTTCGCGCTCTCCCCGGAGACCGGGCTTTCTTGCCTCCGTCGCCTGCAGGTCACCACCTGCAAACTTGGCATCAGCGTCGGGATGCCAGGACCACACGACTTCGCCGTCCGCGTTGGTATCGTTCGTCTTGCGATACCAATCGCGTCCATCGCCTCCCGCGCCCAACACTCGTGACGATCGCGAAGCGCCCCTCCAGAAAGAGCGCGGGACGCGCTGATGGAAGCCACTGATTTGCCCGACGCAACAAGCGGAATATTTTTCGCGGCAGGACTGGACGACCCAAATCAGCTTGAACCGACTGGCGAATTTCGATTTTGCGCGCGTGCGCTTGCACAGCGAGCGGAGCCGGTGCGTCGTCCCGGATTCCGACGAGTGCAGTCGTCAATGACCGACGCTTTTCGCTCGACAAGCGGACGTGACAGACGCCGGCAGGCATGTCCGCCATGGGCCAGAAGGAGACGTTGCCTGTGCGCCGATGTTCGCGACTATTGGACCAGCGGGCGGGCCCCAATCACCACGTTAGTCTCGCAGTCGAGGCGGCTGATTGCTCCCAAGGCGGGCGGTGGACGCAATGCCGGCAACCAATCGATCAACCCGGATCGCGAAGGCGGTCAAATTTAGCGATGGCGACGCGACCGGATAACCAATGAGGAGTTTCGAAATCTTCCCGATCGGATGACACCCAGTTGTGCATGGTGACAAGGCAACGAGCCGATCCAGTCGATCGTCCGCGACATCCTCGTTCCAGTGCAAAGAGATTACGCGCTTTACGTCGAAATCGCGAACTGGGACTTTCTTCACATTGGCCGCATCGAAAGTCGCGGGCATGAGCGCGACGCCCATGCCCGCCCCTACCAATACAAGAGCACGATCGCCCTGATCCGTCCTGTAGACTACCTGCGAGCGTGTTCTGCTCAGAAGCGCGGCGCTTACTCTTAGGGCCTGTAGGTACCGGGATCGGCGCCGCCAACCAACCCGCCCCGGTTGTTCGGGTTACCGCGGTAGTAGTTCGAACCGTAGTTGTAGTTGTTCCAACCGGAGTTGTTCCAACCGGAGTTGTTCCAGCCGTAGTTCGTAGCGGGCTGCACAGGTTGCATCCGGGCGTAACTACCGTGATACTTCTTATGATGCTTTGTGGCTGCAAGTGCGAACGTACTTGAGAGCGCGAACGCAGAAGCTAGTGCTATCGTCGCAAGTTTCATGGCCTTTCTCCCTTGGTTTGGTCGCCTTCTCGGACCACCCGCGCAGCGAACGCATCCGGGAGATTTCTTCGCCTAAAAATTCGCTTGCTCTTGACATAGATCAAACCGAGACCGCCCCCCTTCTTGTGGCCCGACTTCCGCAAGGGGTCAGACTTGGAAGTCGTCGACAGTCGAAACCAGGTCCGCTTTAACCCCCGCTGGACGTCCCGGCGGTGATCGCGTTGTTCGGCTCAGGGCCATGTGTGGACTATGTGCCATCATGGCGCTTGGCTACTCGGAGACGAAGCGACGTAGACGATATCTATCCCTTGATCTCCTGTGTGATCTCGTAAACCGATCGCGCAGCCTCGATCGGGATTGAAAGCAATTTGCAGCGCTTCCACCGACTTCCCAAACCACACTCTTTTTCATCTCATCGTAGGTTTCTCCCAGCGCCGCACAGAAACGGCCGGTCCTTGAGGCCGGCCGCCTCTCGTGTTGTTCTCAAAGCGCGGCCTGACGCGTGCGACTAGTCGCTGGCGCCGGCGTTCCTCATGTCCTTCACTCGTTGCATGACTTGTTCCAGGTTGTAGCTGGCAGGGTCCTGCAGCGGCGGGAATTTGATGAAGGTCTCGAGGTGCCTCAGCCACAACTGCTGTCCGATAGGCAGCATGTTCCAGTCATAGACATAGGCGGTCGACGGAGACGCAATCGCTCCGGCCATGCCGAACAGCGTCTTCTGCTGTTCGCCAACGGAGGTCTCGAAGGGATCGCGTTTGATGTTGACGACTTGGGTCCAGGAGTAGGGCCGCACACCGTTAATGAAGCCCGCCGGTGCGTCGGACACCATCGCGAAGTACATCTTCCAGTTCTTGTAGCGGACCGCAGACGGCTCCTTGCCGGAGTAATACAAGAAGTAGTCGCGGGGCGACTTGTCGGACTTGCCGCTCAGATAATCGGTCTGATTAACACCGTCGAGGGTGGTCTTGACCATATTGGGATAGCCGGCCTCGACCTGTTGCTTCAGTGCGTCGCCCTTGGGCCCGCCGCAGATCTCGACGAGAGTCGGGAGCCAGTCGAGGGCGGAAAACATTTCGTTCTTGATCGTGCCGGGCTTGATGACGCCAGGCCAGCGGATCACCAGCGGAGCGCGCATGCCGCCCTCCCAGGTGCTGAGCTTGCCGCCCTTGAACGGCGTGGTGCCACCGTCCGGGAAGGTGATGGTCTCGGCGCCGTTGTCGGTGGTGAAGACGACGATGGTGTTGTTGAGCTGGCCCATGTCTTCGAGCTTCTTCAGCACCACGCCGATGTTGTCATCCATCTGCTTCATGCCGGCTTCGTTGACGCCCCAGTCCTTGCCGCCGGGCTCGCCCACCATGGCCAGGTACTTGTCCGGCAGTACCGTGGTGATGTGCATGCGCGCCGGGTTGTACCAGACGAAGAAAGGCTTGTTGGTCTTCTTCGGGTCATTGCGATCGAGGTAGTCAACGACCTTCGCCGAGATTTCCTCGTCCACGGTCTTCGATCGCTCGAGGGTCAGCGGGCCCTCATCCTTGCACATCATATTCTTTGCGGTGCCGTCCGAGGACTTGCACGCCAGCATTGGCCGCGGCGGCGTCAGGCAGATCGTAGTCTTCGGATCCACAGCGCCGGGGACCTCGGCCACGCCCGGGATCGGTGTGTTCTGGCATGGCGGGGCAAGGGTCTGCAGGGTCGGGGTTTTGTTGATGTCCGGGAAGCTCACCCCTTGCATGGCGTCAAGGTGATAGAGATAGCCCCAGTACTCCTGGAAGCCTTGCGCGGTCGGCAGCGACTCGGTGTGGTCGCCGAGATGGTTCTTGCCAAATTCGCCGGTGGTGTAGCCGAGATCGAGCAGGAACTTGGCAAGCGTCGGCGTCCCCGTCCGCAGGTAGGATGGGCTGCCGGGAATTTCTGGCAAGACCATGCCGACGCGAACCGGCTGCATGCCGGTGATGAAGGCTGTACGCCCCGCCGTGCAGCTCTGTTCGGCGTAATAGTTCGTGAACATCGCGCCTTCATTGCCGATGCGATCGATGTTCGGCGTCTCTCCGACCATCAATCCGCGGTGGTAGATGCTTGGTTGCATCCAGCCGATGTCGTCACCCATGATGAAGAGGATGTTGGGCTTCTGCTGCTGTGCCACAGCGGGCATGCTCGTCAGCCCGGTCAACGATAACGACACAAGTGTCGTTGCTCCGAGGAATGTCGCGGCCCGCTTGTGCCAACCCGAGGTCTTCCTCGGCGGCACGCTTGTTGCAGCGCGCGGCTTGTTTTTGAGAATGCAATCAAACATGGTCACTCTCCGGGTTGCAGTGCATGTCAGGCTTGTTGCCTGACGCACCGGGAACCAACGTCCAATTCGCGAGAGTTCCGGCTCTTGATTCAAATCAAGCCGGACAACCATTGATTGCCGTTTGCGACCAGGTGTTCGTGCTTTCGTCAGTGATGCTGACGTTGATGGGCGGCTCGTTCATCCTGCTGTTTGCGATCTGACAATTGTCCGAGGGCGGACATGGCTATCACGCGCGCAAGGCTGGGTCCGGTGGGGAGCAAGATGCTGCCTCCGGCTTGGTAGCCAGCACCGTGTTGTACGGGTTGCCGAAGACAAATACCTTCGAAGTGCGCCAAATGATCCGTTCCAATTCCACGAATGTGCGCATCTTTAGCCGATACTTCCACAGCACCAAGTGTTGAATGAAGTTCCACGTGAGCCCCCAGGCCCAGAATGGCAGTCGCCGATAACGGATCGGGTTGAAGCCGAGTCGGCGCATCTTGTAGACGAGAAGATTGGCGCCGACAAAATTGTACCGCCAGTTGTCGAAGAAGGCGGTCACGCTCAGGTAATCCTCTTTACGCCGACAATGATCCAATGACCCCGGTGAGCGGATCAACAGGCTTCCTCCCGGCTTGAGCATCCGCCAGCAGCGCGCCAGCCAAGCGTCGAGGTTTTTGGTGTAACCGATCGATTCGAGCGCATAGATGGCGTCAAAGCTCTCGCTCGGAAGATCGAGGTTATCGAAGTCCGCGACGATCACCCGTCCACGCCCACCCAGTTTTGACAATTTCCGTCGGCAGATGTCCGCTTGTACGGACGAATTGGTCACGCACACAATTTCGATATCTCGCCGGCTAGCGAGGTAGTAGGCCGCCGCGCCAGATCCGCACCCGAGATCCAACAACCGCATCCCCTCCCTCGGCTTCAGAAGAACGTATTCGGCTTCGTAGGGGCGCGAAAATGCGACGCGGGGGAAAACGCACGTGCTGTAGTTCGCTTGCTCGTCGCGATACGTGCCGAACACGTCATCATATGTACGCTTCTCGTCATCGTGCTTGAGAAAGTCGCTCGCCTGCGGTGTCCACTCGATCAGTTGGCGCTGCTCGAATTGATTCAACTCGTGGCCGATCTTGCTCGCGTCTTTCGGTCGAGTCACCAGGAGAAAAAGCACGTAATGAAAAACGTTGTATGCTACGAACAACGCTATGACGATCGCCACGACCAACTGAAGTGCCAGAACGATATCCAAGGTTGCTCCTGTGACGTTGGGGCCAATACCGGAAATCAAGCTGGCACCCGCTGATTTGGAATTCCTCCGAAAGCATGGTCTTGCGTTTTCTAGTCGATGGGGATCATCACGGATCGCCTCATTTGCTCACCTGTAGCCGTTGAGTGATTTGTCGAGGATCGTGGATCAGTTGAGCAATCTACCCGTCTGACCGCAAACACTTTCAGATGCGCCTACGGGCTCATCTGCCTGCCTTGCGTAGCCATTGGCCGCTACGCCGGTGTTTTCGCTTTCAGACGCCGGCAGGCATGTCTGCCATGGGCCAATAGGCAAAACGCCAAAGATTCTGCTATCGGCCCGGCAACCAGCGGTCCCGCCTCTGGAACCTCCGGGGCCAGCGACTGTTGTAGCGGCGAGAGGGCCTCATGCATGGACATGGTCAGGCGCACTCACGGTTCGGATATCGTCCCAGCGGGCCGAGTTTCTCCGGTTAGCTCATACAACGAGTGGGACCCGCTGGAAGAAGTGATAGTCGGAAGGCTCGAGGCTGCGGTCATCCCGTCCGATCACCCGGTTGTCACCTGCAACATTCCCGGCATGGCTGCGCGGGCTCAGTCGCTGTTGGCAGGCTTCCGTTACCCACAAATCATGATCGAACCGGCGCAGCGCGAGCTTGATGGCTTTGTTGCACTGTTACAGTCACTGGACATCGTGGTAAGGCGGCCGGAAGCAGTCGACCACAGGAAACGCTTCAGTACGCCGGAATGGTCCTCGCGCGGCTTCTGCAATTCCTGCCCACGCGACAGCATGCTTGTGATCGGCGACGAGATCATCGAAACGCCGATGGTTTGGCCGTGCCGGTACTTCGAGACGCACTCCTACCGTCCCATCTTGAAGGACTATTTCCGACGTGGCGCGCGCTGGACGGCCGCGCCCAGGCCGCAACTGACGGACGAACTGTTCGATTCGAAGTTTCGCGTCCCCAGAAAAGGCGAGCCGGTCTCATACATCCTGACCGAATTTGAACCGGTTTTCGACGCTGCTGATTTCTTTCGCTGCGGGCGCGACCTGTTCGTAATCCGCAGCAACGTAACTAATGCGTCCGGTATTGAATGGCTGGGCCGTCACCTCGGCGACGGTTATCATATTCATGAGATCGAGAGCCGCTGTCCCAATCCGATGCACATCGATACCACAATCTTGCCGCTCGGACCCGGCAAGATTCTGATCAATCCCGAATACATAGACGTCGACCGTCTTCCGGCCGTCTTGAAAAAATGGGACGCCCTCGTAGCTCCGGAGCCCGACCCGATAACCGAGCCTATGCTCAGGATCACTTCGCTGTGCGGGAAATGGCTCAACATGAACGTGCTGATGGTAGACGAGAAGCGCGTCATCGTTGATCGGCATCATACCAGAACAATCCGCGCGTTTGAGGGTTGGGGATTCGAGCCCATTCCCTGCGATTTCCTGCACTACGCCGCATTTGGCGGAGCCTTCCATTGCGCCACCCTCGACGTCCGGCGGCGTGGCACGCTGGAAAGCTATTTTTGAGCGCCGACCTTCCCTCAGGTCTCCATCGCGCCCGCGCGGCCTAAGAGGTGATTTTCAGTCCGACGATGCCCAGGAGAATGAACCCAATACAGGCAAGCCTGAGCAACGTCGCGGGCTCGTTGAAAAGATAGATGCCGAGCGCTGCCGTGCCGACGGCGCCGATGCCCGTCCACACCGCATAGGCCGTACCGACCGGCAGCGACTTAAGAGCGAGTCCGAGGAATCCAATGCTGGCCGCCATGGCGAGGACTGTGCCGATTGTTGGTAAGAGGCGTGTGAAACCTTCCGTGTATTTGAGGCCGATTGCCCAGGCGATTTCGCACAGGCCGGCAACGATGAGGAAGAGCCAAGCCATGGGAATGTCCCTAAAATGCTTAAACCCCGTGAGCAATCTGTTTCTAACGTATGCTTCAAAATCAAGTTTGGAAAATTTGTAACAAGATCAGGCTTGGCGGCCGTCGAAGCTGCTGCAATGACGTTGGCGACAACAAACTGATCGCAGCAAAAACCACTCAATGGCCACTCGAACCGCCAACATAACCTCTCCGCCATAGAATCGAGAGTCAGCTGTAGGTCATTCACGACGGAGCCGGCCGGACTTGCCGGCCAGTCGATGTCGCTTCTGCGCCAAGAGCGACGGCGTCGAAGGCGCAGAACTGGATTTCTTCATTGTGTTCACGCTGCTTGCGGGAGTGCTTCGCGTTGAAGTCAAGAGGCTGGCCACGACCGAGGCGCTACCGATCAGACAATGACGCTGTCGCAATTCGTGCATTGCTGTCGCAATTCGTGCATTCCCGGTGCTTCATTCGACGACCAGCCCTTTTTGTGACCAGCGCCACCTCGAAAGCTTGTTGCGCAAACAGGCTTTCGATTACGGGAGTACGTTGGCGATGAAAAAAAATCGAGTTATCGAACGCGAGGATCGGGCATGTCTCGAACGCTTGAACGACTTCAACAGGCAACTGCATCTGTTGAGATCACTCAAGACCGCGACCAAAAAGCGGAGAGCGTTAAAGAGAGCTGCAAGAAGTTCTGTGCTGACGCAGTCGAGCGCGTCCACCTCGGTTGATGGCGCGCTGTTCGACAAGACCGAGAACACACGCAAACGAGCATCCGCTTCAGGTCATCAGCCCCTCAAACTCTGATCGACTAGAAGTTTCCTGCCTGACCGGCCGAAGCCCGGCAGGTGTCGGCCAAAGCGCGATGAGATCGGGTTGAATCGTCATCGCGCTTTGGCTTTTTGAGGGAAAACCGCTGCACATTTTTCCGGACCATGCTCTGGTCACCCAGTCGTAGCGCGACCGAGCCGCGTTTCACAAATCGACGACGATATCGCGAACCGGGCGCGCGCAGCATACGAGAAGGTTTCCGTCGGCGGGCATGTCCAGCGGCTCCGGTTCATAGACGACCGTCCCCGAAACCAGACCGCTCTCGCAATTATGGCAAACACCGGTCCGGCACGACCAGCGGACCGGAACGTCGCACGCCTCGGCGAGCTCCAAAATGCTCTGGCAGGACGGCTTCCAGTGTGCGGCGATCCCGCTGCGTGCGAACGATACCAGCGGGCCGGTGTCGGCGTCGTCCTGCGGCACATGCGCCGCTCGCCTGCTGCCGCCGACCACGCCCGGCGTTCTCGATTCGCTGCCGTTGAAAAGTTCGAGGTGAATGCGGGCCGGCGCGAAGCCCAGCGTGGCAAGCGCCGCTTTCATGTCCTCCATGAAGCGATCAGGCCCGCAAAGGTAGACATCCGCTTCCCGCGACACGTCGAGCGCGTCGAAGGCCGATCGCGACAGATGACCGGCGCTGTCGAAATCCTTGCCCATCGTGTCGTTGGCGCCCGGCCTGCTGTAACAGACATGGCTGCGGCCGTGCGCGAGCGACTGCATGAGTCCGCGGACCTCGGCGGCGAAGGGATGATGCCGCCCATCCCGCGCCGCGTGCAGCCACAAGATCTGTCGTGTCGAGCCGGCCGCCGCCAGCGCATGCAGCATTGCCAGAACAGGGGTCGCCCCGATTCCGGCGCTCAGCAGCACAACCGGTCGGTCCGAAGGTTGCAGAACGAAGCTTCCGCGCGGCGAGCTCACGTCGAGAGCGTCACCCGCGTGTACGCGCTCCTGAAGATAGTTTCCGGCTTCGCCGTTCGGCTCGATCTTGACGCTGATTCGATAGCATTCCGTGGAGAGCGGACCCGAGAGCGAGTAGCTGCGAAAAAGCGGCGTGCCGCCTGCACCCCGCGGAAGCCGCAGCACAACGTATTGCCCCGGCAGCGCCGACGGCAGCGGCTGACCATCAGCCCTGTGCATCGTCAGGGAGAGAACGTCCGCCGCTTCCCGATCGATCGCAGCAACCGTGAGCGTCCGAAATCCCGGCGCAACCGGATGCGCTGCTGCCGCAGGCGCGAGCCCTGCATTGCCACCACGGCCAGCGGTCGCCTGGCTCTGCAGCAAGGCCTCGAATGACGAACGCCAGCCCGGCGATAGTGCCTCGATCCGCAAGGCGCGTTGCAGCCGATCGCGCGGATGATCGGGCGAATAGAGCAGCGCATTGATCTCCGCGACGGTCATCCGCTCCTTTGCCTCTCCGATCTTAACGATTTCGTCGCCGGCGCCCACCTCGCCTTCCCGCAGGACGCGGAAATAGAACCCGGGCCGTCCGCGAGACGTCAGCAGCGCCGGCATCCGAGGCTCGTTGGTCCGAATTCCAACGCGATAGCAGGTCACGCGAGGCTGAGTGACCTCGAACAGCGCGCTGCCGATTTGATAGCGATCGCCAATGCAGACGGTATCGTCGGGCAGCCCCTGGATCGTGAAGTTCTCGCCGAACTGGCCCATGACGAAGGTTGTCTTGAGCTGCTCCTCCCAGTAGCGATGCGACTCGATCTGGTAGACGAACACAGCTCGCTGCTCGCCCCCGTGGCCAGCCAGGTCACCCTGACCGTCGCCGTCAAGATTCAACCGGCCGACCCGACAGCGCCCACGCACCGGATCCTTCCGGATGCCGGTGTGCACCGTGCGCCCCTTCCATTCCATGTCGCGCGGAAGTCCGACATTCACCGATAGCAGTCGAGCCATCCTGCTCCTCCGCCTTTTGCCGTGAGTGCTGTCAAGCCGTCGTTCGCTGCTTGCCGTCCAGTCTTGCGCCCGGGGCCCGAGGGTTGGCCCGTTAGCCATTGTTGGAAGTTGCGAGCGCGCCTTGGCCGGATGATGGCTTTCGGGTCAAAACTCGCATTATTTTGCGGATACCTGCTTTGGCCAGGACGCGAAAGGTCCTCGTCGACCTCGCTTCACGGCGATGAAGGCAGCCGCAGCTCGACGCGACATCGCGGCGCAGGCCAACGGCCGCCGGCATTGACGCGTTGTTCATGGACGACGTCTATCTGACGGCGCAGTCCTGACAAATGCCATCACGGGTGCGATGGCCACGGCCACGAGCGGCAACACTCCGATCGATTGGAAGCTTCCTGTTTGGCCGCTGAAGCCTCTAGCCTCCCCGGTCGCCGTAGGGGTTGTCATTACCTCCATCGGCGTCGACTGCCGTCCGCGCCGCCCGCCCAAGATGATCCTTGAGCTTCGCGAGCGCGTCGGGCGACCAGTGATGGACGTCGGTCACGGCTACCCAGGCATCGACATAATGCTCCGGCGCGTAGACATGGCCATAGCCCATCGGGGTGCCGGTCGCGACCGCCATATCGAGGGCGAGCTGGAGCATCGTAACGACGGGATACCACCGCAGGTCCGGTGAAACGTCCGGTCCACGCGGCGCGCTCATCCAGGGCGGGCGCCGGTAGGCATCCCGGTAATCGAACAGCACGATCGGGTCGCTCGCATATTGCAGGTAGACGACGCGCATCGGTCCCCATGGCGCATCGGCGGGCACGCTCGGTCCGCTCTGGTTCATGAACCGCACGAAGCGGCCGTCGCGAAATTCCGGCAGCCAGGCTGGAGAGCCCTCGTTGCGGTTCTCGGTGATGGAGCGCCAGATGCGGCTCTCGAACGGCGGCCCGCTCCACAGCGCTCCTGCGATCGGATCGCCGATCGTCTCGAACAGCTCCGCAGATTTCTCCGAGTTCATGGCTCCAAGACTGAGGCCGTGCAGATACAGTCTGGGGCGGCTGTCCCTCGGTAGGCTGGTCCAATAGCCATAGATCTCCGCGAACAGAGCGCGCGAGGCGGCCGCGCCATATTCAGGCTGAAACAGCAACGACAGCGGGCTGTTGAGATAGGAATACTGCACCGCGACACTGGCGACGTCGCCATCAAGGAGATATTCGACCGTACCCATTGCTGCGGGGTCGATCCAGCCGGTGCCGGTCGGCGTGATCACGATGAGGGTGGAGCGGTCAAAGCCGCCCTGGCGCTTGAGCTCCTCCAGCGCCAGCTTTGCGCGCTCGCGCGGCGTATCGGCACCACGCAGACCGACATACACCCGAACGGGCTCCCGCGCGGGCCGCCCGGTGAATGCGCTGATCTGCGCAGCAGCCGGCCCGGACGCCACATATTCGCGGCCGGCCCGACCAAGTTCGTCCCACCTCACCAGGGATGCTGTGCTTCCCGTCTTTCCAGCGGCGCTCGGCCGTGGCCGCTCAGGCTCAATCAACGCATCAAATTCGCGGAACGACGAATCGAGGGCACGAAATGCCGTGCGGATCAGCAGATTATTGGCGATCGACCAGAACAGCAGGGCCGCCACCAGCAGGCCGACGGCATTCGCGATCTTCCGTGGAATGAAGCGCCGGATGGACGCGGACAGGAAACGCGTCACGAGCTTGAACAGCCGCGCCAGGGCCAGCAGTGCGAAGAACGTGATGAGGGCGATCGCGCAGGTCTTGAGGGGACGAGCCGTTTCGACCGGCTCCATCTTCATGACGGTGCGGATCGAATTCTGCCATTCCGCCGCGCGCCACAGAAACATCACGACGACAAGCAGGCACGCGACTGCGAGCAATGCGTTGGTGATGGATCGCATTCGCGACGAGGGCTCGGGCAGCTCGAGATAGTGCCAAAGCCAGCGCCAGAGGACGCCAGCGGCGTAGCCGATGGCAAAGCAGGTCCCGGCCAGCATGCCTTGAGTGAGATAGCTTCGCGGCACGAGCGTCGGCGTGAGTGCGGCCGCAAAAAACAGTGCTCCGAGGACCAGTCCGACGCCGGACAGCGACTGCATCTGCCGGCCGATGATCCCAGTCCAGTATTTCACGACCGCCACTCTGCGACTTTCCCGAGCGAGACACTCGACTGACCAAAAGTGCCGGACCGCGGTGTCCCATCAAGAGGTGAACCGAAAACAGCGGCTCGGCTTTCAGGCATGAAGCTTAGAAAAGGCCACCATGTAGGTGGCCGTTTTCGTTATTTTTGAAGGTCGGCGGCGAAGAACTTGGCAGCCTCGGCTTTCGCTTCCTGATCCACTTTGGCGTCGTATCTGAGCGGCAGGTTGAACTTCTTGCCGAGCTCGGTGGCTTCGGGGTTCGTGAACGCGTGCACGGCGCCGGGATACTCGATGATCCGATAATCGGCCTTCGCGGCGTCGAAATCCTTCTTGAGCGCATCGTACTGCTCGCGCTTCACGAAGGGGTCGTCCGCGCCGTTCAGGATGAGGATTTTCGCTTTGACGGTTCCGGGCGCTGGCGCGGGTGTATTGAGACCAAGTGATGCGTGAAAGCCAGCAACAGCTCCGAGGTCAGCGCCGGCGCGCGCCATGTTCAGCACGACCGCGCCGCCGAAGCAGTAACCAACGGCGCCGATCCGCTGGGGATTGACCGAGGCTTGCCTGGCGAGCTGGTCTCGTGCCGCGTTGAAGCGCGACTCCATCACCGCCGGGTTCTTCATCACCGATCCCGAGAGCGCGCCGGCGTCCTTCGGGTTGTCGGCGGTCTTGGCCTCGCCATACATGTCGGCAATGAAGGCTACGTAGCCCTGCTGCGCGAACTTCCGTGCCTCGTCATGGATGTGCTTGGTGATGCCCCACCATTCATGCACCATCACGATGCCGGGTCGCTTGGCCTGGATCGCGTCGTCGTAGACGACGAAGCCCTTCATCGTGGTCGAGCCGTCCGTATAGGTGACCGGCTCTTCCCTGATCGCAGCGTTCGCGCTCGCGCTTGCGAGCATTGCGATGGCGCAAAGTGCTCCCACCATATTCGTTCGCATGCTGACCTCCTGCGGGTTTGGCACAACCTAGATTGGCACGTCGGCGATTCCTGCGCCAGACCGTGAGAGCGGCCAGTTCCACCGCAGGCGCGTTTGATGCTTGGGATGCCCGGTCGTTTGCTTCGCCGCGGAAATTGGACATCGCTCGTTCATGCACCCGCACCAGGCCAGCGTTGCCAACGGCACAGGGGAGGCGCACCCTGAGCGGCGACATCAGTCCTTCTCGAGCATCCAATGGTTGGATTCACGCGGCCGCCCTGCGATGCGGGGGTGATCCAGGCGAAAACCTGCTTCGACGCGACGCTGTCGCAACGACGCAAGCGGTTGACGCTGGTGGCAACCATCATCGGGTCGAGCATGGCGCTGCTCGACAGCTCGGTCGTCAACATCGCGCTGCCCGCAATGCAACAGGCGCTGCATGCCGATGCGGCGGCGACGCAGTGGATCGTCAACGCCTACATGCTGCCGCTCGGCGCCCTCGTGCTGATCGGCGGATCGGCCGCCGATCTCTACGGCCGGCGCCGGATCTTCGTCGTGGGCGTTACGGTCTTCACCATCGCCTCCATTGCTTGCGGGCTTTCGCCGAACCTTGCGGCGCTGACCGTCAGTCGCGCGGTTCAAGGTCTCGGCGCCGCGCTGCTGACGCCAGCGAGCCTGGCCATGCTGGGGGCGACCTTCGACGAGCGCGAACGGAGCCGGGCCATCGGGATCTGGGCAGGCGCAGGTGCGCTGATGCTGGCGGTCGGGCCGCCGCTGGGCGGCTGGCTGGTCGATCAGGTCTCATGGCGGGCGATCTTCCTGCTCAATGTCCCGCTCGCGATTGTAGCGGCTGCACTTGCGCTTGGCTTCGCCTGCGAGAGCAGCGATCCCCAGGCGAAGCAACTCGACTGGCGCGGCGCGGTCGCGGTTGCGATGGGCCTTGCGCTGATCACGTGGGGTCTCAGTGCGATCCCGGCGGCGGGATTTCGCGACAGGACGGTGCTGGCGACCCTCGGCGCGGGGGCTGCATCGCTTGCCTTGTTCGTCGCGATCGAAGCTTACCAGCACGAACGGGCGATGATGCCGCTATCGCTCTACCGCTCGCGGGATTTTTCCGCGACGAATGCGCTGACGCTCCTGCTCTACTTCGCGCTTGGCGGCGCGCTCTATTACCTGCCGTTCGGCCTGATCCGGCTCGGCGGCTATTCCGCGACACAGGCCGGTGCGGCGTTGCTGCCGTTTTC
Source organism: Bradyrhizobium sp. NP1 (assembly GCF_030378205.1). Classification (NCBI taxonomy): domain Bacteria; kingdom Pseudomonadati; phylum Pseudomonadota; class Alphaproteobacteria; order Hyphomicrobiales; family Nitrobacteraceae; genus Bradyrhizobium; species Bradyrhizobium sp. NP1. The sequence goes on from NZ_CP127385.1 coordinate 238,777, forward strand.
CCTGATCATGGGGTTCGGTGCAGCATTCGCGGGCGTTCTTGCCGACCGCCTGGGACCGCGGTTACTGCTCGGGATAGGGCCGATCATCGCGGCCTGCGGCCTGGCGATGCTCGCCTTTGTCGATCCCAGGCAGGCTTTTTGGGCCAGCGTGCTCCCATCGATTGTCCTGCTCGGCCTCGGCATGTCGATCACGGTGCCGCCGCTGACGTCGACAGTGATGTCCGCCGCCGGCAAGACCCACGCCGGCATTGCGTCCGGCGTCAACAACGCGGTGGCGCGAATAGCCGGCCTGTTCGCGGTCGCGGCACTCGGCGCCGTGCTGTTCGCAAGCTTCTCCTATCATCTGGCCGCACCGACGCCCGCGCAGGCCAGCGAAGCCCTGGATGCCGTGATGTCCGGACAGTCGGGCGTTCGGGAGCAGGCGGTCGACGCATTCGAGCGCGCGCTGCGCACGATCATGCTTGTGGCCGCCGGCTGCAGCGCGCTTGCCGGCGTCATTGGCGGGTTGTGGACCGCGCCGAACGACGCCATTCCGGCCCGCGAGAGCGGGCGTATCTAGCGCCCGGTCAGGAACGTCTTGAGCTAGCTCGCCATCGCGACGCCGCCGGGGGAATCGGTGATGCGCAGGAAGCCATGCTCGACGACGGCGTTGCGGCCGCAATGCTTGGCCGCATAGAGCGCGGCATCGGCGGCCTCGATGAGGTCGCCGGGCCGAAGCGCAGTGTTCGGCGTGAGGCAGGCAACGCCGATGCTGACCGTGACGTGCTGGTGGCTGGAGGTGCGATGGGGCATTGCAAGTCCATGCACCGCCTGGCGCAGCGTTTCACCGATCTCGACCGCGCGCGCCGCCGCCGTGTTCGGCAGCAGCAGGCAGAATTCCTCGCCGCCGTAGCGGCCGGCGAAGCCCATGGTTTCCGCGGCGAGGCTGGACAGGGTTTCGCCAAGCCGCGAGAGGCAGGCGTCGCCCTCGGGATGGCCGTAGGTGTCGTTGTAGAGCTTGAAATGATCGACATCGATCATCAGGAGCGACAGCGCGCTGTCATATTGCTGCGCCTTCATCCATTCGAAATCGAGCCGGTTCTGGAAGCCGCGCCGGTTGGCGAGCCCCGACACCATGTCGATCGAGGCCATCACGGTGAGGCGGTCGTTGGTCTCGACCAGCTCGCGCTCGCGCTGCATGAGTTGCGAGGCCATGGCGTTGAACGCGCGCGCCAGCGGCACGAACTCGGCCGGCAGGCGGCTGCGCGCGGCGCGCGCCGACCAGTCGCCCTGGCCGAAGCGCAGGGCGGTCGACGTCATGATCCCGATCGGCTGGATGATCAGCTTCTCCGCCGCGATCAGCGCGCCGAGCAGCACGAACAGGCAGACGAAGCCGAGCTGGGCATAGGCGGTGCGGATGTCGCGGTTGATCGCCGCCGTCACCTTGCTCTCGTCGATGCTGACGATCAGCCGCGATCCCGTGCCGGCGATGTGCGCAAAGCTCACGTCGCGTTTGGCGCCGTCGGGTCCGATGAAGGACAGCGAGCCTTCATCCTGCCCCGACTTGAAGGCCATGTCGGCGATCGACGACATCTGCGGCATGCTCTCGAGCGGACGGCCGACCAGGCTCGCCTCGTCCGCGGGCGTTGCGAGCACCGTTCCCTTGTTGTCGACCAGCACCGCCGTGATGCCGGGGCGGCCGCCCAGCTTGCTCATCATCTTCGACATCCAGGCAAGATCGATGGTGGCGACGATGATGGAATCGATCTGGTCGTTGATCGAGGCGACCGGATAGGCGGCGATGATCGCCGGCTTGCCGATCGATTTGGCGACCACGAAATCGCTGAAGACGAAATCGCGCGCCGACTGCGCCTCCTTGAAATAGGCGCGGTCGGAAAGATCGAGGCCGACCGACGTGTTGCGCGCCGAGCATTGCACCAGCCCGTCGTGCCCGACGATCAGCACGTTGCCGATCCACGGCAGCGTCAGCGGCAGGCTGGCGCGCAGGATGTCGCAGCTTCGGGTCATGCCGCCGGCGGAGGCGCGGATATAGGCGGTCGATTTCAGCACGGTTTCGACCGAGGAGATGATCTCGCGCTGGGCGTCGGCGGCGCGGTTGGCGAGGTTGAAGAATTCCGCCGATGCGGCCGCGATCTCCCTGGATCTCGCGTCTTCCAGCGAACGGGCGCGCTCGAGCATCAGCGGCGCCACCAGGATCAGGGCGAGCAGCGCCAGCCGCGCACGGATTCCGAGAAGCTGCTTGAGTTTCGTTCGCTTGCGATTGAAACTGATGCTGGCCATCGTGCTCCCCCTACCCCGCCGGCAAGGTAGGAGGAACGGTTCAAGAAGCCTTTCCCGAAACGGGTAAAATTAGACCTACCTCCGTAAATCTACGGCCAACGAAAACAACATGACACCAGAACATCGCTCCGACGTAACCATGCCTTTACCAAGCGGCCTCGCTGCCGTGGAGCAGGAGATCGCCCGCGCCTGCAGCGATTGCGGCCGCGATCGCGCTGAAGTGACGCTGATCGCGGTGTCCAAGACGTTCGGCCCCGACGCAATCACGCCCGTGATCGCCGCCGGACAGCGCGTTTTCGGTGAAAATCGCGTGCAGGAAGCCAAGGCGAAGTGGCCAGCGTTAATGGAAGCTTACCCCGGCATCGGCCTGCATCTGATCGGCCCCCTGCAATCCAACAAGGCGAAGGAGGCGGTCGCGCTGTTCGACGCCATCCATTCGGTCGACCGGGCCAGCATTTGCCAGGCGTTAGCCAAGGAAATCGAATCCCAGAAGAGACAGCCCGAGCTGTTCGTCCAGATCAACACCGGCGAGGAGCCGCAGAAGGCCGGCGTCGCGCCTCACGAAGCCGACGACTTCATCAGGCGCTGCCGCGAGACCTACGGGCTTTCGATTGCGGGGCTGATGTGCATCCCGCCGGTCGATGACGCGCCGGCGCCGCATTTCGCGCTCACCGCCAAGATCGCCGCGCGCAACGGACTGGCCAAACTGTCGATGGGCATGAGCGCCGATTTCGCGACCGCGATCCGGCTCGGCGCCACCCATGTGCGCGTGGGATCGGCGATCTTCGGGCATCGGGGGTAAGCAAGGGGAAGCGTCGTCCCCGCTTTCGCCAGGACGTCGGCGAAACGAGATGCCGGCTGCGCGAACCGCACCGATACCTTGCCGAGCACGCCGAAATCGGCCGCGACATGGTCGCCGGCCTCAATCGGCAGCGGCGGATGGCAGGTGCCTGTGGTCACCACCTCCCCTGCCCTCAAGGTGATGCCGAGCGCGCGCAGCTCGTTGGCGCACCAGGCAAGCGCGATCCTGGGATCGCCGAGCACGTTCCTGCCATGGCCGACGAAGCGCCGGCCGCGCATGGTGATCACGGGCCGCTCTTCCACGAGATCGATGGCGCGCCAGTTCACGCCTGCCGCCTCGCCGAGCACGAACAGATGGGCGCAGGCGTTGTCGGCGATGATCTGCGCCTCGCCGGCGCCGACGAAATTTGCAAAGCGCGAATCCGGAATTTCGATCGCCGGATGCAGCGTGCCGACGGCGTCGAGCACCTCCTGCACGCTATAGGCTGATTCGCGCGGCGGCAGATCCCTCGCCATGCGGAAAGCGAATTCGGGCTCGGCGACACGCATCTCGTTGCCGGCCATCGACGCGGTGCCGCCGTCGGCGATCAAGGTATGGCTGAGAATGCGCCCGGCCATGGGGCCCGCGACATTGATGTGCTTCTGGCCGGCTTCGCTGGTCGCGGCGATCTTCCAGCCGAATCGTCCGGCGCCCGGCTGGCGCTCGAGCTCGGCCTGGATGGCGTAGCCCTCGGCGCGGTCGCGCGGACGACAGGACGCATCGAGGTCACCGAGCTTCTTGCCCGCGGCCCAGGCCTCGCGCAGGATTTTTGATGCGGTCGCGATCTGCTGGCTCTCGATCATGCGCACCATGTCCTATCCGATGATGATCTTCGTCTTCGGCCCGAGCCGTCGCAACAGATGCAGCATCGATGATTTGGTCATCGACACGCAGCCGGCCGTGGGTCCGAAATTGTCGCGCGCCAGATGCAGGAAAACCGCGCTGCCGCGGCCGGCGATGCGCGGCCGGGTGTTGTGGTCGATCTCGACGATGAAATCGTAGAGATGGTCGCCGCGCATCAGGCGGTCGCCGCTGCGCGCGCGCGCGAGCCGCACCGGCCGGTTGTAGTGGCGGTCGTCGGGGTCTTCGCACCAGGCATCCTCGGGTGTGATTCGGCGGACGGAGAGGTGCGTGCGCGGCTGTGGATGGCGGTCGGCGCGCCACCACAGCCGACGTGGGTGGAACACGCCCCGCGGCGAGCCGCCATCGCCCTCCCGCTTGTTGGCGAGAATGCCTCCCCGGCCCAGCGCGACCGGAATGGCGTGTCCGTCCGCCACCAGCCAGCCCCGGCGCGGGTTGCCGGCAGCTGCGCGGACACGTACCGCGACAAGCGGTCGCTCATGTCCGGCTTTTTTATAAGTGCTTGAAAGGAAGGCTCTTTTCATGCGAATCCTGATTCGCCCGCGCTGCCGGGAGGCCGCCGCCTGTTCATTACAGGACATTCATCTCGATAACCGGGAATTCTGCGATAAACTGACGATCTGGCTTGTGAATCGGTAACAGAGCCCTACTTCAAACGACATAGACTACATCAGGCCACCCCTGACCAAGTCGACCCAAGTCCGACGACCCAAGTCCGGCTGAAGGCCTCGCCCGCAGCCGCTGCCCCCAAGAGGATTGTACCCATGGCCAATGCCCGCAAGATCCTGATCGTGGATGACGATACCGATCTGCGTGACACGTTGGTGGAGCAATTGTCGCTGCACGAGGAGTTCGAAGCCTCCGCGGTCGACACCGGCGCCAAGGGCGCCAGCGCGGCCAAGGCCAATTCCCCCGATCTGGTGCTGATGGATGTCGGGTTGCCGGATACCGACGGCCGCGAGGTGGTGCGCAGCCTGCGCAAGGGTGGATTCAAGGCCCCGATCATCATGCTGACTGGCCACGACACCGATTCCGACACCATCCTGGGACTCGAATCCGGCGCCAATGACTACGTGGCCAAGCCGTTCCGCTTCGCCGTGCTGCTGGCGCGTATTCGCGCCCAGCTCCGCCAGCACGAGGCGAGCGAAGACGCGGTGTTCTCGGTCGGCCCCTACAGCTTCCGGCCCGGCTCGAAGATGCTGACCGGCGCCAATGCCCGGAAGGTGCGCCTGACCGAGAAGGAAACCGCGATCCTTCGCTTCCTGTACCGCGCCGGCCAGATGCCGGTGTCGCGCGAGACGCTGCTGCAGGAAGTGTGGGGCTATAATTCCGGGGTCACCACGCACACGCTGGAAACCCATATCTACCGGCTGCGCCAGAAGATCGAGAAGGACGCCGCCAACCCCGAGATCCTGGTGACGGAAGCCGGTGGCTACAAGCTGGTGCCGTGATACGATTCGGGAATAGCGATTCGAAGTCTTTACTTTTGCTGTTCCCGACCACGGCTTTCAATGTCGATCGAAGATGATGTGGCTCTGCTCGAGCGCGTGCCGACCCTGCGCCTGCTGGGGATGGAGTCGCTGCGCATGCTTGCGATCGGCTCCGAGCAGCGCATCGTGACGCGCGGCGACCCGCTGTTCTCGGCGGGCGACGAGGCGGATGCGGGCTTTGTGGTGCAGCGCGGGGCCTTCCGGATCGACGACGGCCATGGCGCCGAGGTGATCGCGGGACCCGGCACCCTGATCGGCGAGCTCGCGCTGGTCGTGGCGATGAAGCGGCCATCGACCGCGACCGCGGTCGAACAATCCTCGGTGATCCGGATCGCGCGCAGCCTGTTCCAGCGCGTGCTGGAGAGCGATCCCGCTGCGGCGCGCCGCCTGCGTGATGCGTTTGCCAGCCGGACCAGCCAGATCGCCAGCGACATCCTGATGGCGGGCGCCAAGCTCAGCTCATGATCTTCGCCCCCTCGCCCCGTTCTTACGGGGAGAGGGTTGGGGTGAGGGGCTCTATCCGCGAAAACGGCAAACCATGGATTCGCGGAGGCGCCCCCTCACCCGCGGCGCATTTCGCTTCGCTGCATGCGTCGCGGCCTCTCCCCGCAGGCGGGGCGAGGCGAATCGAGCAAGCGTTGATAGTTTGCGCTACACCTCCAGCGTCACCGTCACCGGCACGTGGTCGGAAGGCCGGTCCCAGCCGCGCGCGTCGCGCAGGATCGAGAAATCGCTGACCGTGTCCTTGAGCGCGCGCGAGACCCAGATGTGGTCGAGCCGGCGGCCACGATCGCCGACGGTCCAGTCGGCGGCGCGATAGCTCCACCAGGTGTAGACCTTTTCGGCGAGCGGGATGCGTTCGCGCGCGACGTCGAACCACTCGCCTTGCGCCTGCGCCGCCAGCAGCTTCTCGCATTCGATCGGCGTGTGCGAGACGACTTTCAGAAGCTGCCTGTGCGACCAGACGTCGTTCTCGAAAGGCGCGACGTTGAGATCGCCGACCAGGATGTGGCGGTCCTCGCCGCGCGGATGCAGCGGTTCGCAGGCCTTCATCTCGTCGAGGAATTTCAGCTTGTGGTCGAATTTCGGATTGAGCGCGGGGTCGGGAACGTCGCCGCCCGCCGGTACGTAGAAATTGTGCAGCACCACGGGCTTTGCGAGCTGCGCCTTCTCGCCGAACGCGACCGAGATGTGGCGCGAATCGATCTTGTCGCAGAAGGTCCTGACGTCGGTGCGGTCGAACGGCAGCTTCGAGATGATGGCGACGCCGTGATAGCCCTTCTGCCCGTTCAGCGCGACGTGCTCATAGCCGAGCCGCTTGAAGCGCTTCAAGGGAAACGCATCGTCGATGCACTTGGTCTCCTGCAGGCACAGCACGTCCGGCCGCGTCGCCTTGATGAATTTGGCGACGAGGTCGATGCGCAGACGGACGGAATTGATATTCCAGGTGGTGAGGGAAAGACGCATTGAGGCTGCGTCTTAGCATGGATCGCGGCGTCCAGAAGCGGCTGTCCACAGGGACACCCATCGAGATGCGCCGATAGGTAGGGTGGGCAAAGCCAACGGGTCCGCGCGAAGCGCGGCCCGATGACAGGCTCCGCGTGCCCACCGTTTGATGCCCGGTTTTGGAGACATCGTGGGCACGGCGCTAAGGCGCCTTTGCCCACCCTACGATCGCCTGCCCGGTCGATCGGGAAAAAGCGTTAGCCCGGCGGCGTGCCGTAATTGGTGAAGTCGATCTTGAACAGGCCGGGATCGATCTTCTTGGTGGTGTCGAGATTGTAGACCGCGACGGTCGTGTCATAGCCCTGCGGGTCCGTCACCGTCCACTGCTTGAGCTGGCCATCCTTGACGCCGACCATCAGCATCAGCCGGCTGGTGCCGATCAGCGCCTGCTTCTCCTCGATGGTGACGCTGATATAGACGTCGTCGGCCGTGACGCTGACGACATTGGTGTCCTTCAGGAGATCGATGCGGTCGGACAGGAGGAAGCGCAGCGGGGTCTGCGACAGCGGATAGATGTCCTGCGTCGCGAGCTTGCGGTCGCGCACCGCGAGCGACGAGCCGTCGGCGACGATGTCGATCGGCGTCGGCGCATCATATTCGAACCGAACCTTGCCGGGCTTCTGGATGTAGAAGTCGCCCTTGGTCTTGCTGCCGTCGGGGCCGACCTGCACGAAATTCCCGGTCAGGCTTTGCAGCGAGGAGAGATAGGCGCTCACCCTGCCGGCCTGCGCCTTCTGGTTGGCGTCGAAGGTCGCGAAGATGCTGGCGGGAACGTTGCGATGGGGATCCGGGATCACCGGATTGGGCGGCGTCTGCGTGGCGCCTGTGGTCGCGGGCCCCTTCTGCCCGTCCTGCGCGCTCATCTGCACGTCGCGGCCCTTGGGCGCGGGCTTCGGCACCGGAACGGTCTGCGCCGAGGAATGCGCAAGCGCCGACGCGGTCAGCGCCGTGGCCAGCAGCGCGATCACGACCGGCCTGCCCCCCATGATCGCCAGACGTGCCGCGCGGGGCCTTGATTTCGAATTGCTGTTCAACGCGTGGTCCTGCTCTGTTTCGCGGCTATTTTATCGCGGTTTCGGGCGCGGGAGATATCGTTTTTCCGTGAAAAAAATCATGGCAGTTTGCTAGAAACCGCCTTCTTCTTCCTCAATCAGGATTTCGCGTTTGCCGGCGTGATTCGCCTGGCCGACGATTCCTTCCTGTTCCATGCGCTCCATCAGGGAGGCGGCGCGGTTGTAGCCGATCTGCAACCGGCGCTGGATGTAGCTCGTGGAGGCCTTGCGGTCGCGTTTGACGATGGCAACCGCCTGCGAGTAGAGGTCGCCGCCGCCGTCCGAGCCCATCGCGGTGGAATCGAACACCGCGCCGTCTTCCTCGCTCGGCTCTTCCGCGGTGACGGCTTCGAGATATTCCGGCTGGCCCTGCGTCTTGAGGTGACGCACCACCTTCTCGACTTCCTCGTCGGAGGCAAACGGCCCGTGCACGCGGCTGATGCGGCCGCCGCCCGCCATGTAGAGCATGTCGCCCTGGCCGAGCAGCTGCTCGGCGCCCATTTCGCCCAGGATGGTGCGGCTGTCGATCTTGGAGGTGACCTGGAAGGCGATGCGGGTCGGGAAGTTCGCCTTGATGGTGCCGGTGATGACGTCGACCGACGGCCGCTGCGTCGCCAGGATCACGTGCAGGCCGGCGGCGCGCGCCATCTGGGCGAGGCGCTGCACCGCGCCTTCGATGTCCTTGCCGGCGACCATCATCAGGTCCGCCATCTCGTCGACGATGATGACGATGTAGGGCAGCGGGTCGAGCGCGAGCTTCTCGTTCTCGTAGATCGCCTTGCCGGTCTCCTTGTCGAAGCCGGTGTGCACCGTGCGCGTGAGCTCCTCGCCCTTGCCCTTCGCTTCCAAGAGGCGCGCGTTGTAGCCGTCGATGTTGCGCACCCCCAACTTGGACATGTTCTTGTAGCGCTCTTCCATCTCGCGCACGGCCCATTTCAGCGCCACCACCGCCTTCTTCGGATCGGTCACGACCGGCGTCAGAAGATGCGGGATGCCGTCATAGACGGAGAGTTCGAGCATCTTGGGATCGACCATGATCAGGCGGCACTGATCGGGCCGCAGCCGATAGACCAGGCTCAGGATCATGGTGTTGATGGCGACCGACTTGCCGGAGCCGGTGGTGCCGGCGATCAGCATGTGCGGCGTGCGCGCGAGATCGATGATGACGGGGTCGCCGCCGATGGTCTTGCCGAGGCAGAGCGGCAGCTTGGCGACGGAATCGACGGCTTCCTTCGCGGTCAGAAGCTCGCGCAGATAGACCTTCTCGCGGTGGCCGTTCGGCAGCTCGATGCCGATGGCGTTGCGGCCGGGCACCACCGCCACGCGCGCCGACAGCGCGCTCATCGAGCGCGCGATGTCGTCGGAAAGCCCGATCACGCGCGACGACTTGATGCCGGGCGCGGGCTCGAGCTCGTACAGCGTGACGACGGGTCCCGGATTGGCCTTCACGATCTCGCCGCGGACGCCGAAATCCTGCAGCACGCCCTCGAGCGCGCGCGAATTGGCCTCGAGCTCGCTCTTGGAAAGCGGCTGGCGATCAGTGGCCTTCGGCGCCGCCAGCATCGAAACCGAGGGCAGCTCGAATTTTTCCGAGGATTTCCTCGAGGCGGCGCGCGGCGCGGCCTTCTTGCGCGCGCGGGGCGCCGGCTCCGCATCCTCCTCTTCTTCCTCCTCGTCCTCGATCTCCTCGTCGGCATCGGCCTCGGGCGCGATCGAGGGGGCGGGGCGTCCGCCGCCGAGACTGGGCTCCTGCCGTTCGAAGGAAATGCCCCGCGGCTGCGGACCGCTCGACACCAGCGAGCGATAGGCCGTGGCGAGCAGCCAGCCGAGCCGCGCCTTGGCGCTCATCAGCGCATGGAAGATCCAGCCGAGCGAGATCGAACCGCGATCGCCCTCCTCTTCGTCGAACGGCGCATCGCTGGCCTCGATCGGCGTCAGCTCTTCTTCCTTCTCGCGCGAGCCCATGCCGCTCGCGACCAGGAAGGTGGCGACGAGGCCGGCGAGCAGGATGGTGCCGAGCACGAAGCGATAGATGAAGCCGGGCGGTCCGAACACCACGGCCGGCGCGCGCACCAGCGCATCGCCGATCACCCCGCCAAGCCCGGTCGGCAGCGGCCAGGAGCCGCCATGCGGCCAGCAGCTGGCAAAGCCTGCCGCGATCACGGTGCAGAGAATCCACGAGCCGAGCCGCAGCGCCTCGCGGTCGAAATGGCGGTGGGTCAGCATGCGCCAGCCCCACACCGCTACGGGAAGGATCAGCATGATCGCGCCCAGCCCGAGGATCTGCATCAGGAGGTCGGCGCCGATCGCGCCGCCATAGCCGAGGATGTTGCGGATCGGCCGCGACGTCGCGTGGCTGAGCGACGGGTCCTGCACCGACCACGTCATCAGCGCCGCCGCGGCGATGCCGGACAGCGCGATCAGGCCGAGCCCCATCAATTCGCGCAGCCGCCGCACCACGGCGTCGCGGATCGAGGCCGGCAAATGGTTGACCATGGGAATGACACGTTCGATCGCCGGCATGCGCCCCTCGCCCCGCGATTATCTCAAGACCTCGACCAGCCGATGTAACGCCTCGGCGGTCGATTCGCTGTCGGAAACCAGCGCAAGCCGGATATAGCCCGCGCCGGGATTGAAGCCGTCGGCCTGCGGCCGCGCCAAATAGCTGCCGGGAATGACGCGCACCCCGGCGTCGCGATAGAGTTTGATCGCCGCCGCCTCGTCGCCGCCGTGGGCCGCGACGTCGAGCCAGACGCAGAAGCCGCCATCGGGCCTGACATAGCCGTAACGGTTGCCGAGGATCTGATCGGCGAGATCGAACTTGATCCGGTAGAGCCGGCGGTTCTCCTCGACATGCGCCTCGTCGCCATAGGCTGCGGCCGCGACCTGCTGCAGCGGCACCGGCACCTGCGGCGCGGCCACGTTGCGCAGCTCGTGAAACATCGTGAGGAATTTGGCGTCGCCGGCGGCGAAGCCGACGCGCATGCCCGGCAGGTTCGAGCGCTTCGAGAGCGACTGGAACACGACGACGTTGGCGAAATCAGGCCCGGCGCATTCCAGCGCGCTGCCCGGCGCCTTTCTCGTGTAGATCTCCGAGTAGCACTCGTCGCTCAGGATCACGAAGCCGAAGCGGTCGGCGAGCTGCTTCAGCTTGCGGAAATAATCCGGCGAAGCGACCGCACCTTGCGGATTGGCGGGGGAAGCGATGTAGATCGCGACCGTGCGTGCCAGCGTCGCCTCGTCGAGCGCGTCGAGATCGGGCAAAAATCCGTTTTGCGGCGTCGTCGGCAGATAGATCTGCTCACAGCCTGCCGCGCGGGCGCCGGCGCCATAGGCCGGGTAGAACGGGTTCGGCATCAGGATCGCGGGCGACCCGCGGCGGTTGCCGACATAGCGGGCGGCGGTCAGCGCCGCGAAGAACAGCCCCTCGCGGCTGCCGTTGAGGACCAGCACCTCGCTTTCGGGATCGACGGCGCGGGGCAGCGCGGAGCGGCGCGACAGCCAGGTCGCGGCCGCCTTGCGGAACGGCTCGATGCCGCGGGCCAGCGGATAGCGGCCGAAATCGGCGATGTATTGGGAAAGCACCGGCCCGACGAAGCCGGGCACCGGGTGCTGCGGTTCGCCCAATGATAATGTTATCAATGGCTTGGCCGGGGTGTAGGGCGCCAGCAGCTCGGCCGTTCGCGCGAATGGCGATCGCTCGCTTTGCTCGGGTCCGCCACGCACGGGCGCGCGGGATGAAGCGGTCATGGCCATCGGTGGAACGCCAACACTTTTCAAGGGTCGCGGCGCGCCTCTTCGGGCGCGCATGCGAACGGATCAAATCACCATAGATAGGGCGAGGTTAAGACGCGATTAACCATCGGCGCCAGCGGTGATTTTGCGGGTCCTGCCCTTGCCGAAGGGTGGGAATCGGTCCTGATCGCGTCCGCCAGACGGGACCCGGGATTCGGCGGGCTGTGCCTGACCTGGCAGGCCTGCCGTGCAAAAAGAAAGGGGCTCCAGCTTGCGCCGGAGCCCCTCAACGGCCAGGGCATTGCCGGGTATGTGCCCCAACCGTAGTTCTGGGCGCGACCTGCACGCGAGGTCGCGCCCTCGGGAGAACTCACATGTTGTAGGCGCGCTCCGTGTGCTCGGTGATGTCGAGGCCTTCACGCTCGGTCTCGACATTGGCGCGCAGGCCCACGATCACGTCGACGACCTTGTAAAGGATCGCAGATCCGACGCCCGACCACACCAGCGTGGTGCAGACGCCCCAGGTCTGTGAAATCATCTGCGCGGAGAAGTCGTAGTCGGCGATCTTGCCCACGGTGTAGTCCATGATGCCGGTGCCGCCGAGCGCCGGGTTGACCAGGATGCCGGTGCCGAGCGCGCCGACGATGCCGCCGACGCAGTGCACGCCGAACACGTCGAGCGCGTCGTCATAGCCGAGCGCGTTCTTCACGATCGTGCAGAAGAACAGGCAGACCAGGCCGACCACGAGGCCGAGCACGATTGCGCCCATCGGCCCCGAGTAGCCGGCCGCCGGCGTCACCGCGACGAGGCCCGCCACCGCACCCGACAGCGCGCCGAGCACCGACGGATGACCGCGGAAGATCCATTCCGCGAACATCCAGGCCAGCGCCGCGGCTGCGGTCGCGACGAACGAGTTGGTCATGGCGAGCGCGGCGCCGCCGGTGGCTTCCAGGTTGGAGCCGGCGTTGAAGCCGAACCAGCCGACCCAGAGCAGCGAGGCGCCGATCATGGTCATGGTCAGCGAGTGCGGGGCCATCAGCTCCTTGCCGTAGCCGGTGCGCTTGCCGATCAGGAGCGCGCCGACGAGGCCCGCGATGCCCGAGTTGATGTGCACCACGGTGCCGCCGGCGAAGTCGATCGCGCCCTTCTTGAAGATCCAGCCGGCATCGGCGTTGACTTCGTCGAGCTTGGCCTGCGCCGCGGTCTTCGCCGCGCCGTCAGCCGCAGCCGCCAGCGCCTTCACCGCATCCGAGATCGCGTCCGGACCGGCCCAGTACCAGACCATGTGCGCGATCGGGAAGTAGATCAGCGTGACCCAGAGCGGGATGAACAGCGCCACCGCCGAGAACTTCATGCGCTCGGCAAAGGAGCCGACGATGAGGCAGGGCGTGATCGCCGCGAACGTCATCTGGAAGCAGACATAGACGAGCTCGGAGATGTTGGCGTCGACCGAGAAGGTCGCTGCCTTGGAATCCGGCGTCACGCCCATCAGGAAGGCCTTCGAGAAGCCGCCGATGAAGTCGGAGCCGCCGGTGAAGGCGAGGCTGTAGCCGTAGAGGGCCCAAATCACGGTCACGACGCAGACCGTGTAGAAGATCTGCATCAGCACCGAGAGCATGTTCTTGGAGCGCACGAGGCCGCCATAGAACAGCGCAAGGCCGGGAATGGTCATCAACAGCACGAGCACGGTGGATGTCAGCATCCAGGCGTTGTCGCCCTTGTTGACTGTCGGCTCGGCATAGGCCGCGGTTGCGGCAAACAGGCCGACCGCAAGGGTCGCCAATCCCGCGAGGGGACGCTTGAACGTCATTTTGCTTTACTCCTGAGTGGTAGGGTTTTTTGCGCGAAATCAGAGGGCCGCGGCATCCGCCTCGCCAGTGCGGATGCGGACCGCATGGTCGAGGTTGATGACGAAGATCTTGCCGTCGCCGATCTGGCCGGTCTTGGCGGCTGCGGTGATGGCATCGATCGTCTTGTCCACCTGGTCGGCGGCGACTGCGACTTCGATCTTGATCTTGGGCAGGAAGCTCACCGCGTATTCAGCGCCGCGGTAGATTTCCGTATGGCCTTTTTGCCGGCCGTAGCCTTTGACTTCCGTCACGGTGAGACCATGAACGCCGATGGCGGTCAGGGCGTCACGGACTTCTTCCAGCTTGAATGGCTTGATGATCGCCATAACAATTTTCATGGGTACTGTCCCCCGCTTGGGCCCGGCGCGACGACCGGGCAAGTCGACTGATGTTCACCACGCGGAGAGAATTCACGACGCGGTCACAGCCGGGACCCTTAGAATCAAATGCCGTGCCAAGATCGGCGGCGCCGCCTAACGGACTAGGAATCCGGACCTTTTCGCGCCCGCACCCAAAAGGCGGCACCTGCGCCATTCGGTCGCGCCTAAACTCTAGTCAAGACTGCTCAATTCGGCGGCAAGACAGAGTCCCGACACAATTCTGCTCACGCGAATGGCAGAATGTCGGCCCTTCCAGGGGATTTGGACTTCAGGCGCCGGCGGCGTCAGATCGAACCACGACCGCGCGCTACTGCAGCGCTTCGCCATGCTGCGAGATGTCGAGGCCTTCCAGCTCCTGCTCCCGCGAAACCCGCAAGGGCACGAAGGTGCTGACCAGTTTCAGAAGCAGGAAGGTGATGCCGGCCGACCAGGCCAGCGTGACCGCGACGCCGTAAAGCTGCAGCAGCACTTGCTGCGGGTTGCCGTCGATCAGGCCGGCGACGCCGCCGATCGAAGCGGTGGCGAACACGCCCGTCAGCAGCGTGCCGGTCAGGCCGCCGACGCCGTGGACGCCGAACACGTCGAGCGAATCGTCGTAGTTGAAGCGCCTCTTCAGCGAGGTGCAGGCCCAGTAGCAGGCAAGCCCTGCGATGGCGCCGATCACGATGCCGGCCCACGGCGCGACGAAGCCGGAGGCCGGCGTGATGGTGCCGAGGCCCGCGACCGCGCCCGAGATCATGCCGAGCACGGAGGGCTTGCGCCGCTTCGACCATTCGAGCGCGCCCCAGGTCAAGGCGCCGGCGCAGGCCGCCAGATGGGTCGCGATGATCGCCATCACCGCGCGCGAATTCGCCGACAGCGCCGAGCCGCCGTTGAAGCCGAACCAGCCGACCCACAACAGCCCGGTGCCGACTACGGCCAGCGACAGGTCGAACGGCGACAGGTTGTCACTGCCATAGCCGTGACGGCGGCCCATCACCTGCGCCGCGACGAGGCCGCCGACGCCGGCGGACAGATGCACGACCAGCCCGCCGGCAAAATCCAGAACGCCGGCCGCGCCGAGGAAGCCGCCGCCCCACACCCAATGCGCCAGCGGCACATAGACGAAGATGAACCAGGCGACCGAGAACAGCAGATAGGCGGAAAACCGCATGCGGTCGGCCACCGAGCCCGCCACCAGCGCGACCGTGATGATCGCAAAGGTCATCTGATAGAGCATGAACAGCGCTTCCGGAATCGTCTTCGCGGCCGGATTGACGCTGTCCATCGCCATGCCGGCGAGGAAGGCGCGGTCGAGCGTGCCGAGAAAGGCGCCGTCGCCGACGAAGACCAGCGAATAGCCGAACGCCACCCAGAGGATGGAGATGATCATGACGGCGGCGAGCGACTGCGCCATGGTCGCAAGCACGTTCTTCTTGCGCACCATGCCGGAATAGAACAGCGCCAGCCCCGGTATAGTCATCATCAGCACCAGCGCGGTGGCGACGATCATCCAGGCGGTATCGGCGGTCGAGATCTCGGAAGCCGCCGCGAAGGCGCGCGTCGGTGTGGCGATGAGCGCGGCGCAGGCGAAAGGCGCAGCGAGCATCGCTGCACGAGTGGATGGTGCCCCCATGAAATTCCCCGGCTGTCTGCTTGGCTCGCGGCGTCGTTGCGGCGGTCGATGATGCGGTTTCTAGAGTGCGTCGCTGTCGGTCTCGCCGGTGCGGATGCGCAGCGCATGATCGATCGGCGTGACGAAGATCTTGCCGTCGCCGATCTGCCCGGTGCGCGCGTTGGCGGTGATGACCTCGACGGTCTTGTCGGCAAGGTCGGAAGAGACGGCGACCTCGATGCGCAGCTTGGGCAGGAAGTTCACGACATATTCGGCGCCGCGATAGATCTCGGTGTGGCCCTTCTGGCGGCCATAGCCCTTGACCTCGGTCACCGTCATGCCGTGCACGCCGATGCCGGTGAGGGCCTGGCGCACCTCGTCCAGCTTGAACGGTTTGATGATCGCGACGACGAGTTTCATGGTCAGGCCTTCGTTTCCTTGGGTCAAGCGCGATGGCTGGCGGGCCACAGCCGAGAGGTGCTGCGACAATCTGGCATCTTTCTAGGCAAATGGCACAAGAAACTTGCAGCTTTCACGGGAAAACCCCGCCTCCCTGTCGCCGGCATCTCTGTACAGCCGACACACTCGTCCGCCAGAATGTGTTCCGCTTCCATTCACGGCATTCGGCTGCCGCGGGATGGCAGCGCTGACAAGAACAACAAGGGGGTACGCCATGGCGGAACGATCCTGGTTTTATGCCCAGCAGGGCCAGCAGCAGGGGCCTTATCCGGAAGCCCAGTTTCGCGACCTGATTGCCCGCGGCGCCATCCGGCCGGACACGCTGGTGTGGGCCGAAGGCATGACCGGCTGGCAGAAGGCCGGCGACGTCCCCGGCCTCTTCTCAGGGACGTCGGGCCCTCCCTCGCTCGCGCAGGGTGGCGCCGTGATGAGCGCTGGCGGCTATGGCGGACCGCTGTCGATCGACTTCGGAATTTGGGAATTTGTCTGGCGCAGCATCGTGTTCGTGATCGGCTGTGCCTTCGTCATCCCGATCCCGTGGATGATCGTCTGGTATACGAGGTGGATCGTTCCCTGCGTGCAGGTGCCGGGACGGCCAAATCTCAGCTTCACCGGTACCGCGATGACGGTGGTCCCATGGTTTTTCGGGGCCATCGTGCTTGCGATCGTCGTTGGCCTGACCGGCAGCAAGTTGCTCAACAACCTGATCATCCTGGTTCAGATCGCGTTGTACTGGCTGTTCCTCAAATGGCTGATCGCGAACATCGCGTCGAACGGGCAGCCGCTCGGGCTCAGTTTCTCCGGCTCGATCTGGGGCTATCTTGGATGGACCCTGCTTGCGGCCATCTCCATCATCACCATCGTCGGCTGGGCGTGGGTCTATGCGGCCTGGACGCGGTGGTTCTGCAGCAACATCCAGGGCACGCGGCGCGAGATCATTTTCAGGGGCACCGGACTGGAATTTCTCTGGCGTGGAATCGTGGCGTTCATCGCCGCCTCCTTCATCATCCCGATTCCATGGGTGTATCGCTGGATGATGGGCTGGATGGCGTCGCAGACTGTTCTTGTCCAGCGAGGTTCGCAGCTGGACGCTTAGAGCATGATCCGGAAAAGTGTGCAGCGGTTTTCCGAAAAGATCATGCTCGATTAAATAAGCGTCATTTGCGCTCGCGCACCACGCCCTCCTGCGTGACGGAGGCGACCAGCGTGCCGTCGGGCTTGAAGATCAGGCCACGCGTCAGCCCGCGGCCCGATTGCGCGCTCGGCGAATCCTGCGCGTAGAGCAGCCATTCGTCGGCGCGGAACGGGCGGTGAAACCACATCGCATGGTCGAGGCTCGCCGGCATCATGCGCTTGTCGAACAGGGTGCGGCCGTAGCGCGCCATCACCGCGTCGAGCAGCGAGAAGTCGGAGGCATAGGCGAGCGCGCACATGTGCAGCGCCGGATCGTCCGGCAGCTTGGCCGCGGTGCGGATCCAGATATGGATGCGGCCGTTGTCGATCTTCTGGCCGAAATAGCGGCCGAGCTCGACCGGGCGCAGCTCGATCGGCCGGTCCGATTCATAATAGCGGCGGATGAATTCCGGCATCTCGCGGAACATCGGCTGCTTGGCCACTTCTTCGGCGGTGAGCTTTTCCGGCGGCGCCACGTCGGGCATCGTCTCCTGGTGATCGAACGAGCCCTGCTCGTCGGCATGGAACGACACCATGATGGAAAAGATCGCGTTGCCGTGCTGGATCGCGGTGACGCGGCGGGTCGAAAAGCTCTTGCCGTCGCGCAGGCGCTCGACCTGGTAGATGATCGGGATCTGCGGATCGCCCGGCAGGATGAAGTAGCAATGCAGCGAATGCGGCAGCCGGCCCTCGACGGTGCGGCAGGCGGCGACCATCGCCTGGCCGATCACCTGGCCGCCGAACACGCGCTGCCAGCTTGTTTTCGGGCTGTTGCCGCGGAACAGGTTCACCTCGAGCGGCTCGATGTCGAGGATGGCAAGCAGATCGATCAGGCTCCTGGACATCGAAAAGCGCTTTCCATTTTTCGTCATTCCGGGATGGTGCGTGAGCACCAGACCCGGAATCTCGAGATTCCGGGTACGATGCTGACGCATCGCCCCGGAATGACAGGGAGACCTTGTTTGGAGAACCTGTTTCGCCCAGCTATAGTTGAGTAGCAAGCGTATTGAGTAAGCAGGTTTTGATGACCGCACAGCGAAGCATTGTCATTGGTGGCGGCGCATTTGCCGGGCTCGCGCTCGCGGTGGCGCTGCGCCAGGGGCTGGGTCCCGAAATCCCCGTCATCGTCGCCGATCCGGCGCTGGCCGTGCGGCCGAGCCGCGATCCGCGCGCCACCGCCATCGTGGCGGCCTGCCGGCGCCTGTTCGAGACGCTCGGCGCATGGCCGGCGGTCGCCGACAAGGCGCAGCCGATCCTCGACATGGTGGTGACCGATTCCAAGCTCGCGGACGCGACCCGCCCGACGTTCCTGACCTTCACCGGCGACGTCGAGCCCGGCGAGCCCTTTGCGCACATGGTCGAGAACCGGCACTTGATCGATGCGCTGGTCGTGTGCGCGGAGAGCTCGCACATCGACCTGCGCGCGACCGCCGTGACGTCATACGCCACCGGCGGCGATGGCATCGAGGTGCGGCTGGCCGATGGCAGCATTGTGCCGGCGAGCCTTTTGATCGCCGCCGACGGCGCGCGCTCGCGGCTGCGCGAGCAGGCCGGCATCGTGACCCATGGCTGGGACTATGATCAGTCCGGCATCGTGGTCACGGTCGGGCATGAGCGCGACCACCATGGCCGCGCCGAAGAGCATTTCCTGCCGGCCGGCCCGTTCGCGATCCTGCCTTTGACCGGCAAGCGCTCCTCGCTGGTATGGACCGAGAAGCGGTCCGAGGCCGCGCGCATCACGGCCCTTTCGGACGGCGAATTTCATGACGAGCTGGAGCGCCGCTTCGGCCTGCATCTCGGCGAGATCAAGGCGCTCGACAAGCCGCGCGCCTTCCCGCTCTTCTATTTCGTCGCGCGCTCCTTCATCGCCGAGCGGCTGGCGCTGATCGGCGACGCCGCGCATGTGATCCATCCGATCGCCGGCCAGGGCCTCAATCTGGGGCTGAAGGATGTCGCAGCCCTTGCCGAAGTCGTGGTCGATGCCGCGCGGCTCGGCATCGACATCGGCCAGGCCGACGTGCTCGAGCGCTACCAGCGCTGGCGGCGCTTCGACACCATGGCGATGGGACTCGCCACCAACTCGCTGAACTTCCTGTTCTCCAACGAATCGACGCTGTTGCGCACCGTGCGCGACATCGGGCTCGGCGTGGTCGACCGGCTGCCGCCGCTGAAGAGCCTGTTCATCCGCCAGGCCGCGGGACTGTCAGGCGAAGTGCCGCGGCTGCTCAAGGG
Source organism: Bradyrhizobium sp. NP1 (assembly GCF_030378205.1). Lineage (NCBI taxonomy): Bacteria > Pseudomonadati > Pseudomonadota > Alphaproteobacteria > Hyphomicrobiales > Nitrobacteraceae > Bradyrhizobium > Bradyrhizobium sp. NP1. The sequence continues at coordinate 258,230 of NZ_CP127385.1, forward strand.
CGAAGCGCTGTGACCGGTCTGCGAGCAGAGATCAATCGAGGCCCGGTGCGGTGAGATAGTTCACCGTCACCATCGCCATCGCCCGCACGCCGGTGACCAGGGCTTTTTCGTCGACATAGAAGTTCGGGCTGTGATTGGGCGCCGCCTTGGCCGGGTCCTGGTCGCGCGGCACCACGCCGAGAACGAAGAACAGTCCGGGTGCTTCATTGAGGAAGAAGGAGAAGTCCTCGGCGGCGCCGGTCGGCGTGACGACGCCGGCGTCGTTGTCGGCCGCGCGGGCAAGTACCGGCGCCATCCGCGCCGTCATCCTGTCGTTGTTCACCAGCGGATCGTAAAGCTCGATGATCTCGACGTCGGCCTTGGCGTCGGCGCTGGCGGCGATGTTTTCCGCGACCTGATGAATGTCGCGATGCACGCCGCGGCGCACCTCGGCGTCATAGGTGCGGATCGTGCCGGTCATCTCGACGGTGTCGGGCACGATGTTGAAACGGCTGCCGCCGTTGATGGTCGTGATGCTGACCACGGTCGGCGCCTTCATCAGGTCGGTGCGACGGCTCACGACCGTCTGCAAGCCCAGCACGATCTGCGCCGACGTGGTGACCGGATCGACCGTGCGCCACGGATATCCGGCGTGGCCCTGCCGCCCGGTGACCTTGATGCGCAGCTCGTCGGCGCTGGCCATCGCGGCGCCGGCGCGGTAGCCGATGCGGCCGCTCGGCAGCGCGGAGGTGACGTGCAGGCCGAACACCGCATCCGGTTTCGGGTCCTGGAAGGCGCCTTCCTTGATCATCTGCTTGGCACCCCAGCTCTTGCCGGTCAGCGCCGGATAGAGGCTCGGACCTTCCTCGGCCGGCTGGAACAGGAATTTCACCGTTCCCGGCAGCTTGTCCTTCATGCCGGTCAGCACTTCGGCGGTCGCCATCAGGATCGCGGTGTGGGCATCGTGGCCGCAGGCATGCATGACGTCGACGTCGCGCCCGAGATACTTGCCCTTGGCCTTTGACGCGAACGGCAGTCCGTCGGGCTCCTTGACCGGCAGCGCGTCCATGTCGGCGCGCAGCGCGACGACCGGTCCGGGCTTGCCGCCGCGGAGCACGGCAACCACGCCGGTGCGCGCGACATTGGTCCGCACTTCGAGACCGAGCTTCTTCAGATGGTCGGCGACGAGCGCCGAGGTGCGGTTCTCCTGTTCGCCGAGCTCGGGATTTTCATGAATGTCGTGCCGCCAGGCGATCAGCTTGCTCTCGATCGCCGCCGCGCGCTGCCGGATCTCCTGCTCAAGGTCGGGCGCGGCCGCCTGCGCATGGACGGGCGTGGTCCACGGCGAGACGGCCAGAATGGCCAGCGACAGCATCAGCCACGGACGGCGAAGCATGCAATTCCTCCCTGGAATCCTGGTTCTTTAGCGATGTTTCGCATCGCTCCGTTGCGCGCCAGTTTGGCACCGGCGCGGCCGCCTGTCACGGATTCAAAGTGGCGCTGCAGCCTTGGCCCGCGCCCTAAGCGTGACGAGATCAGGCTGAATCGTCATCGCGCTTCAGGTTCTTGATTGAGCATGATCTCCGCGCAAACGCGTTCCGCGTTTGTCGGGCGGAAAACCGCTACACACTTTTCCGGATCATGCTCTAGTCTAGTCGATCTTGCGCGCCTCCTCCGGCAGCATGATCGGGATGCCGTCGCGGATCGGATAGGCGAGCTTGGCCGAACGCGAGATCAATTCCTGCTTCGCGGCGTCGAATTCAAGAGGCCCCTTGGTCAGCGGGCAGACCAGGATCTCCAGCAGTTTCGGATCGACGGTGTTTTCGGGGCGCTCGGGCACGTTGCTCATTGGCTGATCTCCGGCACGGGTTTTTCACTCCCTTAGCACAGCACAAGACGGCGCGTCGCCTGCCCGCTCATCGATGGCGACGCGCATCAGCTCGTCGAGCAGCGCCGGCAGCCGCTTCTCGGGCAGCGCCTCCTCCGACAGCGCAAAGCCGACAAAGGTCCAGTACAGGATCTGCGCCCGGGCGCGCGCGACATCCGGCGCGGGTCCGCGCGCGGCTAGCAACCGCTCGATATAGTCGACCCTGCGGCGATCGATTGCCTGCACGGCGACGCGGGCGGAAACGTCGGCCGCTGCCCAGCTTCGTACCGCCTTCTCCAGCGCCCGCCTGCCGGTGAAGGCGCGCTGCAGCAACAGAAGCAGCGGATCGGCCTCGGCGGAGGCGGCGTCGAGGCTCGCGATCACCTGCTCGGCCGCGACCTCGCGCCAATGCTCCAGGATCGCGGCGTGGAACGCGCCGATATCGGCAAAATGCCAGTAGAAGCTGCCGCGCGAAACGCCCATTGCCTTGGCGAGCGGCTCGGCCTTCAGCGCCGTGAAGCCGCTTTTCGCCAGCACCTTCAGGCCGAAATCGAGCCAGTCCTGCGCGGAAAGTTGATCGGTCGCCATGCCCGCACCATACACTGGTGTATTGACAGGAGCCAGCCCGGGGACGTATTACCATACATAACTGTATGGAGGTGCCCATGCGCGATGTCCTGTTGCAATGTGCCGGCGTTCTTGCCATCGCGGTGGCGCTGATCCACGGCGTGCTCACGGAAACAAAGGTGTTCCCGCGGGTGACGATCCAGCCGGAGCGCCTGCGCACGCTGTTTCGCCTGGTCTGGCAGATCCCGACGGTCGCCTGGATTGCCTGCGGCGTGCTTTTGGTCGCGACACCCTCGATGGAGTCGGACAAGGCCCGGCACTGGATGATCGTGGCGTTCGCGGTTCTGTTTGCCTTCAGCGCGCTCGGCAATGCCTGGGGCACGCGGGGCCGGCATTTCGGATGGATGCTGCTCGCGGCGGTCGCGGGACTGGCGGTCGCCGGCTATTGAAGGGGGATCGCGTCAGCTTTGAATCGCTGCACCAGGCTTTTGATTGAGCATGATCTCTTCGGAAAACCGGTACCCACTTTTCCGGATCATGCTCATTGCAGCGGCGGGTCGCCGCCGCTGGTGCGCTTCTTGGCGAGATCCATCTCGGTCACGGCGATCAGGATCTCGGCGCGGGTCTTCAGGTCAGGCGCTTCCAGCATGGCCTGCTTCTCGGCCGGACCGTAGGGCGACATCATCGCCAGCGCGTTGACCAGCGCCTCGTTCGGCGCGGCCTCGATGCCGGCCCAGTCGACCTTGAGGTTGTTGGCCTTCAGGAAATCCGTCAGCACCGCAAGCAGCGCCTCGCGGTCGACCGCCTCCTCGCCCTTGCGCGCGGTGAAGTCGTCGAGATAGGCGAAGAAATCGACCTTGCACTGCCGATAGGGCGTCAGCGCCGCGACTTCCTCAACGACGCGGAAGCGCGAGATACCGGTCAGCTCGAGGATGTAGCGGCCGTCACCGGATTCGGCGAGCTGGGTGATGCGCCCGGCGCAGCCGACGTGGAACAGCACCGGCTTCTGCTGCTTCGAATGGGTGACGTCGGGCTGGATCATGCCGATCAGCCGATGGCCGTCGCGGAAGGCGTCGTCGACCATTGCGAGATAGCGCGGCTCGAAAATGTTCAGCGGCATTTGGCCGCGCGGCAGCAACAGCGCGCCGGGCAGCGGAAACACCGGAATGATTTCGGGAAGCTCGCCGGGCCCGCGATATTCGGCATTGATCGGCATCCCAGTGCCCCGTTTCCGAAGTTCGTAAACCCGCGCAGCACCCCCTCATACGAACTTCGGAAACAAAGGGGCACTGGCAATCAGACTATCGCAGCGCCGCTTTCGATTTGAAGTTCCTTATCGAATTCGCGGCACGCATTGCAGGAACTTCAAATCGGCGGCGCTGATGCCCCGTTTCCGAAGTTCGTAAACCCGCGCAGCACCCCCTCATACGAACTTCGGAAACAAAGGGGCACTGGCAATCAGACTATCGCAGCGCCGCTTTCGATTTGAAGTTCCTTATCGAATTCGCGGCACGCATTGCAGGAACTTCAAATCGGCGGCGCTGGCGCCCCCGATTGCTGCAAGACCTATGAGAACAGGATGGTCGACAGCCGCTTTCGTCCCTCGACGGTGGCTTCATCCGCCCCGCCCCAGGCCTCGAAGAACTGCACGAGCTGCCTGCGGGCGGCGTCGTCATTCCATTTGCGATCGCGCTTGACGATCTCGAGCAGGTGGCCGGTTGCCTCTGCGCGCTTGCCCGACGCATTCAGCGCGGTCGCGAGATCAAATCGCGCCTGATGATCGAGCGGGTTCGCGGCAACCTTCCGCTCCAGCTCGGCCACCGGCCCGAGCGCGCTCGCCTGGTCGGCGAGGTCGATCGAAGCCTGCACCGCCTTGACGGCCGCGTCGTTGCGCTTGGATTCCGGCACCATGGCGAGCGCCTGCTTGGCCTGCTCGATCGCGCCGGTGGCGACGTAGCATTTGGCAAGGCCCGCCAGCGCCGCAATATTGGTGGAATCGACCGCAAGCGCCTCGGCATAGATCTGGGCGGCGGTCGCGGCGTCGCCAGCGGCGAGCGCGGCTTCCGCCTCTTTCACGATCTCCGCGATATCTGGCTCGCCCGCGGCCGGCACGCCCTTGGTCAGCTTCTCGATGAAGGCGTTGACCTGGCTCTCGGGCAGCGCGCCCATGAAGCCGTCGGCCGGCTGGCCGTTGACGAAGGCGATCACGGCGGGAATCGACTGGATGCCCATCTGGCCGGGAATCGCCGGATGCTCATCGATGTTCATCTTCACCAGCTTGACCCGGCCCTTGGCGGCGCGGACCGCCTTTTCCAGGATCGGGGTGAGCTGGCGGCATGGGCCGCACCACTGCGCCCAGAAATCGATCAGCACCGGCTGGCGCTTCGATTCCTCGATGACGTCCTTCATGAACGTCTGGGTGGTGGTGTCCTTGATCAAATCGGGCGCCGCCTGCGGCGCCGATCCGTCGCCCTGCTCAATGATGGTCACGGGGTCCTCGTCTGAAAAAATCTCGTCGATCCGGTCCCCCTTCTAGCACGGCTAGGTCAGGGGATTGAGTGGCTTCGGTGCGCCAGGCCCGATCCGCCATCCCGGCCTTAGATGGCGGCTTTGCGCCGGATTTCAATTGGTTCCGCGGTCGCCAGGGCGATCGGTTATCGGGTGGGCCTGCCCGCCTTTTCCGGCCATTGTCGGCCAATCGAAGCCTCAAGGACACCGCCTGGCATGACAAAGGCCTATTACAGCACCGTCTTCGAGCAGCCGGCCACGGTGGTCTGGGCTGCGATCCGCGACTTCAACAACTATTCGGTCTGGGTCAACGGCGAAGGCATCAGCGAGATCGAGGACGGCAAGTCCGGCGACACGGTCGGCGCGGTTCGCAACGTGTTCTACCGGGAGCGTCGCATCCGGCAGCGGCTGCTGGCGCTGTCGGACGTCGAGCGCTCCCAGACCTATGAATTCTGCGGCCCGCCCTCCCTGCCCGTTGAAGGCTTCATGGCGACGTTGCGGGTCACCCCGGTCGTCGACGGCGACCACGCCTTCGTCGAATGGTGGGCGAGCTTCGACTGTGAGCCGGCGCGGCTGACCTCGCTGCGCACGGTACTGGGCGGCGGGCCGGATGCGGCGCAAGTGGAACATTGGCGGCCCTCGGCGCATGGTTCCGGGCCGATTCGGCGGCTTTGGCCGTGATTTGAGGCCCTGGCCGGGCCGATATTGATCGTTGCGCAAACTGTTGCATTCACCGGCCGCTTTTGGCATAGGTCTGCCGTTGCCGGCACCGCCGTCAACGGATGCGGGTGTAGCTCAGTGGTAGAGCACGACCTTGCCAAGGTCGGGGTCGAGGGTTCGAGCCCCTTCGCCCGCTCCAATTTCCCGAAAGATTTCAGAGCGCCAAGGGAAAGAGCCGCGAAAGCGGCCCTTCTTTTTTTTTGGCGTGTCTTTTTTGGCGTGGTCAATGCCTGGCCAGCCTCGTGCCGGACGATATCGAAGACCGCAGAATGCTGAGACCTTGCGCGATCCTCGTGTCGGCCTTGCTGGCCTTGATGTCGCTTTCCCATGCTGCTTCCGGACCAGACATGAACGAGACCCGACTCCATATGGCCGCCGCCAGGGGCGACGTCGCAGAGATCAACCAACGCCTTGCCGCGGGCGCGAGGATCGATGCGCGCGACAGCGAGGGGCGCACCGCGCTCCTGGTCGCAACCCATGCGAACCAGGTCACCGCCGCCAAAGCGCTGATCGAGGCCGGCGCCGACGTCAATGCCAAGGACAATATCAATGACAGCCCCTACCTTTATGCCGGTGCGCGCGGCCATCTCGAAATCCTCAAGCTGACACTCGCGCATGGGGCCGACCTGAAGAGCACGAACCGCTATGGCGGCACCGCCCTCATTCCGGCCGCCGAGCGCGGCCATGTCGACACGGTGCGCACGCTGATCGCGGCGGGCGTCGACGTCGATCACGTCAACAAGCTCAACTGGACAGCGCTTCTGGAGGCGATCATCCTGAGCGACGGTGGCGAGCGACATCAAGAGATCGTGCAGGCGCTGATCGACGCGAAGGCCAATGTGAATCGTGCCGACGGCGAGGGCATGACGCCGCTCCAGCACGCCGTGAAACGCGGCTATTCCAGGATTGCGCAGATCCTGGTTGCGGCCGGCGCCCGCTGAAGCCAGCGCGAACGGATCTGGACCATACGCGGGGAACATCGCGCCTCTTCCCGACCGGCGCCACGATTGTGCGCGCATCGCGCGCTTCTCACAGCCTTCGGATGTGCTAACATTTTGGCGTCTGGCCCCGGGCAGACGAAATTTCGTCTCTCTAAGCGCTCAAAATAAAATAAGCAGCCGTCCCGGCTGCACAGGGAGTGACGCCGATGAAGTCGATTTTGCATCGATCCGTTCTTTTGCTCGCCGCCGCGGCGCTGATCGCGGGAACAAGCCTCACGCGCGCGCAGGCGCAGGACAACCGGCCGCTGAAGAAATACGAATCCGGCACCAAGGACTTCTGGACCCACCCGCCGGATGACTGGTTCCTCGGCGACGAGACCGACGCGCAGAAGGGACTGGCGCCGCCGTCAGGGCCGCCGACCGGCGCTTCCGAAGCCGAGCTCGCCGCGCTGATCAAGAAGATCAAGCTGCCTGACGGCTTCAAGATCGAGGTGTGGGCGCCCAACGTGCTCGCCGCGCGGCAGATGGCCTGGGGCGACAAGGGCACGCTGTTCGTCGGCTCGTTCGGCCTCGGCAACGTCTATGCGATCACCGACAAGGACGGCAAGAAGGAGGTCAAGACCATCCTCAAGGGCCTCAACATGCCGACCGGGCTCGCCTTCAGGGACGGCGCGCTCTACGTCATCGCGGTCGACAAGCTGATCCGCTACGACAATGCGGAGGCCAATCTCGACAATCTCGGCCAGGGCAAGGTGGTCTATGACGACATGCCTTCCTATGCCGCGCATGGCTGGAAATACATCGCCGTCGACAAGGACGGCTGGTTCTACATTCCGTTCGGACCGCCCTTCAACATCGGCATTCCCCCGACCAGCGTGTCGCAGATCCGCCGCGTCGATCCGAAGACCGGCAATGCCGAGGTCTGGGCGCTCGGCGTCCGCAACTCGGTGGGCGGCGACGTCGATCCGCGCAGCGGCAAATACTGGTTCACGGAAAATGCGCGGGACTGGATCAGCGACGACCTGCCCTCGGACAAGCTGAACGTGATCAACAAGATCGGCGAGCATTTCGGCTATCCCTATTGCCACCAGGGCGACATGCCGGATCCGAAATTCGCGATGGGTCATACCTGCGCGGAGTTTTCGCCGCCCGCACTCAACCTCGGCGCCCATGTCGCGCCGCTCGGCATGAAGTTCTATACCGGCGACCAGTTCCCCGCCGAATACAAGAACTCGATGCTGATCGCCGAGCACGGCTCCTGGAACCGGCATAAATACCAGGGCGGCCGCATCGTGCGCGTGACCGCCGATCCCGACGGCAAGAACGCCAAGCAGGAGGTGTTCGCGTCCGGCTGGATCGAAGGCGACCAGGGCTATCTTGGCCGTCCCGCCGACATCGTCCTCGCCAAGGATGGCTCGATCCTCGTCGCCGACGACTGGGCCGGTGCGATCTATCGCATCAGCTACGGCGGCAACGGCACCGCGGCCGCGAAGAAGTAGGCGCTTTTTTGAATTTGGAGGCTGCGGCTTGCGCAGGGCGCGCGGCCGCAGCCTCCATTGTTTCAACTGTCGGGCGCCTTCATCACGCGCGTCATGCCCGGACTTGATCCGGGCATCCATCATAAAAGCGCTTTTGTCGGGATGGATTGCCGGGTCAAGCCCGGCAATGACGGGGAGGAGTTCGGATGCGAGTTACGTTAGGCGGAGCTCTGCTTGCCGCAACGATTGCGTGCAGCTCGTTTGCGCACGCGGCCGATGTCGCCGCGGGCAAGCAAAAGGCCGAGGTCTGCGCCGGCTGTCACGGCGACAACGGGATCTCGCAGATGGAGAACATCCCTTCGCTCGCGGGCCAGCCCGACCAGTTCATCCAGTGGCAACTGGTGTATTTTCGCGCCGGCGCCCGCAAGAACGAGCAAATGCAGCCGATCGTCGAGCAGATCACCAACGAGGACATCCGCAACCTCGGGGCCTATTTCTCCTCGCTGACGCCGCCAAAGCCACCGGCCGACGACGATCCGGATCTCTCGAAGAAGGGCGCGCAGGCCGCAGTCGGGCGGCGCTGCGCCTCCTGCCATACCGACAATTTCGCCGGCACCAAGGCGGTCGCGCGGCTCGCCGGACAGCGCGAGGAATATCTCGTGAAAGCGCTGCACGACTACAAGGCCGGCCAGCGCGTCGGTGGCGGCCAGGCCGCGATGGCCGACGTCGCCTATCCCTTGAGCGACGAGGAGATCACCGCGCTGGCGCATTATCTCGCGCATCTGTGACTCTTCATCCCCCCTGGAAGGGATGGGTGATCACGCCCGCTGGTTCTCGTAGGCCTTCAGATGCGTGTAGGCGGTGCGCAGCTTCGGCACCGGAATCTTCGCCGCATCCGCGCGGGCGATGAGATCGCCGATCACATGGTCGGCTTCGACCGGCAGGCCCGCCTTGATGTCGCGGAACATCGAGGCGGTCAAAGGCGAGCCTTCCAGCGCGAGCTGGCCCTTGACGCGCTGGAAGAACGGTCCGCTCGGCTCGTGGCCTGCGGACTTGGCGATCGCGCTGCATTCATCCAGCATGCCGAGCAGGAAGTCCTTGCCGCCGGGCGCCGCGATGATGTGGCCGACCGCGGCGCGCATCAGGCTGGTCGAGGCGGCGAGCGTCGCCAGGAACACCCATTTCTCCCACATGTCCTGCATGACGTTCTGGCTTGCCGCCGCGCCGAATTGGCCCGACGCAAAGACGTCGGCGATGGCGCGCACGCGGTCGCTCAACCGGCCGTCGCGCTCGCCGAACCCGAGCGACTGCATCGGCGCGAGCTGCACCACCTCGCGCTTCTCGTTCAGCGTGACCGCGATCGCGCAGAGGCCGCCGAGCACGCGCTCGCGGCCGAACCGCTCGTCGAGGATGTTGAGATGCAGCATGCCGTTGAGCAGCGGAATGATCGCGGTCTTGTCGCCGACCGCCGGCGCAAAGGAGTTGATGGCATCGGCAAGGTCGAACGCCTTGCAGCTCAGCAGCACGACGTCGAACTTGTCCTTGATCGCATCGGCCTGAACCGTCGGCGGGTTCTTCAGCGTCACATCGCCATGGGGGCTTTTGATCACGAGGCCCGCGCTTGCCAGCTCCGAGGCGCGGCGCGGCCGCACCAGGAAGGTGACGTCCTTGCCCGCCTGCAGCAGCCTGCCGCCGAAATATCCGCCGATCGCACCGGCGCCGACCACGAGAACACGCATGCTTCATCTCCCGTTTCTTGTCGCCGCCGCGGCGAGCCGCGTCCGCCGCGCGGCGTTTCGATGATCCGTCAACCCATTGTGGCGCAGCCGGCGCGGCGCGTCCACGGGTCCGATGATGCCCATCATATAGGCGGCGAACGTCAAATCCGCTCGACTGGAGCATCGGTTCTGATGGAATCAGAATCGATGCTCTAGATTCTTGTTTTGACGCGTTTTCTTCACGCGAACCGGTACCCACTTCGCTCGAAAGCGCTCTAGATCAGGCGCCGGATCGTCTTCTTGTGCCACACCAGCCGGTAATAGGCCATCTGCAGCAGGAACATGGCGCCGAAGGTGATCGGATAGGCCGCCCATATGCCTTCCAGCCCGATCACGCGGCTGAGCAGGAAGGCGGAAGGCACCTCGATCACGGTGATCGCGAATATCGAGATCAGGAGCGGCATCCACACCGTTCCGCTGGCGCGCATCGCGCCGGAAAACACGTAGGCCATGCCGAACAGCACGGTGCTCCACAGCACGATATGCAAGAGGCCCTGCGCCAGCTCGAGCACGGCCGCGTCGGTGATGAAGAAGCTCATCAGGGTGCGCGAGAACAAGTAGCCCAGCGCGACCAGGCCGCCGGTGAGAACCAGGTTCAACTCGAGGCCGGTGCGCACGATGGTGCCGATGTCGCCGGATTTGCCGCGGCCGATTGCCTGGGCGCCGAAGATCGAGACCGTGATCGCGATCGACATCGCCGGGAATTGCGCATAGCTCATCACCTGGCCGACTGCGCCATAGGCCGCGGTGGCGCTGGAGCCGAAACCGTTGACGAGGCCGATCAGCACCAGCTCCGCGAGCGACATCACGACCATGCCCATCGCGGAGGGGATGCCGAGTCGCAGCACCGTCCGCAGCAGCGCGCCATCCGGCCGCATCGCGCGCAGAAATGCGGCATCGAAGGCGAGCGCATGGCAGCGGCGGCGCAGCTCGAACGAAAGCCACAGCACGGCAAAGCTGGCCGAGATCGCCGACGCCCAGGCCGCGCTGGCGACGCCGAGCTGCGGCAGGCCGAGCCAGCCGCGGATGAAAACCGGCGTCAGCGCCAGTCCGGTCGCGGTCGAGAGTATCAGGGCGTAGAGCGGGGTGACGGTGTCGCCGACGCCGCGCAGCATTCCCGTCAGCAGCACGTAGACGAAGCTCAGCGGCATTGCCACCATCATGATCCGGGCATAGCCGTCGGCGGCGTCGAGAATGTCCGGTGGCGTCGCGAGCATGATCAAGAGCTGGCGGCCGAACAGGCCGCCGCCAATGGCGATCGTCAGGCCCAGCAGCAATGCGACGGTGAACGTCGTGCCCGCCACCGCCTTGACGCGATCGAGCTTGCCGGCGCCCCAGGCCTGTCCGATCAATACCGTCGCGCCAGAGCCCAGCCCCATCACGAAGGCAATGAAGAAGAACAGCACCGGAAAGAAGACCGAGACGGCGGCGAGCGCGTCTACGCCGATCATCTGGCCGAGATAGACGTTGTTGATGGTGCCGAACAGCGATTGGAGCACGTTGCTCAGCATCATCGGGCCGAGAAAGGCCAGGAAGGGTTTCAGGCGATCCGAGAGCGCGGGCATGGTTGTTATTCCTGTTGTTGGCGCGGCGGATCGATGCCGCGCGGGTAGCGGTGTCTTGATGCAGAAATTTTTGTGGCGCGCCGGGGCGCGACCGCGCTATTCGGCGCGGTCGCTATAGGCGAGCTTGACGAGGTGGTCGCGAATGTCCGCCGGCCAGGCCGCGATCTGGCTGACGAAGCGGCGGCGGTTGTCGGCGAACAGCGCGCGCGCGGCCTCCTCGAAGCCGGGCAGATTGCCCGCGATCGCCGACATGAAGTGATAGGCGGCCTCGCGCGCGGCCCGCTCGCGATCGCGGTCGCCGTTCAGCCGTCGCGCCTCCTCGACCAGCTTGCGCAGCGCCACCGACGCTCCGCCCGGCTGCCCGTTCAGCCATTCCCAGTGCCGCGGCAGCAGCGTGACCTCGCGCGCGACGACGCCGAGCTTCGGCCGGCCGCGTCCGCGCGGCTCCTCCGATGCCGGTTCCTCCGCCGGGGGCGGCGCAGCCGGCTCGGCGAAGCGCGCCGAGAGCGCGCGTTCGTCGCCGCGCAGGTCGAGATCGACCGCGCGACCGGTCGCGTCGCTGAAGATGGCAATTGGCTCGGCGGCCTGCGGCCCCGCCTTTTGCACGGCAAGCGCCACCTCGGAGAGCGGGCCTGACGCCAGCCGGCTCAAGCCTTTGAAGGCAGTGAAGGTTTGCGACATGGGGCTACTCCTGATTCGGTCCATTTATTACCCGGGCAAAAATGCGCCGTCAATATCATCCGGGTAAAATATCCGCGACCATCGCATAGCTCGACATTCGCCGGCGCCGCTGGCACCAAGCCCCGCGATACGGGGAAGGGGAACGCCATGCTGACGGTGCATCATCTCAACAATTCGCGCTCGCAGCGCGTGCTGTGGCTGCTCGAAGAGCTCGGCGTGCCTTACGAGATCGTGCGTTACCAGCGGCGGCCCGACATGCGCGCGCCGCCCGAATTGCGCGCCATCCATCCGCTCGGCAAGTCGCCCGTCATCACCGACAACGGCAACACCATCGCGGAGTCGGGTGCGATCGTCGAATATCTGGTCACGACCTACGGCAATGGCCGGCTGATTCCGCCGCCGAACACGCCGGAACGGCTGCGCTACACCTATTGGCTGCACTACGCCGAGGGCTCGGCGATGCCGCCTTTGCTGCTGAAGCTCCTGTTCACGCTGATGCCGAAGCGGGCGCCGGCGCTGCTGCGGCCAGTGGTGCGCAAGATCTCCAACCAGGCGATCGCGACCCTGGTCAATCCGCAGCTCCGGCAGCACATGGCGTATTGGGAGGGCGAGCTCGGCAAGACCGAATGGTTCGCCGGCAACGACTTCACTGCTGCCGACATCCAGATGAGCTTTCCCGTGGAAGCGGCCGCCGCGCGCGGCGGCCTCGATCAGGGACATCCCAAGGCGATGGCGTTTCTCGACCGCATCCATGCCCGGCCCGCCTATCAGCGCGCGCTGGAAAAGGGCGGGCCCTACGAAGTGGGGCGGTGATCTTCAGACCCAGGCGTCGTGAACCTGGCTTGATCAAGCCACGGCGTCTGATCTTCACTCGTCACATCTAGTTCTGCGTCGCCGCGATCGCTTCCTTGACCAGTCGTGCGAGCCCACGCATGTCGCCGGTGGGATCGACGGAATCGCCGAGCCGCACCACCACCATGTGCTGCGAGGGAATGATGACGATGCGCTGGCCGAGATCGCCCGAGGCAAAGAACGCATCGTGCGGGATGCCGAGCCCGCAGCGGCGCAAGACCATGCTCGGTCCGGTTGGTCCAGAACCCTGCGCCATAGTCGGTGTCGAGCGTCGCGGCAGCGGAGAAATCCACCCAATCCTCGTGCAGGATGCGGTTGCCGCCGACTACGCCGTCATTGAGGTAAAGCAGGCCGAAGCGCGCCCAGTCGCGCGCGCTCGCGAACATATAGGTCGATGCCTGCAAGGTGCCGGCGCCGTCGAATTCCAGCGTGACATCGCGCATGCCGAGCGGATTGAACAATTCGCGCCAGGCGTAGGCGAGGCTTTGCTCGGGGCCGCCGGTCGCCTCGCGGATGATCCGCGCCAGCAACTGCGTGCTCGGGCTGGAATAGGCCCAGCGCGTGCCGGGTGGAGCAATCGGCCGCGCCTTCACGGCAAACGCGGCCATATCGTTGTGCAGCAGCAGCATCCGGCTCGATGCGTCGAAGCCGGAATTGGTCTCGTCGAGATCGAGGCCGGTTGTCATGCGCAACAGATGTTCGACCTCGATCTCACGCCGGGGATCGGACGCGCTGCGCCATTCCGCGATCGGCGCCGGGATCGAGGGACTGGTCAGGCCCTGCTGGGTCATGATGCCGATCAGGGCGCTGACCACCGACTTGGTCAGCGAAAAACCCATCAGCGGCGTGTGAGCGCCGATGCCGCTGGCGTAGCGCTCGGCGATGATGCGGCCGTCGCGCACGACGACGACAGCCTTGGTGCGGCGGAACGGCGGCGTCTCCGGTTCCGCGAAGGCGTGATCGAGCATCGCTTTCAGCGCGGGATCGGAGGGTTCGACCACCGCTTCGCCGGCGATCTCGGGCAGCAGCGGCGGCGCCTTCGCCGCCTTCACGGCCTGCAGATCGCTGCGCAGCACATACGGCTCGACGCCGTCGAACAGCATCACGCAGCCGAGCCCGTCATGGAAGGCGGCGCGGCTTTCAAACAGGCCGAGGATCGAGCTATCGACGATCCCAGCGTTGCGGTCGACATGGAAACGCAGGAGCGGCCGCAGGATGCGGACACCCTCCCGCTCCGTCGTCTCGGCAAACACGACCTGTGGATCGAAGCCGGAGACGAAGCTCTTGCTGCACACGACATGGGCGACGAAGCCGGTCGCGACCCGCAGCGCGCGGTCGGGCCGCAACAGGAGCGCCGCCGCCGCGGCAAGTGCAAGCGTCGCAGCGAGCGCGGCGACGATCCCTCTCCGCGGCATGGCCATGCGCCCGGCCCGTCATGGCCTCACGTGCTGGCGTGCAGCACCCGCCCGCGCGTTTCCGGCAGCGCATAGGCGGTGAGGAAGAACACGCTGTAGGCTGCGACCGCGAAGATCGCGATCGCATTCGCAAGCGAGGTCGAGGCCGAGAGCGCGCCGACCAGGAACGGGAACAGCGCGCCGATGCCGCGGCCGAAATTGTAGCAAAAACCCTGGCCGGAACCGCGCAACCGTGTCGGATAGAGCTCGGTGAGGAAGGCGCCGACGCCGGAGAAATAGCCCGAAGCGAAGAAGCCGAGCGGGAACCCGAGCAGCCACAACAGCTCGTTGGACAGCGGCAATTGCGTGTAGAGCAGCACCACCGCGATCGCTCCGAGCGAGAAGATCAGGAACAGGTTGCGCCGCCCGATACGGTCGGCAAGCCAGGCGCCGACCAGATAGCCGGCGAACGAGCCGATGATCAGCGTCGCGAGATAGCCCGTGGAGCCGACGATCGAAAGATGACGCTCCTTGGTGAGAAACTGAGGCACCCAGAAGGTGATCGCGTAATAGCCGCCCTGACAGCCGGTCGCCATCAGCGAGGCCAGGATGGTGGTCTTCAGGATCGGCCCCTCGAATATTTCCCACAGCGGGGGCTGGTCGCCGCTCGCGATCTGCTTGTTGCGGGTTTCCGCAGCGATCTCGGGCTCGGTGACGTAGCGGCGGAGATAAAACACCAAAAGCGCTGGCAGCGCGCCGATCACGAACATCCAGCGCCAGGCGGTCTCGGCGGGGAAGATCGAGAACAGGATCGCCTGCGCCAGCACCGCGATGCCCCAGCCGACCGCCCAGCCGGACTGCACCGAGCCGACCGCGCGGCCACGATATTGCGGCCGGATCGCCTCGCCCATCAGCACGGCGCCCGCCGCCCATTCGCCGCCAAAACCGAGGCCGAGCAGGGCGCGCGCGATCAGGAGCTGGTCGAAACTTTGCGCGAGCGCGCAGAGCAGCGAGAAGAAGGAGAACCACAGGATGGTGAACTGCAGCGTTTTCACGCGGCCGATGCGGTCGGCGAGGTAGCCGCCGAGCCAGCCGCCGACCGCGGAGGAGAGCAGCGTCGCCGTGCCGGCGAGCCCGGCGGTGCCGGCGTCGACCTTCCACAGCGCGATGATGGTGCCGATGACCAGCGGATAGATCTGGAAATCCATGCCGTCGAGCGCCCAGCCTGACGCGCAGGCCCAGAACGTGTGCCGCTCCGGCGGGTTCATGTCGCGGTAGAAGGCGAGGAGGCTGGTGTCCTCGATGGAGGCGACTTCGATCGCTTCCGTGCGCTCGGTCGTGGCCATGTGGCGGTCCCTCGGAAAAGTGCGCCAGCGGCCTCCTTGGCGAGGAGCCGCGATTCTTGCTTATGATGCGCTAAATTGGCGCGGATCGACGCGCCTGTCATCAGGCAATCAACCGCCGGACAGCGCCGTTGTTCAAGACTGCGCGGGAAAAATACCGATCAGGCCGCCTCGCCGAAAGGTCCCATGGCGCCAAGCCGAACGGTCAGCAATTCGACGGCGGTGACGGCAACATGCGGCCCTTGCCGCACGCCGGCCGGCGTCGTCCAGAAGGTGCCGGCCTCGCAGCGCCGTCCGCCGGTTTCGACCGTGCCTGACAGCACCAGCACGAACTCGTCGGCGGGATGGGTGTGAACCGGGATCACCGTGCCCTTTGCCAGCCTTGCGCGGTGAATGGAGCCCTCGGGCACCGGCTGCGCCAGCGGCAGAAGGTCGACGCCGGGGAGAAAGTCCACCTTGATCCAGGCATCTTCATCGGGCGAAACGAAGCTTTGCTGGCGGCTCATGGCAGGTCACTCCGGCGGGCAATCGTGAGGGGAATTTCTGCTAATAGCTCGCGGCCTCGGCGCCGCGGGTCCGCGGGTCCGGCGCACCGACCAGCTCGTCCCCGATCACCGCAATCGAGTTGGCCGACGTCTGGCCCATCGGCTCGACGATGGCGTGGCCCATCGCCTTCAGTTGCGCCAGCACCGGTTCAGGGAATCCGCGCTCGACCCGCACCTCGTCCGGCATCCACTGGTGATGCAGCCGGGGCGCCGACACCGCGGCCGCGACGTCCATCCGATAGTCGAGCACATCGACGATCACCTGCAGCACGGTCGAGATGATACGGCTGCCGCCGGGCGAACCCGTCACCAGCACCGGCTTGCCGTCCTTCAGCACGATGGTCGGCGACATCGAGGACAGCGGCCGCTTGCCCGGGCCCGGCAGATTGGCCTCGAAGCCGACGAGGCCGAAGGCGTTGGAGGCGCCGACCGCGGCGGTGAAATCGTCGAGCTCGTTGTTCAGCAGCACACCCGTGCCTTCGGCGACGAGGCCGACGCCGTAGGGGAAGTTCAGCGTATAGGTGTTGCTGACCGCGTTGCCGAAATCGTCGACAACGGAGAAATGCGTGGTGTTGCTGCCTTCGCGCAGCACCTTCGCGGTCACGACATCGGCGGCCGCGGTGGCACGATCGGGATTGATGGTGGCGCGCTGCCTCGCCGCATAGTCTTTCGCAAGCATCACGGGGACGGGCGCGTTGACGAAGGCGGGATCGCCGAGATAGCGCGCGCGATCGGCATAGGCGCGTTTCATCGCCTCGATCAGCAGGTGCAGCGAGGCTGCCGAGCCCTGCTTGATCTCGCCAAGCGGGAAGCCTTCGAGGATGTTGAGCGTCTCGAGAAGCACCGTGCCGCCGGAAGAGGGCAGCGGCATCGACACGATGTCAAAACCGCGATAGGTGCCGCGCACCGGCTTGCGGATCGTGGCTGAATAGGATTTCAAATCGTCCGACGTCATGATGCCGCCGGCGTCACGCACGGCCAGCGCCAGTCTGTCCGCAACCGGTCCCTCGTAGAAGCCGCGCGGGCCCTGGTCTGCGATCGCCGACAGCGTCGCCGCGAGCTCGGGCTGCACCAGCCTGTCGCCCTCGCGCAGCGAGGTGCCGTCGGCGCGCGCGAAGATCTTGGCCGAGGCCGGCCATTTCACAAGCCGCCGCTCGAAGGCGGCCGACAAGGTGTCGGCCATGTCGTCGGACAGCACAAAGCCGTCGCGCGCAAGCGCGATCGCGGGCTGGATGAGCTGGGCAAGGGTGAATTTGCCGGAACCATATTTCTCGAGCGCCAGCGCCAGTCCAGCGACCGTGCCGGGCACGCCGATGCTGAGCGCGGAATCGCGCGACTTGGCATTGTCGGGCTTGCCGTCGGCGCCGAGGAAGATCTCCGGCGTGGTCGCGGCGGGCGCGGTCTCGCGATAGTCGATCGCGATGTCCTCGCCGCGGTCCTTCAGGTGGATCACCATGAAGCCGCCGCCGCCGATATTGCCCGCGCGCGGATAGGTCACCGCCATCGCGAAGCCGGTGGCGACCGCGGCGTCGACTGCATTGCCGCCCTGCTTGAGAATGTCGGCGCCGACGCGCGCCGCGATCTTCTCCTGCGCGACCACCATGCCGTGGCGCGAGGTGACGGGCGGCTGCGACAGCGCGCTGATTCCGCCGCGCGCGTCCTGCGCGGCCACAGGGGTGATGCCCGCAAGCGCGAGCGCCAGAAATGCGATCAGGTTTCGCCGGGTGAGCATGGTGATCATCAAAATTCCGCCGCTGCCGTCAGCCAATCCAGTGCCGTCATCATGCTATAGAGGGCGGCATCGAAATGGCAAAACGCGTCGGCGTGATCGCGAACGGCATTTTTGCAAAGGACACTCCTGAATGACAGTGACTGCCCTGGATGCCGGCCCCGCGACGTCACGCGCGACCTATCCGTCGCGCACGGCGGTCGTGAGCTGGATCTTCTTCGACTGGGCGGCGCAGCCCTATTTCACGCTGATCACGACCTTCGTGTTCGCGCCCTATTTCGCCACCCATGTCGCGCCTGATCCCGCGACCGGGCAATCGCTGTGGGGTTTCGCCACCGCGGCCGCCGGCATGGCGATCGCGCTGCTCTCGCCAGTGCTGGGCGCGATCGCGGACGCCAACGGCCGCCGCAAGCCGTGGATCGCCGGTTTCGGCGCGCTGCTGGTCATCGGCGCGTCCGCAATGTGGATCGGCGCGCCCGGCGAGGTCGGCATGATCCCGCCGCTTTTGCTCGCCTTCTCGATCGCCACCGTCGGCGCGGAATTCGCCACCGTGTTCAACAACGCGATGATGCCGACGCTGGTGCCGCCCGAGCGGATCGGACGGCTGTCCGGCACCGGCTGGGCCACCGGCTATGTCGGGGGCATCCTCAGCCTCGTCCTCGTGCTCGGCTTTCTCGCCGCAAGCCCGGAGAGCGGCCTCACGCTGTTTGGCCTGAAGCCGCTGTTCGGGCTCGATCCGGCGACCCATCAGGGCGACCGCATCTCGGGGCCGCTCACCGGCCTCTGGTTCGTCGTCTTCGTGATGCCGATGTTTCTGTTCACGCCGGACTATCCGGCGAAGCGGCCGGTGCGCGAAGCCCTGCGCGAGGGACTATCCGACCTGAAGCAGACGCTCACCGAGCTGCCGCGGCGCAAATCGATGGCGGCATTCCTGCTCGCCAACATGATCTATACCGATGGTCTCGTCTCGCTGTTCGCCTTCGGCGGAATCTATGCCGCGGGCACGTTCGGCTGGGACACGATTCGGATCGGCACCTTCGGAATCATCCTCGCCATCGCCGGCACGTTTGGCGCCTGGCTCGGCGGCAAGCTCGACGACCGGCTCGGGCCAAAGCGCGTGATCGCGGGCGCGATGACGATTCTGCTCGCCTCGATCGTCGCGATCCTGCTCGTGAGCAAGGATTCGATCCTGTTCATCCCCGTCACGCCGCCGGTACCCGATGGGCCGCTGTTCGCGGCGCCGGCCGAAAAGGCTTATCTGGTGCTTGGCTGCCTGATCGGGGCCGCCGGCGGTCCGCTGCAGGCCGCCTCGCGCACGCTGTTGATCCACCTCGCGCCGAAGGATCGCATCGCGCAATATTTCGGGCTGTTCGCGCTGACCGGAAAGGTCACGTCCTTCATCGGCCCGCTCTTGATCGGCATCGTCACCGCGGCAACCGACAGCCAGAAGGCCGGCATGGCGACGCTGGTGCCGTTCTTCGTGGTGGGGTTGCTGCTGCTCGCGCGGGTGCGGGACTAGCCCGCGCCGTCATTCCCGGGCGCGCTAATGCCGGAAATGCCTGACGCCGGTGAACACCATGGCGATGCCGTGGTCGTCGGCCGCCTTGATCACCTCGTCGTCGCGCACCGAGCCGCCGGGCTGGATCACGGCGGTGGCGCCGGCCTCGATGCAGGCCAGCATGCCGTCGGCAAACGGGAAGAACGCGTCGGAGGCGACCACCGAGCCTTTGGTGAGCGGCTCTGCGAGCTTCAGCTCGGCGGCGGCGTCGAGCGCCTTGCGCGCGGCGATGCGCGCGGAATCGACCCGGCTCATTTGTCCGGCGCCGATGCCGACGGTCGCGAGATCCTTGGCATAGATGATGGTGTTGGACTTGACGTGCTTGGCGACACGGAAGGCGAATTTGAGGTCGCGCAGCTCGGCGTCTGTCGGCGCGCGTTTCGTGACGGTCTTCAGCGCCATGTCGTCGACCACGGCATTGTCGCGGCTCTGCACCAGCAATCCACCAGCCACCGTCTTGGCGGTCAAGCCGGCCGCGCGCGGGTCGGGCAGGCCGCCGGCGAGCAGGAGCCGCAGGTTCTTCTTCGCCGCGACGATCTTGATCGCTTCATCCGTCGCAGCAGGCGCAATGATCACCTCGGTGAAGATCTCGGTGATGGCGCGCGCGGCATCCGCATCGAGCGTCCGGTTGACGGCGACGATGCCGCCGAAGGCCGAGGTGGAATCGCAGGCCAGCGCCTTGCGATAGGCGGACACGAGGTCCGCGCCCTCCGCAACGCCGCAGGGATTGGCATGCTTGACGATGACGCAGGCGGCGGTGCGCCTGGCGTCGAACTCGCCGATGCATTCATAGGCCGCATCGGTGTCGTTGATGTTGTTGTAGGAGAGCTCCTTGCCCTGCACCTGCCGCGCGGTGGCAACCCCAGGGCGCTTGTCGGGCAGGCGGTAGAACGCCGCGGACTGATGCGGGTTCTCGCCATAGCGCAGCGACTGGATGAGGCGCCCGCCGAAAGCGCGGAAGTCGGGCGCTTCGGTCTTGTTCTGCGCGGCGAACCAGTTCGAGATCGCGGCATCATAGGCCGCGGTGCGCGCATAGGCCTTGGCGGCAAGCCGCCGGCGCAGTGAAAGCGTGGTCGCGCCCTTGTTCGCCGCAAGCTCGTCGAGCACGGCCTGATAATCGTCGGCCTCGACCACGACCGCGACATCGTCATGGTTCTTGGCCGCGGCGCGGATCATGGCGGGACCGCCGATGTCGATGTTCTCGATGCACTCCTCGAAGCCCGCGCCCTTGTCGACGGTCGCTTCGAACGGATAGAGGTTGACCACCAGCAGATCGATCGGCGCGATGTCGTGCGCCTTCATCGCATCAGCGTGGTCCTTGTTGTCGCGGATCGCGAGCAGGCCGCCATGCACCTTGGGATGCAGGGTCTTGACCCGGCCGTCCATCATCTCGGGAAAGCCGGTCAGCTCCGAGACGTCCTTCACCTTCAATCCTGCGGCGGCGATCGCTTTTGAAGTGCCGCCGGTCGAGACCAGCTCGACGCCGTGGCCGGCGAGCGCTTTTGCAAATTCGATCAGGCCGGTCTTGTCGGAAACGGACAACAGGGCGCGGGTCACGCGGCGGGGATGGTCGGTCATGGGCAAGGTCCTCTGTTCAGGAGATGCTTTTGCCCAGGCGCGCGGCAGATATTCTTGCGCTTCCCGATGGTGCTCCATCCAAAGTCGCCAGTCGCGCAAGCGCTGGCTGGTTAGCAGTTTTTGGCAGCGTCCACAATGGGATGACTCAGAGCGGCAGTTCCGGCTCGCGGCCGGCGTTGCGCCGCGTGCTGGCCGGGGTCGTGGTGGAGCGCACGAAGCTCCAGCGCACCGAGGGCGCATGGCGGGAATCCTGCCGGATCACGATCTGGGCGGTGCGGCGCGGTCCGTCATTGCCGGCCAGGAACACGCTGTCCTCCAGCTCGACCTTGTCGTCGAGCGCCTCGAAGGTCCAGACGTCGCGGTTCGGCAGCACCAGCATCACGCCATGGCCGTCCGACAGGCGGCTCGCCTTCACCGAAGGGTGCAGGTGAAAGCGCAGGGCGTAATCGGTCTCGCGCATGCGCGCGCCCGACACCGGCGCGATCGTGTCCTCGCCGTCGAGCCGCGAGCCGTCGGGCGCGATCATCAGCACGCGGCGATGAAACACGCCGAAGCGGGAGGCGTAGCCGTCATGCGAGGCCGAGAGCAGCATGCCGTTCTGCACCGCCTCGCGATAGCTTTCGACAGTGGTGGGGCCGCTGACGACAGGCGCGCCCTGCAACAGCCGTTTCATCGCGGTCAGCTCGACGAACTGGCACGAGGACGTCTCGTGATAGGTCATGGTGGAGTGCGCCACCGTGCTGCGCGCGAAAGTCCGCCAGTTGTCGCGGCCGGTGGTCGGCATGCCGCAATTGGTGACGATGCGGCTCGGACCCGAGGACAATTCGAACGACAGGCAGCCGGCATGGGCATCCTGGCTGACCGCCGGCGGCGGCGGCGGTCCGGTGTCGATGATCACGGTCATCGCGCCCGCCTCGAGGCGCTGGAAGCCGGTATGCGGCATGCTCGCCATCGGCGCGCCGCGCGCGTCGTCATAGGCGAGCAGCGTCGCGAGCAGGTCCGAAGGCGTCGCGCTCATGCCGTTGAACAACGCAAAGCTGCCGTCGCCGTGACGGAAGAAGCGCAGCATCGGCATCATGCGGTCGATCGCGTTCAACAGCGCCGGCGGCGGCGCGATATTGCGCGCGGCAAAGGTCTGCCGCAGCGGCAACAGGTCGATCAGGAGCTCGATGATCGCGCCGGGATTGCGCGAGATATGGCCGCCATCGGGCAGGATCTGGCGCTGCAATTCGTCGGAGAGCTTTCTCGTTGCGCTGCGGATGTGACGCGCCTGGTTGGCAAGGCAGAGCGAGACGTAGCACAGCGCGATCAGGACCTGCAGCCGCGGCACGCCGTCGGTGATGTCGACGGTGGCGTAGCGCAGGAAGCGCACTTCGCGGGCCAGCGCGCGCAGGTAGCGGCGATAGAATTTTCCGTCGCTGTCGCCGAGCACCAGCGGCGCCTGCGACAACAGCGAGATCACGCGGCGCGCCAGCACGTCCGGACGGCGCGCGATCGGCCGCCTGTTCGCCGGGTTGGAAATCCAGTCGTCGACCAGCGTGCGCGCATTGGCGCGGGTCAGCGCGGTGTCGGCGGCGCGCAGATGCCGCAGCCAGCCGAAGCCGAGCAGCGCGGCCTCCCAGTCCTCCGACGGCGGATCGAGATCGAAGATCGAGCGGCCATGGCAGGTGACGATCTTGCCGGCGAATACGAAACGGCCGGCATAGATCTCGGCGGCGCGGGTGGCGTCCGCGGTGCGCAGGTCGTGCGGCGCGATGATCAGCCGGTCGGTGCGGCCCGGCCACAGCCGCGACAACGCGACCGAGCCGCCGCTCGCGCGGGCCATCAGGTTCCGCGCAAAGCGGCCCATGATCAGCGTCGAGATTCGTCTGCGGTGAGCGACCGACACGCCTTGCCTTGATTAGGGGAGAGGATTCTTCGAATCCTTTTAATCCGGAAACGCCGCCCTGGCACCATCTTGAAAAGGCGCGAATCAGCCAGGGGCGGCAAAAACTGTTGTAAAATCAGGATTTAGTCCCAGTGCGCCGCTCGGCGGCAGTAGTGTCCCGGTTCTCCCATTGGCCTTCCGTTGCAAGCTCGCGCATTCGCTTTTTGCGGCGTTGATTCTCGCGGCAACAGGCGCCGCCTGTCAAATCCGGGCGCCAGCGCGGCGGATTTGACGTTCGCTATCCCCCGCCGCGGGGATGCGAATACTAGAGGCGGACCAGCCGGGCGGCGTAGAAGCCGTCGAGCCCGCCAAGGCGCGGGTCCTCGTTCGGCAAATGGCAAGGCAAGGTGCGCAGATCGCCGCCCGCCGTGATGATCGAGGCCAGGCCTGCCACCTCGCCGGCCTCGATCGGCGCCCGCCGCAACGAGGATTCGCTCGAAAGCAACGCGGCAATGACTTGCTCGCCCTCCTCGGGTTCCAGTGAACAGGTGCAGTAGACCAGCGTGCCGCCGGGCTTGAGCAGCGTGACCGCCTTGCGCAGCAGGCGCTGCTGCAAGGTGGTCAGGGCCGTGAAGTCGGATTCCTGCCTGAGCCACGCAACATCCGGATGACGGCGGATCGTCCCGGTCGAGGTGCAGGGCGCGTCGACCAGCACGCCGTCGAAACCTTCGCCATTTCCTTGCGCGTCGCCCTGCCATTCGACGGCGTCGGCGACGATGGTCTCGGCGGGAAGCGCGAGCCGCGCCAGGTTTTCGCGCAAGCGCGCCACGCGCGCCGGCGAACGATCGATCGCGGTCACGCGCGCGCCGGCCAGCGCAAGCTGCGCGGTCTTGCCGCCCGGCGCGGCGCAGAGGTCGGCGATGCGCTTGCCGCTGACGTCGCCGAACAGGCGCGTCGGCAGCGCCGCGGCGGCGTCCTGCACCCACCACTGGCCTTCGCCAAATCCGGGCAGCATGGTCACCGAACCCGACAGCAGCGTGCGCACCGTGCCGGTCGGCAAGACCTCGCCGTGCAGGCGGGCGGCCCATTGCGCGGGGTCCGATTTCACGGTGACGTCGAGCGAGGGCTCATGCGCAAGCGCGAGCGCCATCTCGCGCGCGGTGGCCTCGCCATAATGCGCGGTCCAGCGCTGCAGCATCCACGGCGGGATGTCGAGGGCCTGTGGCTTCAGCTCGTCGATGATCGCGCGGCCCTCGCGCGCGCAGCGGCGCAGCACGGCGTTGACGAGGCCGGCATATTTGGCCGCGCGCCGGTCCGATTGCACGAGACGCACCGAGAGGTCGACCGCGGCATGATCAGGCACGTCCATCCACAGGATCTGCGCGGCGCCGATCAGCAGCGCGCTCTGCGCGCGCGGCGCGTCGGTCGGAACACCGCGGTCGAGCAGCCGCGCCAGCAGTGCGCCAAGCGTGCCGAGCCGCCGCAGCACGGTCGCGACCATCCGGCGCATCAGCGCGCGGTCGCGATCGGCGAGCGACTTCAGCGCGGGATGGGCGGCTGCGCCGTCGAGCTGGTCGTCAAGCGTGCGACGCCGATGCAGGACGCCATCCAGAATGTCCGCCGCGACCCGCCGCGCCGCAAGACCAGGCACTTCGGATGGGCGGGCAAATCGCTGAGCAGGCATGACGCGGGAAAGTCTCTGAGAGGGAAAAGCGCGCGGCGCTAGTTTCGAAAGAACACTAGCAAATTCCTGGTGCTGGTGTGGTGATTCGGAAGTTCTCTTGACGAATTCGCGGCACAGGCGAAGAGAACTGCGGAACCACCACAGCAGGCGCTGTGGGCTGGAAACGCAGCTTTGGCATGCGAATATGCCAAATATAAGAATCGTCTCTTCCGATTCCAGCACCGTGCTACGATCTAGATGACGAAAGCGCCACGACGCATGGGAGGTTGCCGTGACTGATGACCCCGCAGCACCAACGATGCAAGCCGCGCGCAAGCCGCTTTCGCCGGCGGCCCAGCGTGCGCTTGCGGAAGCCGAGGCGCGTCGGAAGGCCGCAGCCGCCGAGGCGAAGCCGATGCAGAAGGAGTTTCAGGGACCGAAGGGCCCGGAACCCACACGCTATGGCGACTGGGAGAGCAAGGGCATCGCCTCGGATTTCTGAAACCGCGCGACTTGCCGCCGCGACAAAATGAAAAGAGCCGCGCAGCGCGCGGCTCTTTCGATCTCAAGTTCCGGCGTGCCGGATCAGCGCGTGACGACGACCGTCGTGCCGACCGAGACGCGCTGATAGAGGTCGGAAATATCCGTGTTCAGCATGCGGATGCAGCCATAGGAAACGAAGCCGCCGACCGAGCCGGGCACGTTGGTGCCATGGATCGCATATTCGCCGCCGGCCAGCGTCATCGCGGCGACGCCCATCGGGTTCTTCGGCGAGCCGCCGGGGATCACGTCGGGCATGAACGGCTTGTCGCGCTTGACCTCGGCGGGCGGCGACCAGGCCGGGTTGCGATACTTGCCGTCGATCTGCGTGGTGCCGGCCCACTGCTTGCCGGACTTGCCGACGCCGACCGGGTAGCGCATCGCGTGCCCGTCATCGAGAATGAGATACAGGTGCCGTTCGTTGGTCCTCACCACGATCGTGCCCGGCGAATAATCGCCGGTCCGCATGGTGACCAGTTCCGGGCTGGCCTCGGCCGCACCCGCCATCATCAGGCTTGCCCCCAAGGTGGCCGCGAGCGCCACCGCGATCCTCATCGACATTGCCTTCTCCGTTTCACCTCGTCTCGCCCCCCAACGGAGCGTCAGTTCATGTAAAGCCGGCCGAAGCCGGACTGCCCAAGTCGGTCGTCCAAGTCGGTCATCTAGTTCAGCCGTCCGGGCATTTTTAACCGCAGGCGCTAACCGGATGGTTTCCGCAACGCGTGCCCGGTCTCATTTGGCAGCGGGGAACAAAGGAAATGTCGCAATCAAAGTAAATGACCTGAAAACAACACCCGCGGCGAAAAAAGCCGCGGTCCGCGTTCGGCCGCCATCAGGCGCCAAAACCGCCGCAAAGCGGGGATTGCGCGCGCGAGCGGGCATTCACATTTTCAAGAGCTGGATTTGAAACAGCCGATGCTCGAAGGGCGCGCCTCGCGTGCGAGCGCGCGCCCAGCGAATCATACGCCAGAGCCGGACTACTACGCCGAAGCGCCCTTCTTGTTCTGGCGGTTCTTCACGAGATCGTCGACCACGGCGGGATCGGCCAGCGTCGAGGTGTCGCCGAGGCTCGACGGCTCGTCCTCGGCAATCTTGCGCAGGATGCGGCGCATGATCTTGCCGGAGCGTGTCTTGGGCAGGCCCGGCGCGAACTGGATCAGGTCGGGGGACGCGATCGGCCCGATGTCCTTGCGGACCCAGGCGACCAGCTCCTTGCGCAGCGCCTCGGTCGGCTCCTTGCCCGCCATCAGCGTGACATAGGCATAGATGCCCTGGCCCTTGATGTCGTGGGGATAGCCGACCACGGCGGCTTCGGAGACCGCCTCATGCGCCACCAGCGAGCTCTCGACCTCGGCGGTGCCCATGCGATGGCCGGACACGTTGATGACGTCGTCGACGCGTCCGGTGATCCAGTAATAGCCGTCGGCGTCGCGGCGGCAGCCGTCGCCGGTGAAGTATTTGCCCTTGTAGGTCGAGAAATAGGTCTGCTCGAAGCGGACGTGATCGCCATAAACCGTGCGCATCATTCCCGGCCAGGGCCTGGTGATGCAGAGATTGCCGCTTGTCTCGCCTTGCAGCGTCTTGCCGTCGGCGTCGACAATTTCCGGCACCACGCCGAAGAACGGCCGTGTCGCCGAGCCGGGCTTGAGCTTGGTCGCGCCGGGCAGCGGCGTGATCAGGATGCCGCCGGTCTCGGTCTGCCACCAGGTGTCGACGATCGGGCAGCGGCTGTCGCCGACCACGCGGTAGTACCACTCCCAGGCTTCCGGATTGATCGGCTCGCCGACCGATCCGAGCAGCCGCAGGCTTTGGCGGGAGGTCTTCTTCACCGGCTCGTCGCCGCCCTGCATCAGTGCGCGGATCGCGGTCGGCGCGGTGTAGAAGATGTTGACCTTGTGCTTGTCGACGACGTTCCAGAAGCGCGAATTGTCCGGATAGTTCGGCACGCCCTCGAACATCAACGTGGTGGCGCCGTTGGCGAGCGGCCCATAGAGGATGTAGCTGTGGCCGGTGACCCAGCCGACGTCGGCGGTGCACCAGTAGACGTCGCCGTCATGATAGTCGAAGACGTATTGATGCGTCATCGCGGCGAATACGAGATAGCCGCCGGTGGTGTGCAGCACGCCCTTGGGCTGGCCGGTCGAGCCCGAGGTGTAGAGGATGAACAGCGGGTCCTCTGCGTGCATGTGCTCGACCGGGCATTCGGCGGTCACCACCTTGGCCGCCTCGTGGTACCAGAGATCGCGCGACGGCTTCATGTCGACATTGGCGCCGGTGCGCCGGACCACGACAACCCAGTCGACGCCGTCGACCTTGGCGAGCGCCGCGTCGACATTGGCCTTTAGCGGCACCTTGCGACCGCCGCGCAGGCCCTCATCCGCGGTGATGACCACCTTGGACTGGCAGTCCTCGATGCGCTGGGCGAGGCTGTCAGGCGAGAAGCCGGCGAACACCACCGAGTGAATCGCCCCGATGCGCGCGCAGGCCAGCATCGCGTAGGCTGCTTCCGGAATCATCGGCAGGTAGATGGTAACGCGGTCACCCTTCTTGACGTTGCGGGTGCGCAGGATGTTGGCCATCCGGCAGACCTCGTCATGCAGCTGCTTGTAGGTGATGTGCTTCGACTGCGAGGGGTCGTCGCCTTCCCAGATGATTGCGGTCTGATTGCCGCGCGTATGCAGGTGGCGGTCGATGCAGTTCCAGGCGGCGTTGAGCACGCCGTCCTCGAAATATTTGATCGAAATATTGCCCGGGGCGAACGACCAGTTCTCGATCTTGTGCGGGGCCTTCATCCAGTCGAGGCGCTTGGCCTGCTCGGCCCAGAAGCCGTTGGGGTCCGACACCGAGCGGGCATACATCTCGCGGTACTTGGCGTCGTCGACGAAGGCGCGCTTCGCCCAGTCAGCGGATACGTCGTAAACTTTCTCGGACATCGTCCCCTCCACTCAACCGCAAGCCGCGCACCGATGCAGGAACTACAAATCGGCGCCACCAGGCCCGACCGCGTTGTGATTGTTGGCCTCGATTATGCGTCGCCCGGCATCTCCGAAACAAGGCGGACCTTGGTCGGCTTTGCCCGCTCGCGTGTCCTTTGCGTTTACCGTCGCGGTCACAATCGCGTTTTGATCCAACCCAAAATCAACGTTATTGGGCGAATAGGTGCCATGAAAGGTATCTAATAACCGCGACCGTAAGATTTCGGACTCGCCATGCCGGCCTTGACCCCCTAAATGGCCACCCCGAGCCCCCGGAGGGCGGCCGGAACGAAGCCGCGTCAGACGGCATTACCGGAAAAGACACGGAGCAAGGCGTTTTCGACCATGGTGGATCAGCAGAATATCGTGGCTACGCGGCCCGTTTCCGCCGATCCTGCCGTGGCACTGGCACAGGCGCTGGGGCAATGGCCCAAAACGCCGGCCGAGAAACCGCAGCTTGCCGGCAAGACCTCCGTCGAGGAACTGGCCCACGAACTCGGCCTGAAGCTCGGCGATCAGAACAAGCTCACCATCCGCCGCATCCGGCGGGGCAAGGGCTATTCCTTCGTTCGCGCCAATGGCGCCCATATCCGCGATGCCCGCACCATCCGCCGCCTGCACGCCATGGCGGTGCCGCCGGCCTATGTCGAGGTGCGCTACTCGCCCGATCCGAGCTCGCATCTGCAGGCGGTGGGACGCGATGCCGCAGGCCGCCTGCAATACCGCTATCACGCCGACTGGGAGAAGGTGCGCGAGCAGCGCAAGGCGCATCGGCTCGCGAAACTCGTGGCGGCGCTGCCGAAGATCCGGCGCAAGGTGTCGGCGAATCTCTCCGGTGACGAGCCGACCCGCGAATTCGCACTGTCTGCCGTGATCGAGCTGATCGCGCGCACCGCGATCCGGCCCGGCAACGAATCCTATGCGCGGCTGAACGGCACCCGTGGGGCCACCACGCTGCTGAAATCCAACGTCATGCTGGAAGACGACAGCGTCGTGCTGACCTTCAAGGCGAAGGGCGGCAAGGCGGTGCGCAAGGAATGCGACGCCGCCAAGCTGGTGCGCGCGATCGCCATTCTGCGCACCCTGCCCGGCCGGCGCATGTTCCAGTACCGCGACAATTCCGGCACCGTCCGCACGGTCTCGACCACGACGGTGAACGGCTTCCTGCGCGAGATCGCCGGCATCAAGATTTCGCTGAAGGATTTCCGCACCCTGATGGCTTCCGCCGTGGTGCTGGAGTCGCTGTCGCGGATTTCACCGGCGAAGAGCGCGCGCGGCCGTAAGAGGCAGGTGCTGGAAGCGATCCGCGCCGCCGCCGACCAGCTGTCGAACACGCCCGCAATCTGCCGCAAGAGCTACGTGCACGACACCATCGTCACCGCGTTCGAGGACGGCATCCTCGAGCGTTTTGCGGAAACGATGAAGGGCCAGCGGACACCCAACAAGCGCGAGCAGCTTCTGGCGCAGGTCGTTACCGCGGCCGCAGCGGTGTAGCCGTCGCGCGGAACATCTTGCAAGGCCGGACGTTCGGCCCTGATGCCGGAATACTTCTTCAACATCGAGAACGGACATCCGTCGCAAGACGAAGTGGGTGACGTCCTGAAGGACGACCAGGCGGCCTGGCAGGAGGCGATGCGCCGGGCCCGCGAGATCGAAGATGTGTTGCGGCCTGGCGGGGCATGGCAACTGGAAGTGCGGACCCGAGACGGGCCTCTGTTTCGCGTCAGGATAACGACGGAATGGGTGCGATAAGGCGCGGCGCGGTCAGGCCAGCTTCGGGTAGACGCCGCTCAGCACTTCATCAAAATAACGCCTCAGCCACGCGTTGCAGTCGCATGACCTGGCATAGAGCCCATGGCGATCACGCACGACGATTGATCCACGGCGTGTCTCGAGTATCCCAGCAGCCTTGAACGCCTGGAGCACGCGGCTGGCATAGCTGCGCCCCACCCCCAGCATGGTCGCGAGCTGCTCATGCGTGAGGGGAACGGATTTTTCGCCGGTCCGCTCCATCGTCGCGAGAATCCACTTGGCCGCCCTCTGCTCGATGGAATGCGCCGCGTTGCAGGCGGTGCTTTGGAAAGCCTGCGCCAGCACGCAGTCGGCGTACCGCGCAAAGACTTCAAGGAACGATTGCGATTGACGCCTTGCCGCCTCGAATTTGCTGGCTCGCAATCGGTAGAACGGGCCGCCGACCTTCACGACGATGCGCGCCTGGGCCAGCCGGCTGCGGTTGGCAGCGCCGCCGATGACGCCTTCACGGCCGACGAGCAGGGCCTGAACGTCGCGTCCATCCTCCAGCGAGAGGACGAACGACGCAAGGCTCGGCCCGGCCGGAAAATACAGCGTATCGAGCTCGTCGCCCGAATTGTACAGCAGTACGTTGGGCGCGAGATCGATCGGCTCGATCAGAGACGAAATCAATCCGTAGTCGCGGTTGGCGAGGTGGCGCAGCAAATTATTGGCCGGCCGTTCGCTTGAGCCGACCAGCTTTCTTGGAAAGCGCGTTTTGACCAAACCCCGATCCCCATCCCCTTTCCCTGGCGCGGAAAGGGAATGCCAACTGTAGTGATTCGGCCGCACGCGTCGGTTCCAAAGTGGACACAACGCCATTTCGCGGAATTCAGTCCGGGTGCGCCGGGTGAAGAGCATGCCGCGCAGCGGCCGGTTCCTGGGCCGCGCGGCTCCGGCGACCGACCACGAGATCGATCCGCTCGCTCGGCGCGCTCCGGCTATTTCCTGTTTCGGCTCTTGCGCTCGGTCGCCGGTGTCAGCGGCGGTATGTCCTCGGCCATCTGGATGCAGGTGAGGAGATCGAGATAGCCTTTTGTGCCGAGCGCGCGGGCTTCGCTTTGGCAGCGCGTGCGAATCGCAGGTGATGTCGATCCCCACACCGCATCCAGCCTCTGCCTGGCATCCTTTTCATCGCGGACGCAATCGGGCACGGGCTGTGCCTCGGGAAGCTGCATCAGCCTGTCCTGTGCCGACCTGCCTTTGCACAGCGCGTCCACGTTCACTTCCGGCAGGCGGTCGGAAACCGGTGTCAATGGGGCGCCGAGCAGTGTCATCGAAAGCAGTGCGACCTTCATGCAAACCTCCTCCGTTGAGGGGTACGACGAAGTATATAGGCGTTCCGCGTTGCCGATGGTTCCCGGTGGTCGATCACAATCGGGGGGCGTCGGTCGCGGGCCGAGCTACAGCCCGCCCATCTTGCAGACGAGCTTCCATTCCTCCGCCGTGACGGGCTGAACCGAGAGGCGCGAATATTTTACCAGCGCCATGGCGGCGAGCTTCTTCTCCGCCTTGATCGCGGCCATCGTCACCGGCTTCGGCATCGCCTTGTCGGCCTTGATGTCGACGCAGACGAATTTTCCGGTCTTGTCGGTCGGATCGGGATAGGCCTCTTTGATAATCTCGGCGATCCCGACGATGTCCTTGCCCTCGTTGGAATGATAGAAGAACGCCTTGTCACCCTTCTTCATGTTCACGAGGTTCTGCCGCGCGGTGAAGTTGCGCACGCCGGTCCAGGCCTCGCCCTTGGCGCCTTTCGCCGCCTGCTGGTCCCACGACCAGCTCGACGGTTCGGATTTCACCAGCCAGTAATTCATCGTGCCACCACGCGCCCTGTTTGCCAGCCGCCATATCAAGACAGGGATCGCGGCGGCGTCAAGCGTCGCTAGGTCGTGTTGAACGCGAGCGACGAAATCCGGCGCGCGGCGAAATCGAGGAAGGCGCGGATCCGCGGCGCCAGTAGCCGGGCGCTGGGATAGACGAGGTGGATCGGGATCGGCGCCGGCTCGTAGGCTTTCAGCAGGCGCACCAGCGATCCGCGCGCGATGTCGTCGGCAACCTGGTAGGACAGCGCGCGCGTCAGCCCCATACCCTGCCGCGCCAGCAGGATCGCGGCCTCGGCCCGGTTCACCTCGAGCCGGCTCGGCACGCCGACCTTGCGCGGCTTGCGATCCCTGCCCTGAAAGATCCAGGCCGCGGGATTGGCATGATTGACGAATGACACCGCGGCATGGCGAGCGAGCTGCTCCGGCGTCCGCGGGGTGCCGTGTCTGCGCAGATAGTCGGGGCTTGCCACCACGACCCGGCGCAGCATGCCGACGCGCTTGCACACCAGCGAGGAGTTTTCCAGGTGCCCGATGCGCATCGCGACGTCGATCCGTTCCTCGACCAGATCGACCAGCCGGTCCTCCAGCGTCATCCGCACCGTGATCTCGGGATGCGCGTCGAGGAAGTCGCGCACGACCGGCGCGACGTGACGGTTGCCGAACGAGATCGGCGCGGACAAATGGATCGGCCCGCGCAGCCGGCCGCCCTCGCCGACCGCGTAGCGAATCGCCTCGTCGAAATCGCCGAGCAGGCGGCGCGCCTGTTCGACCAGCCGTGCGCCGCTGTCGGTGAGCGACAATTTCCGCGTCGTCCGCTGCAACAGGCGCGTGCCGAGCCGCTGCTCCAGCTCGGCGATGATCCGCGTCGCCGAGGAGGGCGAACGCGCGAACTTTCGTCCGCCGGCGGCGAAGCTGCCGGCATCGACGATGGCGAGGAAAAGGCGGAGCTGGTCCAGGTGATCCACGCGCGGCTCCATTCTGCTGAAATTCAGAATAATCCATGCCGCAGATGACGCATTGTGCCGATCAACGATGTCGTGATTTCTCCATGCCGGGGAAGGCAAGGAAGCATCATGCGCACCAGTCGCCGAAACCTGCTCGCCGCCGGCATCGCCGCCGCGTCGCTTGCCGCGCCGGCGGTGCGCGGCCTTGCCGGCCGCCGCACCGCGATCAAGGCGGTCGCCTTCGACGGCTTTCCGATCATCGATCCGCGCCCGGTGTTCGCGAAGGCCGAAGAGCTCTTTCCGGGCAAGGGCGAGGCGCTGAGCCAGATCTGGCGGACGCGGCAGTTCGAATACACCTGGCTGCGCACGCTCGGCGCTCGCTACGCCGATTTCTGGCAGGTCACCGAGGAAGCGCTGTTGTTCGCGGCGAAGGCGCTGAAGCTGCAACCGGGCGTCGCCGAGCGCGCGCAGTTGATGCAGTCCTATCTCGCGCTGCAAGCCTGGCCCGACGTGCGGCCGGCGCTGATCATGTTGCGCGATGCCGGCATTCGCATGGCGTTTCTCTCCAACCTCACCGCGGCGATGCTGGATGCGGCGGTGAAGAATTCCGGTCTCGAGGGCTTTTTCGAAGGCCACCTCACCACCGACAGGGTGCAGGCGTTCAAGCCCGATCCGCGCGCCTACCGGATGGCGCTGGACGCGTTCAGGCTCGACAAGGAGCAGATCGCCTTTGCGGCGTTTGCCGGCTGGGACGCGGCCGGCGCCAAATGGTTCGGCTATCCGACCTTCTGGGTCAATCGCGCCGGTGCCGCCGGCGAAGAACTCGGCGTGGCCGCGGACGGTGTCGGTGCGGGCCTCGGCGATCTCGTCGACTTCGTGCTGGGCTGAGGCCGTATCACTCTTCCGCCTTGAACGGCCGCGTCAAGAGGCCTTCGATCGCGGCTTCGATGGTGATGGCGCCGGAAAGGATCGCCGCGACCGCCTGCGACACCGGCATGTCGACCTTGCGCGCGGCCGCAAGCTCCCCCAGCACGGGGGCGGTGAATTCGCCTTCCGCAAGCTTGCCGGCCGGCTTCGGCTCGCCGCGCCCGAGCGCAAGCCCGAGCGCGAAATTGCGGGACTGCGGCGACGAGCACGACAGGATCAGATCGCCGAGCCCGGAGAGGCCGACCAGGGTTTCCGAGCGCGCACCGAGCGCGCGGCCGAACCGCGCCAGCTCGGCAAAGCCGCGCGTGGTCAGCGCCGCCTGCGCGGACGCGCCCAGTTGCCGCCCGACCACGATGCCGGCCGCGATCGCCAGCACGTTCTTCGCGGCGCCGCCGATCTCGACGCCGCGGACGTCGGAGGTGTGATAGGGCCGGAACGTCGCCGAGCCCAGCGCCTGCACGAGCCCGGCGGCGAGAGCCTCATCATGCGCGGCAAGCGTCACCGCGGTCGGCAAGCCCAGCGCGACATCGTCGGCAAAGCTCGGACCGGACAGGATCGCGGGCACCGCGTGCGGCGCCGCCTCAGTGATGATCTCGGTCATGAATTTGTGCGTGCCGCGCTCGATGCCCTTGGCGCAGGCGACGACGGGCGTGTCCTTCGAAAGATGCGGGCCGAGCGCAAGCAGGGCGGCGCGCAGATGCTGCGCGGGCGTCACGACGAGGATGATGTCGGCGCCGCCCGCCAGCGCGATGTCGTTGGTGACGGCAATGCCGGGCGCAAGCGTCGCGCCGGGCAGTCGCGGATTTATCCGGCTGGTCGCAATCCGTGCCGCATGCGCCGCATCGCGCGCATAGAGCGTGACATCGCGCCCGGCGCGCGCAGCGACCGTCGCCAGCGCGGTGCCCCAGGCGCCGGCCCCGATCACGCCGATGGACTGGAATGATGACATCGGTCAAAAACCTGCGCGCGTGTTCGCATAACCCGCCGGCGCGCTCGCGTTGGCATCGAGCAGCCAGCGCGCCCGCGGCGGCGCGTCCATCGTATCGGTGAGTCCGAGCGCAAGCCGCTCCGCGCCCGCCCAGGCGATCATCGCGCCATTGTCGGTGCACAGCGCCGGCGGCGGGATGATCAGCGTGGTCTCGGCTTTCGCCGCGACATCCTGCAGCGCGCTGCGGATCGCCTGGTTGGCCGCGACACCGCCGGCGGCGACCAGCGCGCGGGGCGCGCCGAACCGTTCGCGGAACAGTCTTACGCCGACGCTCAGGCGGTCGGCGGTCGATTCCAGCACCGCGGCCTGAAAACTGGCGCAGAGGTCGCGGACGTCCTGCGCTTCGAGCGGCATCAATCGGCTCACCTCGTTGCGCACCGCCGTCTTCAGACCCGAGAGCGAGAAATTGGCATCGGCGCGGCCGAGCATCGGCCGCGGCAAGGCAAAGCGCGCGGGATCGCCGCCCGCGGCCGCACGCTCGACTTCCGGGCCGCCCGGATAGGGCAGCGCGAGCATCTTCGCCACCTTGTCGAAGGCCTCGCCGATCGCGTCGTCGACGGTCGTGCCGAGCCGGACGTACTGCCCGACGCCGGTCACGGCGACGATCTGGGTGTGGCCGCCGGAGGCAAGGAACAGGCAATAGGGAAATGCGAGCGCGCAGGTGAGCCGCGGCGTCAGCGCATGCGCCTCCAGATGGTTCACCGCGATCAGCGGCGTGTCGTGCACCATGGCGATCGCCTTCGCCGTGGTCAGCCCGACGATGACGCCGCCGATCAGCCCGGGACCGGCCGCAGCCGCGACGGCGGACAGTTCGGCATAGCCGACACCGGCCTCCTTCATCGCTGATGCGACGAGGCGGTCGAGCACGTCGACATGCGCGCGCGCGGCGATCTCCGGCACCACGCCGCCGAAGCGGGCGTGTTCCGCGATCTGCGAGCGCACGATGTTGGACAGGATGCGGCCCGATCCGTCCGCCTGGCGCTCGACCACGGCGGCGGCGGTTTCGTCGCAGGTGGTTTCGATGCCTAACACCAGAATCGGTCTGTCGCTGTCCAATTTTGCGCCCTTGCCTTAGCGTCTAAAACGGCGTTTCCCTGTTTCGGTAGCATTGCCGGGTCGCCAAGCGCAATCGGCCAGCTTTGTCCTTCTGTTGCCTGCGGAGCCCCTGGATTTCATGGCCATCCTGATCACCCGCCCGCAGCCCGATGCCGATGCCACCGCCGCGCGGCTGCGCGCGCGCGGGCTCCAGGTTCTGCTGGCGCCGGTGCTGCGCTTCGAGGCGCTCGCGCTGCCCCAGGAGGCCGAAGAGGACTGCGATGCCGTGATCGTCACCTCGGCCAACGCGCTCCGCGCCATCAAGCCGCAGCTTGTCGACAGCCGGCTGACCAGGCGGCCGCTGTTTGCGGTCGGCGGCCACACCGCGGAAGCGGCGCGGGAGGCGGGTTTCACCAAGGTGTTTTCGGCCGAGGGTGACGCCGTGCGGCTGCGCGACCTGCTGCTCGCCCGGGTGCAGGCGAAGGCGCTGAAGAAATCGAGCGTGCTGCTCTATCTTGCTGGCGCGGACCTGTCGCGCGATCTCGCCGGCGAATTGGGCGAGCGCGGCTTCACCGTCGTCACGCAGACGACATACCGCATGGTGCCGGTGGCAAAGCTGCCGCGCGAAACCTGCGAGGCCTTTGTCGCGAACGCGATCGAGGCCGTGCTGCATTATTCCCGGCGCGGCGCGCGGGCGTTCCTGGATGCCGCCCGCGCCGAGGGCGTGGAGATTTCCGCGCTCGCGATCCCGCATGGCTGCATCTCGGAGGCAGTCGCCGCCGTGCTGCGCGAGGCCGGCGCCACGCAGGTCATGGTCGCGGCCGCGCCGGATGAAAATGCCTTGTTTGAGACGCTTCGGCGTGCTTTGCGCTCCGGATTGGCGTAAGACGGCGGCCGGAATCGGCTGACCAAAAATGGGCCGCCCGGAACGATTAGGGAACCGCGATGGTCGATGACAATTCGCAGGACACGAAGGCCACGCCCGAGGCGGCGCGCGCCAAGCGGACGCCGCCAACCATCGATCTCGAGGCGACCGACGTCTCCACGCAGGCGCCGGCGACCCAGGCCGCGCAGCGAGAAGAGGCCGCGCCGCGCGAAGAAGCCGCACAGCGAACGGAAGGCGCACAGCGCGAAGAAGCCGCGGCCGAGGCGGCGGCGGCGAGCGAGGTGGAGAGCTCCCGAGACGACGTGCCGCAGGCATCTGCGGAAGGACCGGCTTCGATCCCGCCTTCAGCGCCGCCTTCCTCGATCTCGCCTTCTTCGATCTCACCTTGGGTGATCGCGCCATTTTCCGGCGCGGTTGCCGCCGCGCTGGTGATCGCGGTCGGCTGGATGCTGGGCTGGCCGCAAGTGCAGGTTGTGCCGGCCGCGCCGCCGATCAACCCGGCCGCGATCGACGATCTCGGCAAGCGCGTGGCAAGCCTCGAGAGCAGGCTCGCCAAGCCGGCAACCGATACCGCGGCTGCGGCGCGGCTCGATGCGCTGGACAAATCGGTTGCCGCGTTGCGCGGCGACGTCGCCAATCTGCGCACGCAGTCGGAGAAGCTCGCCACCGTCGCCAGGCCTGCCGACGCCTCGGCCGATCTTTCTGCCCTCAATGAGCGTATCGGCCAGCTCGAGCGCACCAGCCGCACGCAGAGCGCGGCGCCGGAGAAGAATGCCGAGAGCAAGCCGGCCGACGACTTGCCGCTGCGGCGGCTGGTCGCGGCCGCCCTGCTCGATATCACCGTGCAGCAGGGCCATCCTTTCGCGGCGCTGCTCGCTTCCGCCAGGGCGCTCGCGCCCAATCCGGATGCGCTGAAGCCGCTCGACGCCTTTGCCGCAACCGGCGTGCCGAACCCGTTCCAGCTCAACCGCGAGCTCTTGGCGCTGATCCCGAAGCTGACGCCTTCAGCGGGAAGCACCAGCCCCGAGTCCGGACTGATCGATCGCCTGCAGGCCGGCGCCTCCAAGCTCGTGCGTATCGAGCGCACGGACGCGACCGGCAACGACCGCAACGCCGTCGTGGCGCGCGCCACCGCGGCCGCCCTGCGCAACGATTCCGCCGAGGCGCGCCGCGAATTGCTGACGCTGCCGCCGGCCGACCGCGCGCCTGCGCAGGCCTGGATCGACAAGGCCGACGCCCGCGATGCGGCGCTGTCGGTCTCACGCAATTTCGCCTCCGAAGCGATGGCGGCGCTCGCAAAGCCGGAACAGTAGGGTTTCCATGGTCCGGATAATCCTGTTCCTGGTGCTGATCGCGCTCGCGGCGGCGGGCGCGGCCTGGATGGCCGACCAGACCGGCGACATCGTGCTGTCGTGGGGCGGCTACCGCATCTCGGCCACGCTGCCGGTGTTCGCGCTCGGGCTCGGCATCCTCGTGGCTGCAGCCATCATCGTCTGGTCGATCATCACGATGCTGTGGCGCATGCCGCGGCGCATCCGGCACGGTCGGCGCGAACGTCGCGCCGCGCGCGGCCGCAACGCCATCACGCAAGGGCTGCTCGCGGTCGGCCATGGCGATGCGTCGGCCGCCCGCCAGCATGCCGAAATGGCGCGCCGCCATGCCGGCCATGATCCGCTGGCGCTGCTGTTGCATGCGCAGTCGGCGCAACTCGACGGCGACCGCGATGGCGCGCGAGCGGCTTTCCGCGCGATGGCCGAGCGCGACGACACCCGCCTGCTCGGCCTGCGTGGCCTGTTCATCGAGGCGCAACGCGCCGACGACGCGGTGGCCGCGGTCATGATCGCGGAAGAGGCGCTGAAGCTCGCGCCGTCCTCGCCCTGGGCCTCGCATGCGGTGCTCGGCTTCTGCTGCGCCAAGGGCGACTGGAACGGTGCGCTGCGCATCCTCGACAACAACCAGACGGCCGGGCTGATCGACAAGGCGACCTATCGCCGTCAGCGCGGCGTGCTGCTCGCGGCGCGCGCGCTCGACCTCGAGACGGTCGATCGCGACCTCTCTCGCGAGAGCGTGATGGAAGCCGTGAAGCTTGCGCCGACGCTGGTGCCGGCCGCGGTGCTCGCCGCGAAATATGAGAGCGAGGCGCATCAGGTGCGGCGCGCGATGCGCCTGGTCGAGGCGGCGTGGCTTGCCGAACCGCATCCCGATCTCGCGGACGCCTACGCGCATGTGCGGCTCGGGGATTCCGCGAAGGCGCGCCTGGTGCGTCTGGAGACGCTGGCCGCGAAGACGCCGGGCCATATCGAGGGGGCGCTGGCGATCGCGCGTGCCGCGATCGATGCGTCCGAATTCGGCCGCGCTCGCGCCGCGCTGGCGCCGTTTACCGACAATCCGACGCAGCGCGTGGCGCTGCTGATGGCCGAGATCGAGCGCAGCGAGCACGGCGACAGTGGCCGTGCGCGGGCCTGGACGCTGCGCGCGGTGCGCGCCCGCCATGATCCGGCCTGGACTGCGGACGGTTATGTCAGCGACCGCTGGCGGCCGGTGTCGCCGGTTACCGGCCGGCTCGATGCGTTCCGCTGGCAGACCCCGGTCGCAAGCCTGCCGTCCGACCAGGCCGGTGCGATCGAGCCCGCGCCGTCGGAGGACGCGCGGCTGGCGCCGCCGGCCGCGCCCAGCGCGCTCGCGCCCAGCGAGGGTCTCGCCGAGCCGCCGCGCGAGGTCGAGGAGGCGCCAAAGCCGGCGGAAGCGCCGCCCGCCCCTGCCCCGGCCGAGCCCGCGTCCGTGCCGCCGCCTGCCGCCGCGCCACCTGCCGCAGCCGAATCGCCGCAGCCTCTGTTCCGCGCCCGCGCCGATCTTGCCAAGCCGGCGGCGCCGATTCCGGCGGTGATTCCGATCATCCGCCCGCCCGACGATCCCGGGATCGACGAGGAAGCGCCTCCGGACGAGTTTTCCGAGCAAATCGCGCCGGCCAAGGCGCAGGCCGGCGGCTGGCGCGGGTTCCTGACCCGCTGGGGCGGCTGATCGCGGACGGCCGGCGGGCGTTTTCCTTGCCAAGGTTCGCCACGCCCGGTATCAGGTGGCCCGCGCCGGATGTTTTCCGCACCGCGCCCGGTCGCCGCAATAGCTCAGTTGGTAGAGCACGTCATTCGTAATGACGGGGTCGGGGGTTCGAGTCCCTCTTGCGGCACCACCATATCACGCTGAAATCACTGACAAATTACTGCGCGATTTCAAGTGAGCTGGGCGCTCGGCTTTGTCAGCGAGAAGACTGCGAGAAGCCGCCACTGAATCTTTCGAGGCGTGCTCCGTTCGATCTTTCCAGACACACACAGGGACTCGGCTCCAATACTTGGCGATGCCGTTCCTACGCGCGTCTGCCTTGAAGGCGCGGCTGGTCGATCCATATTTTGGCGACCGGCACCAAGGAGATCAACGTGCTTACGCTCGACAATCTGCCGAACACTGTCCCCTCCAAACATCATGACAATGACCTTGGAGGGGCGCCTAACGCCGCCGATGGGTCTATCCGGAGCGACCGGTGCCCGGGCGAGCGCAGCGCCTACTTTGTCACGTGGCCCGCGCATGAGGGCACTCGCTTCGTGCCTGTTAGGGTCGGCACCGAAGAGCTGGCGCGCATTTCGGGCGAGACGTTCGTGATCAACAGCGAGAAGATCACGGCCGCGCTGGTGAAGCACCGCGCCCTCATCGAGCAGCGCGCTAACGAAAGGCTCGCGGCGCAGCCCGGCGCCAGCGAGATCACACTAGACATCGGCAGCCTCGGCTAAGGTCGTTACACTTGGCTCGCGTCCTACGCTGACTAGCGCCAAGCTGAAAACATAAAGGCTCCCAGATCGGGAGCCTTTTGCATTACATGCCCGGAATGCCCAGCTTTTGTAGCTCGCTCTTGATGTAGCCCTTTGCGATTTCCTTCACAAATTCGAAGGTCCAGCTCCCGACCTTATCGGTGGCCTCTTTCGTCTTGTGCCAAATTTTGGGATCACGAACCGCATCGAGATAGTCATGCCCCTGCCACGACAGCCGCGTGAACGTAATACCGATCATGGGTTGCGAGTCAGAAACCTCGACCAAACCGCGCTCCTGCAACAGCTGCAGATGATAGGCGATGTCCTCTTCGGAATAGCCCTCGACTGCAATACGCGGATCGTTCGGCTGGATTGTTTCCGCGCCGGACATTTCCATCGGCAGGGCTTCGAGCTTCAGAAGCAGCTCCCTCACCAATCCAAGATCGCGCTTCATCCGTTGCTCCTGTCATTCGTCGTAAACGAGCCGGTGCAGCCGATCTAGCGACAAGTTCAGCCGTTCTATGTGATCGCAAATCTGCCCGGCTCTGTATTGCTGCTCTTCGTTCGTCAGCTCTTCGTTCAGGAACAACTTTATTTCGTTCCTGATATTCTGCTTCCCGAAATCCTCGTGGTTGAGAACGTCGTCAATGGCTCTGGCGATCGCGCCGCCGCCGAGCTTGTTCCGTAGCTTCTTCAGCAAGACGATAGCGGCCGTGGCTTCGTCCGCGCTGTTGCGAAGTTTGCTGCGAAGCGATTTGTAGGTTTGTGACGTTCCTTTGCCATCAGCAAACACTCGCAACTGTTCCAGCACGCCGTCTTTCCAGAACCGCAGCCTCCCGGATTGTTTCGCCGCGCCTCGTTCGTCACGTGTGGCCCACAGCCCCATGACAAACTTCAACAGCGCATTCACCTCTGCCTTGTCAGGCTCAGGCATTTCTAACCCCCCTTAAAATCCGACTTTCCGGGGATTGCACCATAGCTACCCGACAACTTACAAGTTTTAAGCCGCTTAAACGGGAGGTTTTCGTGGGACGGATCACTATCGCTGCTATTGTTCTCGCATTTCTACCGGGCGGCATGGCCGCATCCGCGGCTTCCCTGAACTCCTGCGCGAACCTCGACATCCTGGGCACCTACGATCGAAGCGGGCTTCAAGAAAGCGACTACGGCATCTCGGCCGTTGGGACGTTTAGGATACAGAACGAGCCGGACGAGAACTCGCAGCCCAACTTCAACCTCACCATGGTCAACTGCGATAAGCAGACCGATGAGAACGGCCGACAATCCCTTACATGCCACGTCGCAAAGGTCGTCACCTGGGCCAAGGAAGAGAAGCCCAATACCGACAATCCCAACTGCTCTCTCGATCTAGACATGGCCGACTACACCATGCACCAGCTCCAGAAAGGCGTATTAGTCGGCGCCGAAGATTCCACCAACTGCTTTCAAAGCATGCTCACGATCGATCGGAACACGAAGCGTGTGTACATGAATTTCACAAGAACGAAGTACGCGGACAACTTCGATAAGATAAAGCCGGGCACTTGCGGTCAACCGCCACGAACGCAGGTCTTGATGAACTGCACCTATTGGGCGAGGTCCCGCAAGAATGGTGCGACACCGTCACGCTACTGCGACTTCAGCGGAGCGGGAGACAAATAAACGCCGCCGTTCTCTCCCGAGCGGTCGAACGCATTCGAGCGGCCGCACCACAAGAAGGTCTGGACCGAGGCGCGCATCATCAGCGAGCTGCATCGCCACGGCATCTACTGGTAAGCGCGGAAAAAACAAAGGCGCCCTGCGGATTTTGTCCGAGGGCGCCTTTGTCGTCTGTTCCTGGCTTGCGGGCGTTATTGCGAAACCGTCTGCACCACGCTGGAGACCGGGCGTGAGGAGACGGCTGCCGGCACCTTCAATTCCTTCATCAGCGCCTCGTCATATTCGGGCAGACTCGCAAACTGCGTCTTCGCCTTGATCTGCACCACCTTGTAACCGCCGGCCTTGAGCTGCCGCAGCAGCGTCGGCAACGCTTCGGCCGTGTGCTTCTGGAAGTCGTGCATCAGGATGATGCCCTTGCCGGTCTTCTCCAGCTTGCCCATCACGGTCTGCACGATCTTCTCGGGCGTGCTGGTCTTGCGGAAATCGAAGGAGTCGAGATCGCAGGAGAACATCGCGATGTTGCGAGAGCCGAGATAGGCAATGGTCGCCTGGTTTTGCTGGAGCTGCGGGAAACGGAAGAACGGCGCCGGATTGGTGCCGAGCGCGAACTTGACCGCGCTGAAACCCTTCTCGATCTCGTCCTTCGCCTGCTGCTCCGTCATCTTCTTCGAGTTGAGATTGGCGTGCGACCAGGTGTGCGCACCCACGGTGTGGCCGGCGGCCAGCACCTGGCGCAGGATCTCGGGATGATAGGTCGCGTGCTTGCCGATCGAGAAGAACAGGCCCTTGGTGCACTCCTCGTCGAGCGCCTTCAGCACGGCGGGCGTGTTGCCTGGCCAGGGGCCGTCGTCGAAGGTCAGCACCACCTCCTTGTCCTGCAGGAAGTCGAGCTGCTTGAATTGTTCGAAGCCGAAGCCCGGTCCTCCCGTGGTGTCGATCTCGACCACGCGGGAAACGCCGAGCGCGTCCGGGTTGGCGCAGGCCGCCGTCCTGGGAGCGACCGGCGCGGCGGCGGGGGCAGGCGCCGGCGCGCTCTCTGCGACCATCTGCCGGCCCGAGAGCGATGCGGTGACCGCGACGTCGTCCTTCGGCATCAGCCTGGCTGCGGCCGGCGACAGGGGATCGGATTTTCTGGCGGCGACGGTCTGGGGGGCCGCCGCATCGGCGCGCGGCGCCGCTGTCCAGAACCACACGCCGGCGATCACGACCGCCGCAACAATACTGGCCAGCATCAGGCCCAACGCACTACGCATCGCCACTCTTTCCCGAGAAAACGCAACCGACTGAATTTTCGTGCCCGACCATTAATGCGAAGGAAGTGTTAACGCCCTCCCAACACGGCCTGCTTTTGTGACGGGAATCCAAAGGGTCGCATTTATGTGACGGGTATCACACCGCCTCTTCACTGTGTGACGGGCCTCACAGTCGCAACCGGCGTTCGGCTGCATCGTAGCTCCCATCAGAACACGCCGCGCCTTCGCGCTAGCCGAGGTCGCCAAGCAAGGGAGCCTCAGATGACCACGTCCTTCTCCAGCACTGTCCGCCGAGCCGGCTTGATCCTGGCTTTCGCCGCTTCGCTGTCGGCACTGTCCTCCACCGCGAGCTTCGCCTTCTCGTCCGAAGCGCAGCAGATGTGCACCGGCGACGCGTTCCGCCTGTGCAGCTCGGAAATCCCCAACATTCCGAAGATCACTGCCTGCATGTTCAAGCACCGCACCGAGCTCTCCGCC
This sequence comes from Bradyrhizobium sp. NP1, assembly GCF_030378205.1. Classification (NCBI taxonomy): domain Bacteria; kingdom Pseudomonadati; phylum Pseudomonadota; class Alphaproteobacteria; order Hyphomicrobiales; family Nitrobacteraceae; genus Bradyrhizobium; species Bradyrhizobium sp. NP1. The sequence goes on from NZ_CP127385.1 coordinate 301,947, forward strand.
GGCTGCCGCGCGGTGATGGACCGCGATCTCGCCGCGCAGCGCGGCAAGAAGCTCGCCACATCAGACGGCGCCAACTGATCTCGCGGCTGCTCTCATCGAGGCGGCGCAGGCTGAATGGCCTTGCGCCGCCTTGCGTTATCCCCATGTCATGCTGCCCAAATCGGGTGCGGATGCTAGGATCGCAGCGCCTGAATGCCGCTTGTTGCGTTCAATGCCGGAAAGAGACGTGATTATGACCAGGTTTCTACTCGCCATCCCGCTCGTTGCGATGATGGCTCTCGCGGCCCATGCCCAGACCGGACACGACGCCTGCGCGCGCGATGTCAGCCGCTTCTGCCGCGCCCACATGAATGAGGGCGATCAGGTCGTGCTGGCCTGCCTGAAGCAACACCGCGCCCGGCTGTCCAAGGCCTGCGACAAGATCCTGACCGAGCACGGGCAGTGACGCGCCAGCGTCATTCCGGAGCGCGAAGGAAATGAGCGCATCCGGAATCTCGAGATTCCGGGTCTGATGCTGACGCACCATCCCGGAATGACCGAACGAAAAGTTACGTGCTGCTGCCGGCGGCGCTGGCGACGACCGGCAGCACCTCTGACGTGGCGCGGTCGGGCGTCTCTTCCTTCCAGCGCACCGATCCGAACGGCCGCTCCAGCATGCGGCGGATGCGGATCGGATCAGGCCCGATGTGGAAGGCCATCGCCCGCTGATGCAGCTCCCGCTCGTCGCGGGTCGCGCGGTTGCGCTGGCGCAGGTAATCTAGCCAGGTCGGACAGTGATAGCGCTCGGTCCACAGTTCCGGCTCGGCGATGTCGCGCGCGATCGACCAGCCATAGGCGCCGTTGCGCTGCCGGGAAAGCTGCACGTCCTGCATCACATTGTGGAAGGCGCGGGCGTTTTCCTGCGCGACGCGGTATTCGATCTCGACCACCAGCGGCCCGCTGCGCCCCGAGAGTGACAGCCGCACCTCGGGATCGGCGAGCAGTTCGGCGGCCTCGTTGCGACCGCCGACAGGGGGCATCCGCAGCCACAGCCCGATCAGGGGCGAGATCAGCATCAGCGCGGCCGAGGCCAGCAGCGCGGTTTCGACGCCGGCGACATTGGTGAGGTGGCCCCAGCCCCAGCTTCCGATCGCGATGCCGCCGGAGATCGAGGCCTGGAAGGCGGCAAGCGAGCGGCCCGCGACCCAGCGCGGCGCCGAGAGCTGCACGCCGATGTTGAACAGCGCGACCGCGAGCATCCACACCGCGCCGGCCAGCACCAGCGCCGCCGCCGTCAGCACCGGCTCGCGGCTCAGCGCGACGCCCGCGATCGCAAAGCCCATCGAGATCGCGCAGGCGCGCACCGCGGCTTCGCCGCTCAGGCGCTTGCGGATTTCGCTGATATTGAGCGCGCCGAACACGGCGCCCATGCCGAAGGCGCCGAGCATGATGCCGTAGGTCTGCGCGCCGCCATGCAACAGGTCGCGCGCCACCAGCGGCATCAGCGCCGAGATCGAGCCGCCGATCAGGCCGGTGACCAGCGTGCGCAACAGCACGATCTTGATCGGCGGCGAGTTGCCGATATAGCGCACGCCCGAGACAATGGCGCGGTTGAGCCGTTCGCGCGGCAGGCGCGACGGCTCGTGGACCCGCTCCCACAGGAACATGACGATCAGGAGCGGCAGATAGAGCAGCGCGTTGGCCGCGAATGCCGCGACCGCGCCGGCGGTGGCCACGATGACACCGCCGATTGCAGGTCCGAAGCTGCGGGCGATGTTGTAGCTGATGCCGTTGAGCGCGACCGCCGACGGCAGGACTTCCGCCGGCACCTGCTCGCTGACCGAGGACTGCCAGGCCGGGCCGAACAGCGCCATGCCGCTGCCGACGACGAAGCACAGCGCAAGCAGGATGTTCGGGGTGACGAGGCCGAACCAGGACAGCAACGCCAGCGCGGTGGCGCCCGACAGCGAGATCGCCAGCGACACCAGCGCCACGATGCGCCGGTCGTGCATGTCCGCGATCGCGCCCGCCGGCATCGAGATCAGCATCACCGGCAGCATCAGCGCGGTCTGCACCAGCGCCACCTTGTCGGCGTCGTCAGTCATCTGCGTCATCGCCCAGGCCGCGCCGACGCCCTGGATCAACAAGCCGAGATTGGAGAGCAGGCTCGCTAGCCAGATGCGCCGGAACACCCCATATCGCAGCGGCGCGGCGACCCCGTCGGCGGCGAAAATCGAGCGTTTCGGCTGGTCGGTCATGGGCGGTTCCGTTGGCCTGCCGTAGGAGGCGGCGAATCCAACAAATGCCCGCGAAAGCCATGGCCTGTCCAGTACTTAAGCCGCCATCAATAAGGCCAAAGCACCGCTAAAATACGGACCCGCGGGCACTGCTTGTGCCGGGGGAAAATGCACACCAATCGTGAGGGCCTCACGTGAGCATCGCCGAAGTCCATGACGCACCGCCGCCTGCCCGGGCGCCGCTGGTGCCGCCGAGCCCGCCCCGCGCGCCGGAAACCATGGGCTTCTTCACCCAGATCAGAACGATGCGCGTGAGCGCGATCGCAACCTGGAGCCAGCGCGCCTACGAGGCCGATATCCTGCAGGGCGGCTTTCTCGGCCGCAGCAGCTTCATCTTCAACACGCCGGACGCGATCCGGCACGTGCTGGTCGACAATTACGAAAACTACCGGCGCACGCCGGTGGGCTATCGCGTGCTGCGGCCGATGCTGGGCGAAGGGCTCCTGATCGCCGAGGGGCGCGCATGGAAGCATCAGCGCCGCACGCTGGCGCCGGCCTTCACGCCGCGCGCGGTGTCGACGCTGGTGCCGCACATGATCGCGGTGACCGACGAAACCGTCGCCGAGCTGAAGCGAATGACCAGCCGCCCGATCGACCTGCGCGAGACCATGCAGCGCATGACGCTGGAGATCGCCGGACGCACGATGTTCTCCTTCGAGATGGACCGCCACGGCGCGACATTGCGCGACTTCGTGATGGAGTACGCCGACACGCTCGCAGCTCCGCATCTGCTCGACGTGGTGCTGCCGTTGTCCTGGCCGAGCCCGCGGGATTTCGGCCGGGCGCGCTTCCGCAAGCGCTGGACGCGCTTCGTCGCCATGCTGATGGCCGAGCGGCGCGCGAGCGGCAAGACCGAGGGCGCGCCGCCGCGCGACCTGTTCGACCTGATGGACACCGCGCGCGACCCCGAGACCGGCGCGGCCTTCAGCGAGACGCAGCTCGGCGACGAGGTCGCGACCATGATCCTCGCCGGCCACGAGACCACGGCGACCGCGCTGTTCTGGACGCTGTATCTGCTGGCGCTCGATCCTGCGACCCAGCAGCAGGTCGCCGACGAGGTGAAGGGGGTCGCGGCTGCGGGCGCGCTCGACATCGAGCGGCTGAAGCTCACCCGCGCCGTGATCGACGAGACCATGCGGCTCTATCCGCCGGCCTTCCTGATCGCGCGCGCGGCGATCGGGCCCGACACCGTGGCCGGGCGGACGATCCGCAAGGGCGACGTGATCCTGATTGCCCCGTGGATCCTGCATCGGCATGAAAAGCTCTGGCGCGAGCCCAATGCCTTCATCCCCGCGCGCTTCATGCCGGGCGCGCCGCCGCCCGACCGCTTCGCCTATCTGCCGTTCGGCGTCGGCCCGCGGGTCTGCATCGGCGCGCATTTCGCGCTGGTCGAGGCGACCATCGCGCTGGCCAAGCTGATCGCGAATTTCCGGGTCGATCTCCTGGACAAGGAACCGGTCGTGCCGGTCGGCGTCGTCACCACCCAGCCCGACCGGTCACCCATGTTTACCCTCACATCGCGCTAGTGCCGCCGATCTAAAGTTCCTGCACCGGGTGGGGCGAGATGGTCTCAGGAACGTCAGATCGAAAGCGGCACTGGAATCATAGATTTGCGAGTGCCCTTTGCTTTCCGAAGTTCGTGCACGAACTCGCGGCGATGCATCGCGAACTTCGGAAAGCGGGCACTAGGCCGCCGATCGAAGGACTGGCTGGTGCGAAGAAAAAACGTCAAGATAGTGCGCTAGAATTTGATCGGCTCGGGGCCGGGCCCCTATGGGCATTGCGGCCCCTGCCGGGTGATCCCATCTAATTGCTTGGCATGAGCGACATACAGGCCCAGATCTCGGTATTGAAGCAGACGGCCGATCCGGCGGTCGCCGAAGCCATTTCGCGCCTGATCGCAAACGGCGAGGACCACGAGCTCAACCGCATCAACGTGCTGGATTTTTCAAAGCGGGCCGGCCTCGACGAGGAGCAGGCGATCTCGGGCTTCCTGCACGCATCGCGGATGGGCCTGTTCGATCTCACCTGGAACGTGCTGTGCCCTGGCTGCGGCGGCGTGCTGGATGCGCATTCGACCCTCAAATCGCTCCGCCATGACGACTATCACTGCGGGCTGTGCGCCTGCGGCTATGAGGCCTCCGTCGACGAGCAGGTCGAGGTCGCCTTCACCGTCAGCCCGCGCGTCCGGCGCATTGCCGCGCATGATCCGCACAGCCTGCCGCTGTGGGAATATTTCAAGCAGGTGTTCTGGAGCTCGGGCATCGATCTCAACAAGGATTCGTTTGCCGCGCTGACCGACGAAGTCACGCTGGATGCGCTCGAGCTGCCGGCCGGCGAGAAGGCCGTGCTGTCGCTGCAACTGCCGTCCGAGTTCATCATCGTGTTCGAGCCGGTGACGCACGCGGCGCATTTCATCGACGTGCAGGGCGAGCCGACCAAGGAGCGCCAGCAATTGTCGCTGGTCTACAACAAGGCGCATCCGCCGACCGGCAACATGACGCTGCGCCCCGGACCGTTGCGGCTGTCGCTCGACAACCAGGCCGACGTGCGCGTGCTGCCGTCCGTCTTCATCGCAGGCGACGCGCTGCATCGGCTTTTGGGCAAGCGCCGGCCGTTCCTCACCGCGAAGCGGATGCTGTCGAACCAGACGTTCCGCGACGTCTTCAAGGCCGACAACCTCAATGTCGATCAGCGCCTCAAGATCACCTCGCTGACCTTCCTGTTCACCGACCTGAAGGGCTCGACTGCGCTCTATGAGCGGGTCGGCGACCTCGCCGCGTTCGATCTGGTGCGCGCGCATTTCCGGGCCCTGCTGGAGATCATCTCCTCGGAGAAGGGCGCCGTGGTGAAGACCATCGGCGATGCCGTGATGGCGACCTTCATCCGGCCCGAACATGCGATCGTTGCGGGCCTGCGCATGCGCGCGGCGATGGAGAAGCTCAACGCCGAGCGCGGCACCACCGATCTCGTGGTCAAGATCGGGATTCACGAGGGGCCGTGTCTTGCGGTGATGCTCAACGAGCGGCAGGACTATTTTGGCCAGACCGTCAACATCGCGGCCCGCGTGCAGAGCCTGTCGACCGCGCAGGAGATGCACATTACCGGTCCTGTGATCGATGCCCCTGCGGTTGCCGAAATCCTCGACCGCGAAGCGATCAGGCCGATCCCGAAGGAAGCGGCGCTGCGCGGGATCGCCGACAAGGTGCTGGTCTACGAGATACCTTGATCTTTTAGGCACGAGCGACCATTGCCGATCGGTAATTTCAGCGCGGCCGTGTTCCGATTGCGCTTGCGGGCTTTTCCACTCATATATCCACGTGTGGCGTGGATCTGGCGTTCGCGCCCTACCCGTCATCGATGTTAGAATCGGACCATCAGGGCCGCCGCGACGGACGGCCCGTATCATCTGGCAGGAAGCGATGCTCGACGGACTCCGCCAATTCATTGCCGACGTCGTTTCGCCGCACGGCAACCGCGCCTTCGACGATGCCGGCTATCGGCTGGCGGCGACCGCGCTCCTGATCCACGTGATCTCGCTCGACGGCGAGCCGTCGGCGGCCGAGAAGCGCAAGCTGCACAGCCTGATCGAGAGTCACTTCGGCCTCGATCGCGGCGCAGCCGACCAGCTCATCGCTTCGGCGACGCTGGTTGAAGGCGAAGCGGTCGACCTCTACCATTTCACCAGCGTCATCATGCGCGAAGTCGACGAGCCCGGCCGCATCCGCATCGTCGAGATGATGTGGGAGCTGGTCTATGCCGACGGCCAGGTCAGCGAGTTCGAGGACAATGTGGTGTGGCGCGCCGCCGACCTGCTCGCGGTGTCCTCGCGCGACCGGATCGAGCTCAAGCATCGTGTTGCTGCCGCGCGCCAGCCGTCCGAGAGCTGAGCCTCTGCGCCGGGCCGTCTTTTCGGCTCGTTACGCCTGAATAACCAAACTTTAATGTTCGGGGTCGCGGGGCGCCGGGACACGCGAAAAATCAGGCATTCCAAGGCGGTTATGCCGGTTTACCCACCATGAGATGCCCGGGGGCGGCTTGCCTCGGGGTGCACGCCTATGCTCTCGTGCCGCCGCAATCGGATATTTCCCTGTTGATTTAAGAGCGGCAGATCGTGACGGAACGTGTGACGCTGATTACCGGTGCCTCATCGGGTATAGGCGCGGAGTTGGCGCGTGTTTTCGCGGCCCACGGTCACCGCGTGGCGATTGCTGCGCGACGTTTTGATCGCCTGACGGCGCTTGCGGCCGAGCTCGGCAGCGCCGGTGGTGGGCCGCCCATCGTGATCGCTTGCGACCTCGGACAACCCGGTGCCTGCGACAAAATCGCCGCCGAGCTCGACGCCCAGGGCGTGGAAGTCGAATATCTCGTCAACAATGCCGGCTATGGCGTGTTCGGCGAAGCGATCAAGAAGGACCGCGCCGAGCAGCTCGGCATGATCGACGTCAACATCCGCGCGCTCACCGACCTGTCGCTGCGCTTCGCAAGCAGCCTGATCCGCCATCGCGGCGGCATTCTCAATGTCGGCTCGGTCGCGGGCTTCCTGCCCGGTCCCGGAATGGCCGTGTACTACGCCTCGAAGGCTTACGTGGTGTCGTTCAGCGAGGCGTTGCGCGCCGAGCTTGCTCGAAGCGGCGTCCGCGTCACCGCGCTCTGTCCGGGTCCGGTGCCGACCGAGTTCCAGGACCGCGCCGGCTTCCAGCCGGGTTTCGACTCGGCCGTGCTCAATGTCTCGCCAGCCAAGGTCGCCAAATTGGGCTATCGCGGGCTGATGGCGAACAAGCGCATCGTGCTGCCGGGCTGGGGCATCCGGCTCGTGCCGTTCCTGCTGCGGCTGTTTCCGCGCGGCTTCATCCTTGCCGCCGTCGCCGGCTTTCAATTGCGCAAGCGCTGACCGTCGCGCGGCCTGCGTCTGGCCCGCGACTTGCTTCGCACCTCCGTGTGCGCGAGCTCACGGGCCGTTAACGCTCCGTTAGCTAAAATACGGCTCAAATTGCCAAGCGAAATCCAATGTCGTTCCGGTCAAACAGGAATATTGGACAAACCGTCGTGCCCTTTCCGGTACGGCAGCCGGCTGCGCCTTCGCATCAGGCCGGCCGGCTGCCGGTCCTGATCGTGCTGCACCAGGAAAGCTCGACGCCGGGCCGGATCGGCAACGTGCTGCGGGCGCTTGGCTATCGGCTCGATGTCCGCCGCCCGCGCTTCGGCGATGGACTGCCGGAAACCCTCGATGGCCACGCCGGCGCGGTCATCTTCGGCGGTCCGATGAGCGCCAATGATGCCGACGACTACATTCGTACCGAGATCGACTGGATCGAAATTCCACTGCGCGAGCAGCGGCCGTTTCTTGGCATCTGCCTCGGCGCGCAGATGCTGGCGCGGCAGCTCGGCGCACCTGTCGCGCCGCATCCGGCAGGAATGACCCAGATCGGCTACTACCCGATCCGCCCCACCGCGGCCGGGCGGCGTCTCTGCGCCAACTGGCCGGCCCGCGTCTATCACTGGCACCGGGAGGGTTTCGCGCTGCCTTGCGGCGCCGAGCTTCTGGCCGAAGGCGACGATTTTCCGGTCCAGGCGTTTCGCGCCGGCGACGCGTTCGGGCTGCAGTTTCATCCCGACGTGACGCTGGCGATGATGCACGGCTGGACCACGCGTGGCGAGATGGACTTGCCCGGCGCGCAGCCGCGCCACCTGCACTTCGAGGGCCGCGCGGTGCATGATGCGGCCGAACGCGCCTGGCTTGCCGAATTCATCGACAATTGGCTGCGTCTGATGCCGCTGTCGGTGATGTCGCAGGCGGCGGAGTAACGGCTTCACAGCCGCGGCGAATTGCCAAGGCGGATCTTTGGCAAGGCTGATCTGTGGAGAGAGCCCGTCTTCGCCCCTATCGACGTCGACGCGCTACGCCGCGCCGCCCGCTTCGCCTTTCAACGCTTGTGGGTTGTGCCACGCGAAGCCCGAAGGGCGAAGCGTGGTGGAGCCAGGCGGGATCGAACCGCCGACCTCATCATTGCGAACGATGCGCTCTCCCAGCTGAGCTATGGCCCCATCGCGGCCGCTTATGCTGGAAAGCGGCCGACAAACGGGGTCATTTACCGTCCGGCCCAAGGTCAAGTCAAGAACGCGGGCACGCGGTTTTCGCGATCATTTGCCCGCCAGTTCCCTTGTTTGGAAGGGGGGGAACCGATATCTACGCGGAAGGCCCATTTCGCGACCGAAACCCCCCTCGAGCCCTCATGCGCGCCCTCCTCGATATCATCCTCATCGTCCTCGATCTCTACATCTGGCTGTTGATCGCTGCTGCGATCCTGTCCTGGTTGATCGCCTTCAACGTGGTCAACACGCGCAACCAGTTCGTCTCGGCGGTCGCGGAGTTTCTCTACCGGATCACCGAGCCGGTGCTGGCGCCGATCCGCTCGGTGCTGCCCAATCTCGGCGGCCTCGATATCTCGCCGATCATCCTGATCCTGATCATCATGTTCATCCAGCGGGTGATCACCTATTACGTCTATCCGAGCGTGTTCTGATCGGCTGCGGACGGTCGATGCTGCGCTCGACGCTTCGATCGACGTTTCCCTGGCGCTACTCGGCCGGCGGCATCAGCGTGGCGTTACGGGTGACGCCGCGCGGCGGCCGTGACGATATCGACGGGATCGAGACCCTGGCCGACGGCCGCAGCGTGGTGAAGATCCGCGTGCGCGCGCTGGCCGAAGGCGGCGAGGCCAATCGCGCGGTGATGGAGCTTTTGGCGAAATCGCTGGGCGTGCCCAAGGCGCGGGTGAGGCTGCTGTCGGGTGCGACCTCGCGGATCAAGCAGGTCGCGGTCGACGGCGACCCCACGGCGCTCGGCGAGGCCTTGCGCGTTCTGACTGCGAAGGAGTGAGATGACCGCCAAGATCATCGATGGAAAAGCGATCGCCGCCGAGCTGCGCGCCCGCGCCGCCGGCGAGGTGGCGCGGGTCAGGCGCGAGCACGGCCTGACCCCGGGGCTTGCCGTCGTGCTGGTCGGCAACGATCCCGCCAGCGAAGTCTACGTCCGCAGCAAGCACAAGCAGACGCAGGACGCCGGCATGGCCTCCTTCGAGCACAAGCTGCCGGCCGACGTGCCGCAGGCCGAGCTGCTGGCGCTGATCGACAGGCTCAACCGCGACCGAAACGTGCACGGCATCCTGGTGCAGCTGCCGCTGCCGAAATCGCTTCACACCGAAACCATCATCAACGCGATCGATCCGGCAAAGGACGTCGACGGCCTGCATCCGCACAATGCCGGGCGGCTCGCCGGCGGCTTTGCGGCGCTGGCGCCGTGCACCCCGCTCGGCTGCATCATCCTGAGCAAGAGCGTGCACGCCTCGCTGGAAGGCATGAACGCGATCGTGATCGGCCGCTCCAACCTGGTCGGCCGCCCTCTCCTGCAGCTCCTGCTCAATGAAAACGCCACGGTGACGATCGCGCATTCGCGCTCGCGCGACCTGCCCGCGCTCACCGCGCGCGCCGACCTCGTGTATGCCGCGGTCGGCAAGCCGGAGATGGTGCGCGGCGACTGGATCAAGCCCGGCGCCACCGTGATCGACGTCGGCATCAACCGGATTCCCGCGGCCGACGGCAAGACGCGGCTGGTCGGCGACGTCGCCTTTGCCGAAGCATCCCAGATCGCAGGCGCGATCACCCCGGTCCCGGGTGGCGTCGGCCAGATGACGGTGGCGTGCCTTCTGGTGAATACGCTGCGCGCAGCCTGCGCGATCGCGGGCGTGCCGAAGCCCGCGGTGTGAGTTTGCCTTCCCGCTCTCCCCGTTCCTGCGCGGAGAGCTGAGGAGCCGCGGCCCCTACCCTTTCCTCGCCCGCGCGATGCCTTCCTCGATCAGCCGGTGCGCGTCTTCAGCGGGGCCCCAGCGCAGCACCTTCACCCATTTGCCCTGCTCGAGATCCTTGTAGTGCTCGAAGAAGTGCTGGATCTGCGCCAGCGTGATGTCGGGCAGGTCGCTGTAGCTCTTCACCTTGTCGTAGCGCTGGGTCAGTTTCGACGAGGGCACCGCGATGATCTTCTCGTCGCCGCCGGCCTCGTCCTCCATCAGCAGCACACCGACCGGCCGCACGCTGATGACGGCGCCCGGCACGATGGCGCGGGTGTTGGCGACCAGCACGTCGCAGGGATCGCCGTCGTTGGACAGCGTATGCGGGATGAAGCCGTAATTGCCGGGATAGCGCATCGCCGTATAGAGGAAGCGGTCGACCACCAGCGTGCCCGCTTCCTTGTTCATCTCGTACTTGATCGGCTCGCCGCCGACCGGCACCTCGATGATGACATTGACCTCGCGCGGCGGATCGATCCCGATCGGGATGGCGTCAATGCGCATGGCTGGCTCCGTACAGCTTGAGAGCTAGAGAGAGCGTCTGGACGCCGAAGGGTCGGTCAGTTCGTCCAGGCGAAGGCGACCTTGTCGAGCGACTTGGGCCCGAACTTCTCGGAAGAGCGCGCCACCATGCGGCCGCCAAGCGCGCGATAAAACTCCGTCGCCGGATCGTTGTCGGAGAGCGCCCAGACCACCATGCTCTTCAGCCCGCTCTGCAGCAGGTCGCGCTTGGCTGCAGCGAACAGCCGGCGGCCGAAGCCGAGGCCCTGAAACTCGGGGCGCAGATAAAGCTCATAGATCTCGCCGTCGAAGTGCAGGCTGCGGGCGCGGTTGCGGCCGTAATTGGCATAGCCTGCGATCTTGTCGCCGAACACCAGCACGCTGACGCGGCTGCCCTTGCGGATCGCGCTGTCCCACCAATGCGGGCCGCGGCGGTTGATCAGCTTTTCCAGTTCGGCGCCGGGGATGATGCCCTGATAGGCCGAGCGCCAGGCTTCGTCATGGGTCGACGCCACCGCTGCTGCGTCAGCGGGCTTGGCCGGCCGGACTTCGATCAGGGTAGTGCTCATGGTTGCCAATCAAAGCAAGTCGTCGGGCTCGCTTCAAGGTCTATCCTTAATTATCGATTAACCTGTGGACTTTTTGCATCAGTTTTTGGGGTCGGATGTACCGAAAAAGGACAGAACGTCACCCGTGGCGGTCAGGGCCGCAGCCGACAGATGTGCAAGACATCAGCACCAATCTGCACGCGCGGTTTTTCTCTCACGGAAATATGCGCTGGATTTGATTCGCCGTGCGGTGTCTGGTCACGAAATCCTTGCAGGGCCCTGGGGGCCTCCCGATCCATGAACTTGTTCACAATTCGCCTTTTGGTGGTCTGTCTAGGTCTTGTCGCGCCAGCCGTGCTGGCGCAGCCGCCGCTCGGCCCGGCGGGTGCCGAAGGCGCGCCGGATCGCGAACAGCCCTGGCTGGTGCCGACGCCGGATGCCGCGACGCCGGCGCATGCAATGCTGTTCCGCCCGCCGGGCGAAGGGCCGTTTCGCCTTGCGTTGATCGCGCATGCGACGACTCAGAACGTGTTGCGACGCGCGCAAATGCCGCAGCCGGAATATCGCCCGCTTGCGGCGTACCTCGTCGCCCGCGGCTTCGCCGTGCTGGTGCCGGAACGGCTCGGCCATGGCGCAACCGGCGGCCCTTACCTGGAGGACCAGGGCGGCTGCGACGAGGCGGACTATGCGCGCGCCGGCCGCGCTACCGCGGAGCAGATCGCCGTGGCGCTGAAGTTTGCGCTCGCGCAGCCCTTCATTCGAAACGACGGCGCGGTGATTATCGGCCATTCCGGCGGCGGCTGGGGCGCGCTGGCGCTTGCCGGCGAGGACACGAAAGGGATCGCTGCGATCATTGCATTTGCGCCGGGGCGCGGTGGCCATGCCAACGATATGGAAAACCGCGTCTGCGCGCCGCATACGCTGCTTGCCGCGGCGGGCGAATTCGGCCGCGCGGCGCGCGTGCCGGTGACCTGGCTGGTCGCGGCCAACGACACATATTTTTCGCCTGACCTGTCGAGGCGGCTTGCGGACGCTTTTCGCGCAGCCGGCGGCAAGCTCGATTTCCGCATGCTGGGCGCTTCGGGGAGCGAAGGCCATTGGCTCGCCGAAACGGAAAGCGGCGTGATGCTTGCCGATGGCGCGCTCGATAGCGCGTTGCGCCTGGGCCAGCCGGCGGCGGCGAAAAAGCGATGACGGGATGAGCCCTGATGAGCCGATGGCCCGACGATGATGTAATCCTCTATGACGGCGTCTGCGTGTTCTGCTCGCGCTGGATCCGCTTCGTGATGACCCGCGACACTGTGGCGCGCTTCCGCTTCACCCAGATCCAGTCGGCCTACGGCACGCGCCTCGCGCAGGCCTTCGGCATCGATCCCGCTGATCCCGACACCAACGCCGTGATCCATGGCGGCATCGCTTACTTCAAATCCGATGGCGCGCTCACCGTGCTGTCGAGCCTGCCGGGCTGGCGCTGGACGCGCGCCCTGTTCGCGGTGCCAAGGCCGCTGCGCAACGCGGTCTATAACCTCGTCGCGAAGAACCGCTACCGGATCTTCGGCAAGTACGAGACATGCTTCGTGCCGGATGCCGACATGCGGGCGAGGGTGATGGAGTAGGGAGATGCGGTAAGGTCGCCTATCAAGTTTGTGTTGACGACACAAACTTCATAAACTCTTTCAAATTCATAAGCCATCTTTGCTGAGTTGGTTTGTACGTTTCGTGCAAGGAACTCGGCAAGACAAGCTGCAATTGCTTGGCCTTCATTTCCGACGTCTGACTTTCGGATATTCCAGGCTCCAAGGTGAAGAGATGCTTGCGCTCGATACGCTTTGCTTCAGAGAGCACCTGACGCCATCTATCCTTGCAGGTGGATTTTGAACCAAGCATCACCAGCTTCGAGGCCGGAAACTTCGAGTTTACGTACTCGGCAGTCCCGGGGAAAAGAAAGTCGGGCTTGTTGTTGTTCTCCGTCGTGGAGCCGCGCTGAAATCTAAGGGAATTTGACTTGAATACAGCGGCCAAGTGGTGCTCAAGCGCAAAACCTACCCTCGACTTTCTTCGATTTTGGACACTCAACGAAAAGCTTACGAACTCGTCGACGTCCGCTTTCCTGCCCCTCATAAATCCTTGTTGAATTCGTTGGCCTACGATGTAGCGTTCGAGCGTGCGGAACAAGCGTTCCTCAAATTCGATCCAGGTCGCTAACGCATGGTCTGGATCAGCCTTAGGGTCGGTTTTGGGAGAATGCTTCCTGGCGAACTCTGAGAAATCCGCTGTCAACGGAAATTCAGGGCCGAACTGTTTGAGGAGAGGATCCAGCCATTCGTCCTCTGTGAGGATCGCCTCAATACCTACCAGTTCAAGAATATAGCGGGCGGTGAATGATAGTTCTTGGCCACGTTCGCGCCTGAGGTCGCGCTTGCTTGTATCAAAGCGGTCGCTCTTAGCCTTGAGTCCAAAAAGCCAAAAAAGCTGCTGCTCTGTGGCGCTGCCGCTGGCGCAACTGACTGCAAGCAAAGGGCCTTTCTTTGGCAAGCAAAAGAAAAGTGTGTCACCGGCACGAGCTCTTCGTACGACTTCCTCGGCGGCCGCCGGATAATACAATCTGTATTCCGGCTCTCTATGAGGCTGATTTTTGCGGCTGTTATACCAAGTGCCTTCGAGGTCGAACCGTGCAGGGGGCGAATCGTCTTCCAGCCAAATATAGGTGACAGGAATTTTTTGCTTATTATCTGGCGAGCCGAGAAATTCTCGGAATGCGTCCACTCCCTGATACTCATGTCCTCGCGAAGTTTCGGGGTCCACCTCAGTTCCGGCCAAGGTCTTTGCAGCTGCTCCAATAAAATATTCGGACAAATAGCCGCTTTTCATTTCGTGACCGTTCCCCGCAGCTCTATGCATTTTCGTTGCGAGCAGAGCCAGCAGGATATCTTGCCAGTGAGCAAGTCGGCTGGGATTGCTTCGCGGCCCTTGAGAGCGCACTCCCACACGAGACCGATGCGCCAGTTCGTTCCAAGAAGAGCGGCAAGCGCTGCCGCGTCAACCATTCGATTCCGCTCGATCTTCTTTCGCCAGAATTCCTTTCGAGTTTTCGGCCATTTGAACAGATGACAACCATGCCCGTGCCAGAAGCATCCGTGCACGAAGATTACCGCCCGGTGCTTGGGGAAGACAAGGTCCGGCTTTCCCGGTAGGCGTTTGTCGTGAAGGAGATAGCGGAAGCCTCTCGCATGGAGGCCTCGCCGGATGATCATTTCGGGCTTTGTGTTCTTGCCGCGGATGCCAGCCATCATCCGGCTTCGGACCTCGGCCGAAACAACGTCAGCCATAGACGAAGGCCTGGTCCTTCTCCCGAACGAAGGGAAGCTCGGGTTGTCTTGCGGGTTTCTTGATCGCCCGATGCTCGACAGCTGCAAGGATGTGTGGCTTCATCAGTTCGGCCACCGCTTTCACGACCGGGACCACAACAGCGTTGCCGAATTGCTTGTAGGCCTGCGTGTCCGATACAGGGATACGGTAGTCCGACCCGTCGACGTGCTGGAAGCCCATGAGGCGTGCACACTCGCGCGGGGTTAGCCGTCGCGGTCGCTTGTTCGACTGTGCGATCAGCACCTCCGATCCGTCCTTGAAATATCGAGCCGAGAGCGTGCGCGCCACATCGCCTGGCCCGAACAGGCTATAGCCAAACCCGTTGCCCTTTGCCTGGTGCTTTTCCTTGTAGTCTTTCAAATAGTTCCAAAGATGTGCCGTTAACGTGTACTTCGGATCAACGCTTTCGTTAGGATCCAGGATTGATCGCAACTTCGGGCCCTCTTCGGGGACGGGTAGTTGATCGAAATCAAACTTGCTACTCTTGCGAAATCCGACAATGAAAATGCGCTCGCGCTTCTGAGGGACCCACGGCGCCGAGCTGATGACGCGATGGTGGACTTCGTAGCCGAGCTCGTTTCGCAGAACATTGACGATTGTCGCAAACGTTCGTCCTTTGTCGTGGCGTTGAAGGTTTTTCACGTTCTCCAGCAAAAATGCCGAAGGCTGATGATAAGCAATGATCTGCGCGAGATCGAAGAACAACGTTCCTTGCGTGTCGCAGAGAAAGCCATGTGGCCGTCCCAGTGCGTTCTTCTTGGACACGCCTGCGATCGAGAATGGCTGACATGGGAAGCCGGCCAGCAGAACGTCATGCGCCGGGATCAGAGACGGATCCTTCGAAAACTCCCGGATGTCGCCAGCTATCGGGTGATCGCTACCGAAATTCTCGCGATAGGTCATCTGGCTGTATTTGTCCCATTCGGACGTGAAAACACACTGGCCCCTAATGGCATCGAAGCCCAAACGTAGGCCGCCAATTCCTGCGAACAGATCAATGAACTTGAACGCTGCGGGCTTCGGTCGCTTTTCCGGCAGTTTCGCAAGATGCTCCTGAAGCCATTTGATTGCGATTGGAGACGGGCGCGACTCGCCATTCTCGTATCGAATGATGGTGCGTTCTGTGACCCCTAACAGGTTAGCCGTTTCGCTCCGGGATAGTCCTGTCTTGAGCCGAAGTTCCTCGAACTCAACCGAATGATGGGAGCGGGCCATACGACATTCCTCGCTGGGACGACAATTGACAACCTGTCAGCGATTCTTCCCAGAAAGTATAGTTGTTCATGGTATGTTCCGTCAAATCTCAACTGTCTCGGACGGCCGCCAGCACTTCCTTGGCCGCGCGCTCGCCACTGTCCCGTGCGCCGTGGGCGGTGGAGAAGAAGTGCGGCGAGGTGGCCTCGCCCGCGAAGAACAGTCTGCCGTCCACGGGGGTGGCGAGCATGGCCCGCTTTCCCGCGTGGCCGGGCAGGGCGTGCGAATAGGAGCCGCGCGCGAACGGATCATGCGCCCAGCGCGACTCCTTCAGCGGCTTCAGCTTGCGCCTGATGTCGTTGCCCAGGAACGAGACGATCTCGTCGATCGCGTATGCCGCGATCGCGCCGTCGCCCTTGTCCTCCAGCGCTCTTGCAAAACGGCCGCCGAAAAAGCCCTCGATGCAGGGCTGGCCGAACGGGCGCAGATGATAGGTGCCCATCTCGGTGCGCATGGTGGCGCCGCGCAGATTGCCTTCCTTGGGCAGCGCTTCGGGCTCCTCCAGCGCCAGCGTCACCTTGTCGGCGAGGCCGAGCGGCAGCGCGGCCGCGGCATCGACCTTGGCCGGCAGCGCGGGCGAGAAGCGGATCGCCTGATCCGCGATCAGATTGGTCGGCACGGTGACGATGACCTTGCGCGCGGTCAGCGTGCCCCGTGATGTCCCGATGCGGATGTCCTGGCCTGAATAATCGATCAGGGTGACGTTGCAGGAAAGCGCCAGCGGGCAGGGCGCGCCATAGGCCGCGATCAGCGCACCATAGCCGCGGCGCACCCGCCAGTTGATGTTGGTGTCCACATAGGCGTCGAGATCGAGGATCGAGACCTGGTCGAGCTCGCTGCCGTTCACATAGGTCGAGATCGCGTCGATCATCGGATTCCAGCGGTTGCCGGGCTCCAGACAGCGGCTTGCCGGCGTATCGCGGCCGCTGCGCGCCGCCTGCTCGACACGATCATAGAACGCCTCGAGCGCCCGCATGTACTCGTCGCGCTCCTTTTGCGGAAACGC